>JAQTXN010000027.1 GCA_028688755.1 Methylococcales bacterium | reverse complement strand
CAAAATTTCAGGCAGCAAAAATGAAATGCTTTGGGTTGTTACGGGCAACGGCACGATTGTTCACCACAACACGGTAACAGACGAGCGTAAAAACTATTACTACGAGCCAAAGAATCCACAAGGTCATCATAATTTTAGAACTTCCGACATTTTAGAAGACAGCAAAGGGCGTGTTTGGCTGGCAAATATCGAAGGCGGTGGTTTAGAAAAATTAAATGTTGCAACAGGGATTTTTGAGCATTATTTATACGATCCAAGAAATAATGTCAGTGTCGGCGACGATAAAATTGCTCGTTTGCACGAAGATAAAAATGGCACGATTTGGACGGCGACTAATAGCGGTTTTGACAAAATTACCACGTTAGAATACGGCAAGTTGCAATTTCACTCTTATGGCAAAAAAGACACAAACACCTTTGATTCAGTTGAGTTAATTAACAGCGACGTAACGGGGAAAATTTGGCTTTCCACCAATATCGGTATTTCAGAATTCGACCCGCAAACAGAAAAATTTATTCATTATTCGCAATCCGACGGCATTACAGGCGGCTTAACGAGCGGGCTTTCAAATTCCTATTCGGATAAACAAGGTAGAGTTTTTTTCGGTAGTTCACGCGGCGTGACGATTGTCGATTCTACCGTCGTCAAAGTGAGTTTAGCCCCGCCACCTGTTGCGATTACTGACATCACAGTTTTTAACAAATCCCTGCAAACCGACAATAATTACGGCGAAAATGTAAAAATTGAGGGTTCACTTTTTGCGCCGAAATCGTTGACGTTGTCGTGGAAAGAATCGGTTTTTGGGATTGAATTTTCAGCGTTGCAATTTGATTCGCCAAATCTGGTGCGTTATGCGTATCGTCTTGATGGTTTTGATAAGGATTGGGTTGAGACAAAAGCCTCGCATCGCATTGCCACTTACACCAATTTGCCAGCGGGAAAATATGTTTTTCGCGTTAAAGCGGCGAGTAGCAAAGGTGTTTGGAATGAAACGGGCGTGAGTTTGCCAATTACGATAACGCCAGCGTATTGGCAAACGCTATGGTTTCGTGCAGCGGCGTTAAATACAGTAGTGCTTTTATTGGCATTGGGTTATTTTTGGCGCGTTCGACAATTGACAAAAATTCAAGAAAATCTTGAACAGCAAGTATCAATACGCACTGAAGAACTTCAAAAAATGCACCAGCAAGCTCTTGAAGCCGCTGAAACAAAAAGTCGGTTTTTAGCCAATATGAGTCATGAAATTCGCACGCCGATGAATGCCATTAGTGGGCTTTCTTATTTAGCATTGCAGAAAAAAGGCTTGTCTTGGGAAATTCGGGATTATTTAGAAAAAATGAGTCGTACTTCGACTAATTTGATGAACATACTGAACGACATTTTAGATTTTTCTAAACTCGAATCAGGGCATTTAACGCTCGATTATCAGCCGTATTCGCTTGAGAGCATTGAGCATCATCTTAATGATTTATTTTTTGATGCGGCAAAACAAAAACGACTGTTTTTTTCGATCAACATTTTCCCCGATGTGCCGCGCGATTTAATCGGCGATAAAGTTCGCCTGCAACAAATTTTGGTGAACTTAATTAGCAATGCAATTAAATTCACTGAAAACGGCTCTGTGTCATTGACGGTGACGTTGCAAGAAATTTATTTTTCCAAAGCACGGTTATTATTCTCAGTAACAGATACAGGAATTGGTTTATCTGAAGAAGATAAAGAAAAACTATTTCAACCGTTTAGCCAAGTCGATGGTTCGATTACGCGCCGTTTTGGTGGAACGGGTTTAGGTCTTACGATTAGTCACCATTTATTGCAAATGATGGGTGGTATCTTTTCCGTTGCGAGTGAAGTTGGCAAAGGCAGTACGTTTAGTTTTGAACTCGCACAAGATATTTCGTCTTTGACGGAACAAAAATCACAAGTACCCGAAATGATTGAGACATCGCTAAAAGGCATTCGCATTTTAGTTGCAGAAGACAATGAGATTAACCAACAAATTATTTACGAATTACTCACACACGCAGGCATTTTTGTTGACATTGCAAGCAATGGTGCGGAAGTCTTAAAACTATTACCCCAGTTTCATTTTGATGCCGTGTTAATGGATATGAGTATGCCTGTGATGGATGGCTTTGAAGCAACACGGCAGATTCGAGCGCAAGCGCGTTATGAACAATTGCCTGTAATTGCGCTTTCAGCGGGCGTGACACTCGAAGAGCAAGAAAAATGTGCGAAAGCGGGAACGAATGCGTTTATTGCAAAGCCTATCAATGCAAAAAATTTAATGGCAACACTCGCCTTTTTTCTTGGCAACACTCAAACGATTGTTGAGAAAACACCGCATGTTGAATCACTGCAAGGATTTGAGGTAAGTGATTTTTTAGCATCCCTGCATCAAAATAGCGAATTAGCGACACGTTTAATACTGAGTTTTGGCGAAAAATTCAAAAATGCCGCTGAAAAAATTGAATTACTATTGACCTATACACAGACAGACGAGGCAAAAGATTTAATTCACAATATCAAAGGTTCAGCAGGAAGTATTGGTGCAATTGAACTTTATCGCGCCGCACAGCTTTTTGAAAATAAACTGGATTTGCAAACCTTTGCGATGTTCAAAAATGAATTAGAAAAAACGCTGTCTGCGATTGCGACATTGCCACAACACGATACTTTATCGTTTGGCGATGAAGATAATTTGCAAGCATTAAAAGACATCGTCGCGGAACTTGAGCCATGTTTGAATTCAAATCGTTTTATCAATGAATCGCAGATGGAAAGGTTAAAAAAACATTTACCACCTGAACGTGCGGATTGGTTTATTGAATTTCGTAAGCTTATTGACAGTCTTAATTACAAAGAAGCCCGTGAACATTTGCGGCAATTATTTTGATATTTATTTAAAGGACGTTTTTTTATGAAAGCTATTTTAATGACTGCGGTTGGCGGCAGTGACGTGTTGCAAGAACAAGATATTGCAGAACCCCATTTAACAACCGCAACGCAAATCAAAGTACGTTTGCACGCAGCGGGCGTAAATCCCGTGGATACCAAAATCAGAAAAGGTGGTTTGTTTTATCCGAATGCGCCATTGCCCGCTGTTTTAGGTTGTGACGGTGCGGGTGAAGTAGTTGAAATTGGCGCAAACGTCAGTGATTTTAAAATTGGCGATAAAGTTTGGTTTTGTAACGGTGGTTTGGGACGTGAACAAGGTAATTACGCGCAATTCACCGTGATTGAATCACGCCATGCGAGTTTGATGCCTAACGTAGATTTTCAAATCGCTGCCGCCGCGCCACTGGTTTTAATTACCGCGTGGGGCGCATTATTTGAACGGGGAAATTTGCAAGCAGGGCAAACCGTTTTAATTCACGCAGGCGCAGGCGGCGTGGGTCATGTGGCCATTCAACTTGCAAAAATTGCTGGGGCAAAAGTGATTACAACCGTCAGTTCAGACGAAAAAGCTGAATTTGTAAAATCGCTCGGCGCAGATGAGGTCATTTTTTACCATCAAACCGATGTGGCAGCAGAAGTGAATCGCTTAACAAATGGACGTGGTGTAGATTTGGTTTTTGACACCGTGGGTGCAGACGTTTTCAAACTGAGTATTCCTTGCACAGCGCATTTTGGGCGAATTGTAACGCTTTTAGATGCGTCGAATTTAGATTTAAGCGAAGCGCGAATGCGAAATCTGTTAATCGGTTTTGAATTGATGCTCACACCGATGCTGCGCGATTTGGATGTTGAACGTGATAAACACATTGCACTACTCAAAAAATGTGCTGAATTTATCAACGCTGGAAAATTAAAAATTCACGTCAGCGACGTTTTACCTTTGAGTGATGCTAAAAAAGCACATGATTTAATTGAAGCTGGGCATACGATGGGCAAAATTGTATTAGCCATTTAAGACAAACTTTTTAAACGTTGTTGAACGGTTGCAATCAATTCCTCTGCGCTTTCAACAACGGTGGTAAATTCAAATTCGCGTAATTTTGCCGTGCCTTCAAGGTCAATTTTGCGCGGATAAACCATCACTTTCCCACTCGGTGCAGTCGTTTCCATTTCGGGCGCAATATCGCAAGGATAAACGATGCTTGGAACGCGACATTTTCCTGCTTGCGAATAAAGATTTGTCACCAGTGAATCAGCAATCCCCAACACGCATTTTGCAACCGTGTTTGATGTTGCAGGTGCAAGTACAAACGTGTGGTAATACCCTTTATAAAACAAGCCTACAGGCGGACACGAAGCGGTTTTATCACGATAAACAGGCATTTTTTTTCGCAATTCATCGAGCGTAATGCCGTACATTTTTAAAACTTCTTCGCCTGCCGCGCTGACGTACAAGTCCACGTTTTCAAGCGTAAGTAAAAATTCAACGCACTCTTCAATGTAATGCCCAGAGCCTGTAATTGCCCATGCGAGTTTTGGTTTTGTCATGATTTTTTGCCGTGTTTAAAGATAAAAAACGCATTGCCCATTTTTCACGAGCAATGCGTTTGGATTCGCGTTATTCAAACTTATCGAAGCAACGTCATAATCGTCTGACCTGATTGATTTGCTTGCGCGAGCATTGCTGTGCCTGCTTGTTGCAAAATTTGCGAACGAGCCAGCGATGCCGTTTCTTGAGCAAAGTCAGCATCCATAATGCGTGATTTTGCGGCAGATTGGTTTTCAATGCCGTTTTGCAAATTCGAAATCGTCGTTGTGAACCGATTTTGCGTCGAACCTAAATTTGAACGTTCGGTATCAATCGAAGCAATTGCGGCATCAATGGCATTGATAGATGATAACGCATAGTCAGTGCCGATTTTATCGACGGCAAGCGAGTTATCAACCACCAATTTGTTATTGTTCACAAAAGAAAGTTTATCCGTATCATTTGCAGTTTGTGTTTTTAGTGGGTCATTCACATACGATGCTGCGGCGATATTTTTTGCAACTTCCAATGCCATCAATGATTTTTGAGCGTTTCTATCTGCACCAAATGAGCCTACTTCATAACGAGAAACAGCTGTGTTTAATTCACTTGCCACTGTACCTGTTGAGTCAATAACGTCCAAATTATCGCCCGTGAGTACGTTCATCGTTGTTGCAAAAGTGTTTTGTCCCGCAAACTCTACGTCGGCGTGAGCCGCAGCGGCTAACTGTGACGCAGTTGTTAATAATGATGAAGCCTGAGCGGAATCTGTTGCTGTTAAGCCTTGAATAGTTGTGTCTGTTAGCACTACCGCACTTGCCGCTGCAACATTCCCACCGTTTGCAGCTGTTACTGTATTCAAAAATGCGTCAGGAACTAAGAGGTTTGCGCGATTATTAGTCGTTGTTCCCAAGATATTTGTCGATGAAGTAGAAATAGCATTTGCTGCTGCAACGTTTGCAAGTGAAGCCGCTTTTGCTAACGCCACATCGCTTGGTGAGGCTGCCGCCAATTTTGCAGCGACAACTGCGGCATCGGCTAATTTTGCAGCATCATTGGCAGCGATGAGTTGAGGGTCGACCGCAGCGGCTCTGCCTGCACTTGCCACAGTTGATGCTAATGTTGAGTCAACAGGCTCGCCATTTGGGAAAAGGGTTGTTTTTGTCACAGGCGACAAAGTTGTTGCCATATTTGAAACGGCAACTTGAATACGGCTGTTCGTATCGGTTGTTGCGCCAACTTGAATACTCAAACCATCCGCTAAATCGCCATTAAGAATTTTTTTGCCGTTAAATTCACTGTTAGCAACCACACGCATTAACTCGTCGTTTAAGGCTTTGAATTCCGTTTGCATTTTTTGACGGTCGGTCGCAGAAACACCCGCATTACTCGATGATTGAACGGCTAAATCACGCATACGTTGCAAAGTATCTGTTAATGAACCTAACGCACCTTCAGCAGTTTGTGTTAATGAAATACCGTCATTTGCATTGCGAACCGCAACGGTCATGCCGCGAATTTGTGAATTCATACGATCCGCAATCGCTAAACCTGCTGCGTCATCTTTTGCATTATTTACGCGAACACCAGAAGATAATCGTTGCATTGCAGTTGCTTGAGAGGCAGCGGTATTGCTTAAATTTCGTTGTCCGTTAATTGAACCTAAATTGGTATTGATTACGAGAGCCATAAAGCCTCCAAAAGTTTTAATCAAAAAGTAAGTGATAAGATAATCAAAATAATTCTGATAATACGCAGTGCGTAACATGCAATGATTTCCCAGAGGGGTCAGAAAAAGGAAACACTGCAAAACTGCGTAAAATCAGTTGCATGACTACAAGCACGATGAATGCCAACTTTTACTTTTTTACACAAAATTTATGTTTGTTTTGCACAGTTCCAATAAAACCGAAAATTTAGTCGCGCAACTAGGCGTGGTAATTGAAACGTTGCCGCTTACATCACCATTTGATAAAGAAATTTTCTTAATTCAAAGCCAAGGGATGGAACGTTGGTTGTCGCAACAGCTGTCGCAACAATTCAAGGTGTGGGCAAATTACGAATTTTTATTTCCAGCGAAATTTTTTAGTAGCGTGGCGAAAAAATTAGATAAACGTTTGACGGATGAATTATTTGACCGCCACAAAATGACGTGGCGCATTGAAAATGTGTTGCGTGAACTGCAAGGCGAAGATGTTTTGCCGCTGCAACATTATTTGGAAGGTGAAAATCCCGATTTAAAACGTTATCAACTCGCGCAAGAATTGGCGCAACTTTTTGACCAATATCAAATGATGCGTCCCGATTTGCTTGCTGCATGGCAAGAAAATAAGTTGCTCTACGACACGACAGCAGAACGTTGGCAAAAAGCCTTGTGGCGCGAAATCACCGCGCAAATTGGCACGCAGCATCGGGGAGCATTGTGGCAAAAAGTGATTAACCAATTACTTGACGCAGAAGAAAACTTTTACGCCAATAAATTGCCCGAACGTGTGATTGTTTTTGGAATAAATACCATGCCGCCGTTGTTTTTAGCGTTTTTGCACGGACTGTCAAAACATTGTCAGTTGCATTTGTTTTTGCTCAATCCGTCGCAAGATTATTGGGCAGATATTCCAAGCAAACGCGCTCGTTTAAAACAAGAACCGCAGGAACAATATGATTCGCATCCGTTGCTTTCGTCGTTAGGACAACAAGGGCGGGAGTTTCAAGCCTTATTGTTAGAGCAAAATTTAGCGATTGATTTAGATTTAGACACCTTTGAACGTGCAGACGGTGTGACGGTTTTGAATCAGTTACAAAATGATTTGCTGGAGAATAAAGCAAATCCCCCCCAGCCCCAATTTTCAAGGGGGAAGCAAGATAATTCAATTCAAATTCACGCCTGTCATTCCCGAATGCGCGAAGTGGAAGTGTTAAAAAATCAACTCATTCACGCGCTTGAAAATGATAAAAATCTCGAATTGCGCGACATTGTGGTGATGGCTCCTGATATTGGGCATTACGAGCCGTTTATTTCGGCGGTTTTTCACGATATTCATCACACGATTGCTGACCGCAGTTTGCGATTGAGCAATCACGCACTGGATATTTTTATTCGTTTTTTGCATTTGTCACAAAGCCGTTTTGGTTGGCAAAGCGTATTGGATTTGCTTGCCGAACCGATTGTGCATTCACATTTTGATTTGTCTGAAACCGATTTAGAGTTGATTCGTCATTGGGTTTTAGAAACGCAAGTACGCTGGGGAAAATCGGGCGAACATAAAGCCGAACTCAATTTGCCGAATTTAGACGCAAACACTTGGCAAGCGATGCTCAATCGGCTTTTTATGGGTTATGCCATCGGAAATGATGATGATTTTGTGCAAGATATTTTGCCGTATCCGCATCTTGAAGGCTCGACGGCATTGGCGTTGGGTGGTTTGCATGATTTCTTAAAATTACTTTTCGAAGCAAGCGACAATTTTAAAAATGCTCAATCGCTCAATTCGTGGCGGCTTTGTTTGTTTGATTATGTCGAAACGTTGCTTGCCAATGCCGATGCGATTGAACGCCAACAACTTAATGAATTACTCGATGAATTGCCCGACCAACTGAATCATTTGACGGATTCACATGTTGCGTTGCAGGTCATTATTAGTTGGCTAGAAAGTCGCGTCGAAGAAAAAAAATCTTCCAACGGTTTTTTGCGAGGACAATTGACGTTTTGTTCGATGCTTCCGATGCGCTCAATTCCTTTTAAAATCATTGCGTTGCTTGGTATGAATGATGGCGAATTTCCGAAAATTGACCGTCAACCGACGTTTGATTTAATCGCGCAACATTTTAGAAAAGGCGACCGTTCGCGGCGAAATGACGACCGTTATCAATTTTTAGAAATTTTGCTTTCGACGCGCGAAAAATTGATTTTGACTTACGTCGGGCAATCGCAAAATCACAACGAAAAAATCCCGCCGTCGGTGATTATTAGCGAATTGATTGATGTATTGCGCGAATCATACAGCGTTGAAAATTTAACTATTTTTCATCCGTTACACGGTTTTAGTCGGCGTTATTTTGATGGTTCAGAAACGAATTTACGCAATTATTCCCATCGTGATTTTGAAACTGCCAACATGTTAAATTCGCCGAAATCGGCGCATGAAAAATGGTGGCAAGGAAAGTTACAGCCTGCGACCGAAACAGTTATCGAATTAAACGACGTGTTTTCGTTTTTCAAAAATCCGCAAAAGCATTTTTTACGTCGTCAATTAGCGGTCAAATTCAAAACGTTAGAAAGCATTATTGATGAACGTGAACCGTTTGAACTTGAACGACTCGACAAATACAACGTTTATAGTGCGTGGTTAGAATCGCATTTGCGTGATGAAACGGTTACTGTTGAACGTTTAAAAGCTCAAGGTTTATGGCTTTCAGGCGTTTTGGGCGATTTAGAATTTGAAAAACAAAACGTTGGAATTGGTGAATTTGCGGAAAAAATAAAAGCCAAAAAATTAGGCGCACGCATTGAAGACGAGGTGATTGATTTTCATGTTAATGGTTTTCGATTAACGGGAAAATTGGCGAATTGTTATGAAAATGGCAGTTTGCTTTATCGCTATACCTCATTGAAAGGAAAGGATTTTATTAGTGCATTGTTGCATCATTTGGTCGTTAATCAGGTTGCAGCACAAAATACGTTTTTATTTAGTCGAAACGACAAAGATGCAAAATTAGACGAGTTGGTTTTTACGCCAGATATGGCAGAAAACGAGTTGCTAATGGAATTGCTGACGATTTACCAACATGGTTTGCAGCATCCCGAAGCATTTTTCACCGAAGCATTTTTTGCTTATTTAAAAGCCGAAAAAGACCGCTTAAAAGCCGCAAAAAGTAAATTACTTTACGACTTTGGAATGGATTATGAAGTTGAATTACAACGTTTTTTTGATGAAAAAACGATTGATGACGTTTTAAATGAGGATTTTGAAGAACGATGCAAAACCTTCTCTAATCTTTGGCACGAGTTAGTTAAAAAATGAAGATTTTAATTTTTGAATACATCACAGCAAGCAGCGAAATGTCGGAAAGTTTGCAACGCGAAGGACAAATGATGCTCGATGCGTTGCAGGCTAATTTTGAGAAATTAGCAGACATAGAAGTGATTATTGCAATAAAAGAGCATTTTCAAAATCAACTCAAAACGGTTGATGCGGCATGGATTATTGCGCCTGAATTTGATGAAATTTTGCAGTATTTTTGTGAATTAGTTGAAAACGAAAACAAAATTTTGCTGACCTCGCCATCAAAAGTCGTCGCGCAAACTGCCAATAAATTGACAACGTTTGATATGTTAACTGCCGCTAAAATTCAAACCGTGCCGACGGAAATTTTTGATTCTGCAAAACGTTACGATAAAACGCGAGAATGGATTATTAAACCCATTGACGGTGCAGGTGCAGAAAATACATTTTTATTACAAGCAGAAAATGATTGGTCTGCCCTACCCTCGGTTGAAAAAACTTTTTTAATTCAACCACACATTCAGGGCGAGAAAGTCAGTTTGTCGTGCATTTTTAAAAATGGGCAAGCGCAGTTGTTGTGCGTGAATTTGCAAGTTTTTGAAATGAAAAAGCGGCAATTTGAGTTGAAAAATATCGCTGTGAATTTCAAACAAGACGACGGGCGTTATCAAAAATTAGCTTCGCAAATCGCTAGCGCATTTCCTGATTTATTGGGTTACGTTGGGATTGATGTAATTGAAAATGAAACGGGCTGTTTTGTGTTAGAAATCAACCCGCGTTTGACGACATCATTTGTACAAATTGAAGAAAAAATCGGCGTGAATGTGGCGAAACTGGTTATTGACTGCGCCTTGGGTCAAACGCCGTTTGCACCGTTTCAGCAAACAAATTCGCCGCCAAAACCAGCGCAAACATGAACACAAACGCAGCTGAAAGCGACCACCACACAATTGGTTCTCGAGCCATTTCAAGCCGTGCGCCGTTAATCATATTTCCCCAGCTGTAAGTGGCAGGATCTACGCCAATGTTGATATAAGCCAATGCCGCTTCAGCCAAAACGAGCGAGCTAAAATCCAAGACCACCGAAATCAACACAATGTGCATCACGTTGGGCAAAATGTGGCGAATCAAAATGGTATGTTGTTTTACACCGAGCGAATATGCTGCTTGTACATATTCCATCTCGCGCAATTTCAAGGTTTCAGCGCGTAGCAAGCGACATAAACCCGTCCAACTGGTCATGCCTAAAATCAGGCACAAAAACAGCAACCGCATGTCAGCTCGAACAATCAAACTGGTGAAATCGCTTTCGTGATTTGCCATATAAACTTGCACCATTAACACCGACGCGCCAATGAGCAACACGCTTGGAATGGAATTTAATGTGGTGTACAAAAATTGAATTACGTCATCAAGCCAACCGCGAAAAAATCCCGCTAAAATTCCCAATACCAGCGACAACGGCAATAAAATTAGGGTTGTCAGTGTTCCTAAAACAAGCCCTGTGCGAATACTTTTAATCGCTTGATAAAACACATCTTCGCCCACTTTATCGGTGCCAAAAACGTGATAAAAATTCGACAAATAAATCAGCGTCGCACTGAGCGTAATTAAGGTAAAAATTGTGATTGGCACAAGTTGAAATTGTGGTTTGAATTTAAAACACAACGCAAATAAGGCAAAAATCCCTACGCCAATAAAAAATCCAAATGTGGCTTTCTGAAAAATATCTGTCAATTTTTGATTTTCATTTTCCAAATGCGACCCGCCAAATTTCAGACGCGGATAATCCCAACGCATCGAACCGTCATTTTCAGCAATCATTTCTTTGTTATAAAGTGTCAGCGCAAATGGCTCGGAATACGTTTTTTCACCATGTTCACGCAACGGCGCGGCAAAATAATCTAGTACGCTGATGATTTCATTGTCTTGAGTTTGTGGCTTGAAATGAATCGAATCTAGTACGCCAATTGCCATAAAAAATAACAACACGACCAGCGATGCCATGCCCGTTGAACTTTGTTTTAAGGTTGTCAGTGGACGTTTTAAATGCTCTTTGTCGCGAAAATAAAAACTCATGCCTGCTACAAAAATGAGCAGGATAAAAATCAGCGCGTCCGTCCACAAAACAATCATCAAAATCTCCTAAAGTTTCGCTAATTCGTCTTTAATCCACGTTTCGACTTCGGCGTTGATGTCAGCGGCTTTGCGTCCTTTGGTATCAATTGGCGCACCGATTTTGACTTTAATTGTCCCCGCATATTTTAAAAAACTGTAACGCGCCCAAAAATCGCCAGCATTATGAACCACAGGAACGACGGGGAAACCTGATTTTTGCGCGAGTACCGCACCGCCGACGTTAAAAGGCAACACTTCGCGTGCGCCTGCTCTTGTACCTTCGGGGAAAATTAACACCCAAATGCCTTCGTTTAAACGTTTTGTGCCTTCTTCAACGAGTTTTTTCAACGCGCCGCGCTGGTTGCTTCTATCAATCACAATTGATTTCACAAGTACCAACGCCCAGCCCCAAAGTGGCAAATACAACAATTCTTTTTTCAAAACAGCGGCTTGTGTTGGTAAAAAGACGCGCAACGCAAGCGTTTCCCATGCTGATTGATGGTTGCTAAAAATAATCGCTGCATTTTGCGGGTTGATATTTTCTAACCCTTCGACTTCGTAATTTAAACCGCAAAAAAACTTGCTCATTTCAACAACTAAAACACACCATGCACGAGCAATTTTGTAGCGCACTGAAAAGGGTGTCCAAAACAAGGCAAATAAAATTAAACCCACAACGGTTGCCGTTGAGAAAATACTGATAAAAAGTAACGCTGAACCGATGTAATTTTTCGGACGATTATCGATTGATGAGTGATTTTGCTGCGTCATATAAATTTTCAAAAATTAAAAGTGAAGTTAAAAACTGAGGATTTTCTTGTAAAGTTTTTGCACCGTTACCCGTTTTAACCAAAACAGGCATTGCACCACCCGCTTGTGCGGCTTGAATATCGCGTAAAGAATCGCCGATAAAATAAATTTCTGCCAAATCCACGTCGTAATCGCTGGCAAATTGTTTAAGTAACCCTGCTTTGGGTTTACGACATTTGCAGTCGTCGCTGGCTTGATGCGGACAAAAATAAATGGCTTCAATTTCTCCGCCCACTTTTGCTGCTTCGTCGCGCATTTTGGCGTGAATGGAATTCAATGTTTTTTTGTTGAAATAGCCCCGAGCCAATCCCGATTGATTGGTTATCACAACCACTTTGTAACCATTTTGATTCAAAAGCGCGATGGCATCTAAACTTTTTTCAAGCGGCAACCACTCGTCGGGCGATTTGATAAATTCGTCACTGTCTTGGTTAATTACACCGTCACGGTCTAAAAGAATGTATTTTTTCATCATTAAAATTGGTAAGAAAGTCGCAACATCAATTCCCGTGCCTCGGCAGGCAATGACGGATGCGATCCGTTATATTGCTGAACATATTGATAACGCGCATTGAAAACATCGTACAAACCTAACCCAATTTCCGCACCTTTAATCGGTATATTTTGATAACGCAAATAAGCGTTATAAATCCAATCAGGTTTGTAATGCACTAATTCACTGCCACTGTAACCAAATCGGTCACTCGAAAAAATCAAATTATGATTAAACGACAAATCTGGCGTGATATTAAATGTGTGATTTAGCGTCACTTTATGCGTTGGAAAACCTAAATTCATTTGCGGATGAATAGCAACTCCGTCTTGATTTGTTACTTGGTAATAACTGGGTGCAGTATTTTTTGCCGATTGGTAAAAAGAATAATTCCAATCGAAATGTCCAAACATTGCATTTTTGTACTTCACACCCGCTTCAAAACCATAAGTACCTAATTCTTCAACATTACGATAGTAATCATCAAAATTTTCATCAAATGAATAGGTCAAAATATCGTCAAGCTCTGTATAAAAAGCATTGGTAACAACCTCTAAATTTTTGGAAATCATATAACCCAATTCTATTTCGTAACTGCGCGTTTTTTCAGGTGTTGGAAGGGCTACTTTTCTACCAAATATATTGTTTTGATTATATTCTAAATTCATTTGATAACCGCCGCCCGTTGGTGCATGAAAAGCGTGCGTATACAGTAACTTGTAATGAAAATTATCAATCTGTTTCGTTAAAGCAAATCGCGGCGCGAGATTTGTGCCAAATAAATTGTATTCATCAAAACGCAAACCCACCAACACATCAACCCAGTTTGTTTTATAAACACCTTCCGCATACGCTGTGTAATCAGTAAAAGTGGGAAGCGAACCTTTAAAATCTGACACGACGTGCGAATACTCGTCTATGTTATAACTGTTTCCAATGGCTAAATAACTGCCTGCATCACTCATCCACGTTGCTTTTACATCGAATTTATAATCGTCAACGATGACCTTTTCTTGTAGTTTTGTCGGCTTCCTACCGTCTTCATAATGTTTTCGACGCTCCCACGGACTTTGTTGGGAAAACTTAAATTCTGAATTGATTTTAAAATGGGAAGTGAAACTGTGTTCAAAATCTAAATCGGCGGCGTAAGTATTGAAAGCGTTAGACGTGAATGTATTTTTAGCTTCCATCGCATCCGCATAACCATCACGACTTTCTGTGTTGTATTCGTTAGCAAGCAAACGCAAGTTGAAGTCTTTGTATTTCAAGCCTAAATTGCCATAGAGCGAATCAAGTTGGCTTTTTCCTGCCATGTCGAAACTATCTTGATGCGCGTCAGTGTAAATTCGGTCGCTACGTTGGGATTCGTTTGCTTTGCCCGAAAAACTAACTTCCAAATCGTCAAAAATTTTGCCAGCCGCAACATTGATATTTTTACGCGCTTCACCCCGTTCAAATCGTCCGTAATCCGTAGTTACTGCCAATCCATTGGCTTGTTTGGCATTTTTGGTGACGATATTGATGATGCCCATTTCGGCGAAATTGCCATTCATGATTGAACTCGAACCGCGAATAATTTCGATATGGTCAATTTGTTCGATGGGAAATTGTCCACCAAAAGGCGTTGTGCCAAAACGGCGTTCGGTCAACATAATGCCATCGACAAAAAGCGACATTTTTCCTTCGTCAGCTTGAATTCCACGCACTCCAATGCCTAACGTGTTGTTAATTCCCACACCAAAAGTAAATCCTGGAACTCGCTGCAAAAGGTCAACCAAATCGCGTGCGCCACTATTTAAAATGTCTTCGCTACTAAGTAACGTCACCACATTTGCTGCTTCATTTGTGCAAGCGGCTTGTTGTGAGGCATTGAGTACGATTGGCACATCCATCAATTGCTCAAGAGAGGTTTCTTCAACATCGAGCGAATCTAAATTTTTACAAACCAAACTCGGTTGCGCGTATGTGTTAGTGATTAAAAAAAACAATGATGCGGCGCAAATAAGAAGGTGTGTTTTTTTCATTTTAATAGCTCTTTTGCGTTAAAGCCTGCCGCCAAAACTCAGGCGAAAATTCAGCCAAAAGGTTGTACTTTCAAGAGCAGGTGTGCCTGGCTGCTTCATATTAGATAGATGATTGAGCATTGGATAAAGGCTGTTTTCAGCCAAGATATTTTTAACACTAACAGATAATTCTAATTGTTTTAAAGGTGAATACATCACGCTAGCATTGAGTAAATGCGCCCCATCTGCTCGTGTACCGTTTGTCGCGTTCCACGAGTCATAAAATAAATAATTTGCGCCCAAAGAAACATTTTTCCACGGCTTAAAAATCACATTGAGACGGCTGACATTTTGAGCTATGGCGGGAAGTTGCTGCGATTCGATATTGGGATATTTGTATGAGAGCGCATCAACAAATGAATGGCTAGCCGTGATGTTAAAAGGCTCTGCCACATAATGCACACTGGTTTCAAATCCAAGTTGTTCACTGCTGCCTGCTTTGTTGACATAAAACCAGTACCAATTAGAACCTGGAATATCGCTGCCAACAGGCGGTAGCGTCATACCTAAGCAATCGCCACAAATCGCATCGACATCAATCACATGCAACGCTTTGCTATAAAACAGCACATTTTCAAACTGCCAATTTTTGTTTAAACGCTGATTAAAGGCTAATTCTAATGTTTGCAAAGATTCAGGTTTCACATCGGGAACATTGCTATAACCAGGTATGTTCGCCTCACCCAATTTACTCATATTAGGCAAACTTAAAAAACCATCACCAATGTAGCCGCCGCTATAAGCTAATCCCACTGCCCCTCGAAAACCCTCTTGATAAGAAAGACGAAATTGTCCATCTTGCCAAGGCGTAACAAATGCCCCAACACGCGGAGAAAAATGTGTCTTCCAGTATTGATGTTGGTCATAACGCACCCCACCAAATAACGTGAGCCACTGATTAACTTGATAATTATTTTCAATAAAAAAACTGTAGATATTGATATTTGCAGGAAAAACAAAAGCATTCTTTTTGTTCAAAGAGCTGATTGTCTCGCCATAAAGCTGAGAGATATTATTGATGATGAAGTTTGCCCCATTTGAATTATTCAGACCAAGTTCATAAAGATGCGCCTCCGAACCCAACGCCAAATGATTGCCTTCCCATAAATTATTCAAATGCAGAATTTCTTTCATGCCATAACGAATTTCTCGATTTCCACCTGCTGTGCTACCCGTTTGCACGGTGTATTGCAACGCATCGTCAATTGTCGCATCGATTTTGCTTTCAAAATTGATGTCTTTGGTAAAATCAAAATTGTGGTTCAGACCAAAATAATTGAGTTCCTCGCCAACGCCATCGGAATCACGACCAAAGAAGGGCATATCGCGCGTTTGGTCAATATGCAACATATCAAGGCTCAATGCTCCATAGCGCAAATGCCCAAACACACTTAAATTGTCAGTACGCTTTAAACGATGTCCAACGTCTGCTAACACACCGCCTTCGCCTGGTGCGCTTTCACCATACAATGGAGCCGCAGCTGCCCACCCTTCACGACGTAATGCCTGACCTTCGTAATTCTTTTGTTGAACAAAAACATAACCATCGTAATCTTCATGATTAAACGCTGCTTCTATCCCGCCTTGCCAAGCATTATTTAAACCGCCACCGCCAAGCAAACTTATTTCGGCATCACCACATTCCGTCACTAAATTATCTGCGGTGCGCGTGATGATGTTGACAACGCCTTGCAATGCACCTTGTCCAAGCGTTACCGAACCTGAACCGCGTACAACTTCAATTCGTTCAATCCAATCAAAATTATTGCCGTTGATAATTCCATCGGGCATACCGCCATATCGTTCAGCATTGATGTTATGCCCATTGATGAGCATCATAATTTTGGCGTTACTATCCGCCGCCAGACCACGAAAAGCTCCAATCGTATCGCTATGTCCTTCAAGCACAAAATAACCTGGAATGTAGGTCATCAAGGCTTCGTTGAGTGTGCGAGCCGCGCTTAATTGCAATTGTTCTCGCGTAATGACTGTGACGGAAGCGGGTTGTTTTTTTGGATCAAGTGAGACGTTAGAAGCAACGCTAACGGAAGTTTCAAGTAATTCTTCAATGGGTGCGTCTAACATTTGAGCAACAGATTTATTGCACTTTGCCATCGATTCTTGAGAATGTAAGCAGGCAAAAATAACGCACAAAATAATGTATTGACAGCTTGGGCGATATTTGAGTTTTGAAATTATCGGTTCAAAAGCATGAAAATCCCGCCTGAAAGTTATTTTTATGTTTTTCATCAACAAGGTTAGAGAAAATTTTGCTTTTTAGTATTCACTTCGCGTCGCCATAACCAAAGCGTTAATAAAATAGCAGGCAAACCAATTGATGACGCATAAATGAAGAAGTTGATATAACCGAATTTATCCACAATGATTCCTGAAAAACCACCTAAAAATTGCGCTGGAAATGTCATAAGCGAGCTAAACAGCGCGTATTGCGTTGCAGTGTAATCGCTTCTTGCCAACCCCGACAAATAAGCGATAAACACGGATGTGGCAAATCCACCGCTTAAATTATCTGCGCTGATTACGCCCGCGAGTAACATCAAATCAGGTTTAACGCTAGCTAAAACAGCAAACAATAAATTGGTGCTTGCCGTAGCCATTGCCCCAATTAACAGCGGACGCATTACGCCATATTTTGCGACAAAAACACCGCCCAACGCTGCACCTGCAATCGTCATAAAAAAACCGAAAATTTTGCTAATTTCAGCAATCTCTTTTTTGTTAAATCCTAAATCCAAATAAAATGGATTTGCCATCACGCCCATTGTTAAATCACTCATTTTATAAAGGGCAATCAAGAGCAAAATCAACCAACCTAAACGTCCTTGGCGGGCAAAAAAATCGGTAAATGGGTGAATAATCGCATCGTTGATTTTAACTAAAATCCCTACCTTTTTCTTTTCTATTGCGGACAAATTGGGATTGATGACAGTCGATTTCAAACAAAGTGTTGTGATAACGCCAAAACTCATCGCGGCTGCCATTGCAAAATAGGCAATGTGCCAATCGAAAAATTCCGCGATATAAAATGAACCTGCGCCTGCAACGAGTAAGGCTAATCGATAGCCTAAAACATACATAGCAGCCATTGCGCCTTGATAATCGCTCACGCTCGATTCAATTCGAAACGCATCAATGCTGACATCTTGTGTAGCAGAGCAAAATGCAACAAATATCGCACAAGCTGCAATGAGTGAAAGTTGCGTTTGAGAATTTGCGCTTGCCATGCCACATAACCCTGCGATAATTCCTAGCTGTGCAAACAACATCCAACTTCGACGTTGCCCTAAAAGTCGTCCTAAAATTGGCAAATGTACTTTATCTACAATTGGCGACCATAAAATTTTGATAGAATATGTCGCACTAACCCAACTAAAAAAACCGATGACACTACGTTCAACGCCTTCATCGCGTAGCCACGCTGATAGCGTTGAAAAAATGAGCAAATAAGGCAATCCTGCTGAAAAGCCAAGCGCAGTCATACTTAAAACACGCGGTTTTAAATACACCGCAAATGCGACGCGCCATGATTTCGGTTTTTCAGTCATTTTGTCTTATATTCCAAAGGGGTAGGTTTTAGGGTTTAATTGCGACCGTTTCGTTGAATTTTACAGTACGCGCTGCATGACAACAAAAAAGTTGTTGTCATTAGACGTGAATCATTACCACATACGAAGAATGGAATGACCCCATGATTACAGAAAGTCTAAATATGGCTGAAATTTTATTGCTTGAAGACGAGCCAGCCGATGCTTATTTAATCAAAATGGCATTGAGAGAAAGTCGAATTATGGCGAATTTACACCATGTTTCTGACGGACGAGAAGGCTTGGCGTTTTTAAATAAAACAGGGCGATATGCCAACATGCCTCGCCCAGATTTAATTTTTCTTGATTTGAATATGCCGCGTATGAATGGCTCGGAATTTTTAATCGAAATTAAAGGCAGCTCAAAATTCAATACCATTCCCGTTATCGTTTTAACTACATCTGATCTTGAAAATGATGTTATGCGTTCTTATCAACTTGGTGCAGCGAGCTACATTACAAAACCTGTCGATATGACACAGTTCATTTCTGCTATTCACCAATTGGGAAATTACTGGTTTTCACTCGTGCGATTGCCACAAGGTCATAAAACATGAAGCGCATTGTCCATTAAATGACAAACCTCGATGAGTACGATGTTTGTCATTTAGTTGCACAAGTTTTAGCGTTCTTCTTTAGCGAGCAATCGTTTGATATTTTCTTCGTGTCGCCACAATAACAACCCCGTCATTACAAATGCGGCAAGTGTTAAGAAAATATCTTCGGTTAAAAACCACGCGTAGATAGGCGCAAGCGTTGATGCAATCAATGCAGCAAGGGAGGAAATTTTGCCCAGTTTGTAAATTGTTACCCATGTCAGCATAAACGCACCGCCAACAAACAAGTCAAAACCGAGCAATACCCCAGCGGAAGTCGCAACGCCTTTGCCGCCTTTGAAACCAAAAAAGATGGGGTATAAATGTCCGAGAAATGCCGCAAGTCCAACGAATGTCCAAAATACAGGTGGTGTTCCCAAAAATTTTGCAATTAACACGGGAATCAAACCTTTCAAAAAATCCCCCAAAAACGTAATCGCCGCCGCTTTTTTACCACCGATTCGCATGACATTGGTTGCACCAGGATTACCTGAACCTTCTTCGCGTGGGTCGGGTAAGCCCATCAATTTGCAAACCACAATTGCGCTAGAAACTGAGCCAAGTAAATACGCAAATAGAATAAGTACACTTAAAATCATTTTGACCTCGTCAAATGTGCTGAAAACTTGTAAGTTTGCCGACTTTGCGGCGATACTTACGCTCTTTTTTAACGCCATATCATAATCGGAAAATCCGCAAACATGACAGACATCATTTTTTTACGCGACGTGCATATTGACACTTTAATCGGCATTTTTGATTGGGAACGCGAAGCCAAGCAAACGTTAATTTTCGATTTAGAAATGGCGTTTGATTGTCAAGCCGCCGCGCAATCTGACGATATTGCCGATGCACTCAATTACAAAGCGGTGTATGACCGTTTAGTGGAATTTGTAGCGCAAAGCGAATTCTTTTTAATTGAAAAACTTGCTGGTGAAATGATTGCGTTAATTCAAAAAGAATTTGGCGTGTCATGGGTAAAATTGACTGTAAATAAAAAAGGAGCGGTCGGTGCAAACATTAACGTCGGCGTGATAATGGAACGTGGGACACGCTAATGACGACTTGTTTTGTCAGCGTCGGTAGCAATATCGATAAAGCAAGAAATATCGCAGCAGGTTTGCAATCGTTGCGTGAAGCGTTTGGGGATTTAACCGTTTCGCCACTTTATGAAACAAAGGCTGTCGGTTTTGATGGCGAGAATTTTTATAATTTCGTTGTCGGATTTGAAAGCGATTTAGCCGCGCATGACATTTTTGAAAAATTACGCGAATTAGAATTCAAACATGGACGTTTGAAAAATAGTCAAAAATTTTCACCACGCACGTTAGATTTAGACTTATTGCTTTATGGTCAGGCAATTATTGATGATGAAATTTTAAAATTACCGCGTGGCGATATTGAAAATTATCTATTTGTCTTGCAACCACTTGCCGATATTGCCCCAAATCTTCAACACCCAATTTTGCAAAAATCTTACGCTCAAATGCTTTGCGAATTTGACGGTAAAGGAAATATCAATCTAAACGTTGTGCCTTTTCCTAGTTGTGAATCTACGAGCAAATGACCGCCTGAATCACGCACAATCCCGTTAACAACCGATAATCCTAAACCTGTCCCCTCACCCACACTTTTTGTCGTGAAAAAAGGATCGAAAATATGTCTTATCGTTTCTTTATCAATACCTGTTCCCGTGTCGGAAACGCTTAATTCAATAAAATCGCCTGTAATTTGTTTAAAGCAAGCATCGCAATGACCATTCAAGTTTCGCGTAATTTGTAATTGAATTTTTATCGAACCACTGCCTTGCTGCCTCATCGCATCACGCGCGTTGACGAGTAAATTCGTCATAATTTGGTGCATATCAATCGTGTCTACATCAATGTTTAAACTGGCATCCAGATTTAATTCGACTTGAAATTTGCTAGTCAGTCCTGAACGCAACATATTGACCACTTCTTCAATTACTTGCGCTGTGGGTTTTGTATCTTTGGTTTTGCGTGGCACTTTTTGGCGCGTGTAAGTGAGCATCTTATTGATTAACTCAACCGCCCGATTAGCAGCGATTTTGACTTGCTCTACATTATGACGCAGTTCACGTTTCATCTCACTTTCGGGCATTTCATCACTGATGTCTTGATTAAAATCGTTGTAACCCAAAATGCTTGCCAAAACATTATTAAAATCGTGTGCAATGCCTGCCGTTAATCGTCCAATACTGTCTAATTTTTGCATCTGATTGACTTGCTGACGCAGCATTTCGTTATGTTCTTCCATCGATTTACGCTCAGTAATATCGTGAAAAAACACAAATAAACTGCCATCATCGAGCGTCGAATAGGATGCGTTAATTTCTGCTGTCCAAATAGAGCCATTTTTACGTCTACGTTTTGCTTCGTAGGATTTTCCGTTACTTTCAATTAGGTATTTGAAATTATTCATCCGTTCAACAAAATTTTCTGATGCGTCCATATCGTAAATGTTCATCTGCATCAATTCATCTTGCGAATATCCTGTGATATGACAATAGCCTTCACTAACATCTAAAAATCGCCCGTTACGATTGATGCGACAAAAACCATCCGTTGTTTCAATAACCGCCTTATATTGTGCCGCTCTACGACTTAATGCGAGTTCTTGTTCTTTCTTTTCGGTAATATCAAAACGAATCGCGGCGTAGCGATAAATTTCATTAGTTTCAGCGTGGAAAACAGGAAAAATAGTGGCCTGAACCCAATAAAAACTTCCATCTTTTGCACGATTACAGACTTCACCACACCATGTATTACCAGAGCTAATTCGTCGCCACATTTCATTAAAAAACTCTTTCGAATGCACACCTGAATTCACAATGCGGTGCGGAGAGCCAAGTAATTCGGCTGCGCTATAGCCTGAAATTTTGCAGAACAATTCATTGACCGAAATGATGCGTCCTTGCAAATCTGTTTCAGTGATAATTGCCGCGTGATTTAAGGCATTTATAAAGTCTTGAGAATAAGGCATGACATTGAATTCTTAGCTGGAAAATAAAATTACGGAAACCATTTCGCCTTGTTGCACACCTGCACAATCGGGCGGCAGTACGATATAACAATTTGCCCTACTTGCGGTACTTAAAATATGAGAACCTTGATTCCCTGTTGAAATAACGTGCAATTCTCCCGTTTTTGTTTGCGTCAAAATACCGCGTTGAAACTCTTGTCGCCCGCGTGATTTTTTTAATTCACTCGCACAAATTGCCAAAAATTCAAAAGATTCCGCAAAGTTCGCACCACTTAATCGCGCCAAGGCAGGTTTGACAATTACGTCAAAAGTAGTCGTGACGGCAACAGGATTACCTGGTAAACCCAAAAAATAACAGCCGCCAATTTTGCCAAAGGCAAGTGGTTTTCCAGGTTTCATGGCAATTTTCCAAAAATTGACTTCGCCACATTCGTCTAACACTTCTTTCACAAAATCCGCTTCGCCTACCGATGCCCCGCCTGTTGTGATAATGACATCAAAGTCATTTGCCGCTTGAAGCAACGTATTTTTTAACAGTGCTTTATCGTCAGCAATTACGCCACCATCAAAAATGTCCAAACTGGGGTTTTGTAACAAACCATGCAAGCTGTAACGATTGCTGTCGTAAATTTTTCCGATTGCAAGCGGCTGACCTAAACCGACTAATTCATCGCCTGTGGAAAAATAAGCGATTTTTAGTTTACGAATAACGGACAGGTTTTCAATTCCAGCCGAAGCGAATAAACCTAAATCGATTGCCGAAAGTGTTTTGCCTGCTTCGCAAAGTATGTCATCGACTTTTACATCTTCGCCGATTTCACGCACATTTTTTTTCAGTTTTACGTCAGCGGGAAAGGTAATTTGCAAGCCATCAACTGTAACGTGTTCTTGCATCACCACCGAATCGGCATTTATAGGCAGCACTGCGCCTGTAAAAATCCGTACACATTCGCCCGTTTTTAATTCACCTATAAATGGTTTTCCTGCCCACGACGTGCCTACGCAAGTGAGTTTTTCTGCAAACATTTCACTCGCAAACGCATAACCATCCATTGCCGCATTTCGTGCGACAGGTAAATCAATAGACGAAAAAACTGTTTTTGCCAGCACGCGCCCAAAGGCATTTTTTAACGGCACTATTTCTGTTTCCAAAAGCGGTAAAATTGCCTCGTGAATACGTTGCTTTGCCTGTTTAACGGTTAGTAATGGTTTTTTTTCAGTGGTAACGCAAGATTCAAGAGTCATAATTTCAGAAAAGTGTGCAAAATAAAGTCAGCAATTTCAGCGGGTTGATTTAAATTTAATTGCGGCAAATGTGTTTTCAATACTGTATCGGTCGCAATGGCGATAATGTGATTATCGTTTAAATACAAAAATGGTTTGTTTAATTCAGTACGATGCAATTCAATTTTGGCAAACGCTTCGTGACGAAAACCTTCCACTAAAATTAAATCTGTTTCTGTCGGATTAAATAGCGCGATTTGCTCAGTTAAATTTGGTTCAGTCTGATGTTCAAATTCTTCAATCACGGCTCTGCGGTATTTTGAAACTAGCACAACAGGTGTTGCACCTGCTTTTCGCAATTCAAAACTGTCTTTGCCAACGTGGTCAATTTCAAAATCGTGGTGACTGTGTTTGATTAAACCAACACGCAAGCCTGCATTTTTTAAAAGAGGTAAAAGTTGTGCAAGTAGGGTCGTTTTGCCTGTTCCACTTGCAGCGGCAAAACCTAAAATGGGAATGGTAGAATGAGTCATTGGCAAAATTTTTAAGAGGTTTTTGTGTTTCAGATTATTTTATTTCTTATCGCATTTTTTACGGTGCAATTTTTACTCAAAAAACCCCCTGCAATTTTAAAAAAATACGGCAAGATTTTAGTCATTAGTGCAATAGGCATGATTTTGACCTATTTACTTGCCACAGGGCGATTGAATTGGTTTTTTGCATTTATTGTCATGACTATCACGTTTTTATTTCGTTTATTGCCAGCCGCTTTGCAATTGATGCCACATTGGTTACAAGCGCATCGTTATTGGCAACAATGGAAAAATCAAAGTTCGTCGCAACAATCTGGTAATTCACAAAAAACTACGCATTCGGGTGAAATGTCTCGAGCGGAAGCGTTTGAAATTTTAGGTTTAGCATCCAATGCGACTGAAGCCGAAATTGTTGCTGCTCATCGAAAATTGATGCAAAAATTGCATCCTGACCGTGGTGGTTCAAATTATCTTGCTGCCAAAATCAATTTAGCCAAACAAACACTGTTAGGTTGATTGACTCAGTTTTCGATACGCTAAATTGATGAGTTTTTGCTCATTTTCCATCACCGCTTTAATTGAATCAGGCTTATTTGCCCATTTATCAGGATGGGTACGATTCGTCTCGCGTTGATAGGCGGCTTTGAGTTCAGCTTGGGTAAAATCGGCATTTAATCCCAAAATTTCTTCCGCTTTTCGCCCATCAGAAAAAATATCAAACGCATCGACATTACGATTTGAAAATTGCGGCGCGTGATAACGGGTGTCAGTTTGATATTTGGGTTTGCGAAAGGTTTGCAGAAAACGCGAGGTACTGAAATAGCGCAATAATTCAAAAATGGTCAACACTTTCGCGCTAAAAAGTCCCAGCGAAAAACCCACAACCGTTAAAACCATCAAAAAATTGGCGTTGAGTAGTTCATACACAATCGGAACAAAAAGAATCGATGCTACCCACGAATAAACAAACCCCATCACACGCAAATTACCGACCGCATAACCCGAACCAAATGCCATCAGTAAATATAAAAAAACGCCGCCGCTTTGAACAATCATTGCTTGAAAACTCAACTGTGATTCATGAAAGCTAAAAAGGCTTCGATGATTTCTTGATGTTTTTTATTGCCGTGACTTGTACTGTAAACATTGATTTCAAATTCGGTGTCTTTGGCAAACGATTCACTTTTTCCTGCCATATTATTTTTAATTGGTTTCCAGCGCAAAGACCGCCAATTCGGAAGAAATTTTGCCAAATCAGCAGGTTTAATTTCTTTTTTGTGAAATGGCGAAAAAGGCACATGATTTTCTTTGTCTAAACGACGTAGAAAAAAGTGCCAATCTGCATTTTCAATGCAGCAAAGCAGACGATTTTCAATTACCGTTGCAATACATTTTTCAGTCATTTTTATTATTCCTTTCACGTTTAAGCAAAAAAAGCCAAAGCACGCACGCTTTGGCTTTTTTGGGATTTAACAAAAAATCTTAATTACCAAGCCAAATCAATTCAACACGGCGATTGCGTGAACGACCTTCTTCAGTCACATTTTCAGTGATTGGGTGACTTTCGCCGTAACCGTGTGCGGTTAATTTATTGTTCACACCTTTTAATTTCAAGTAGTTCGCCACCGATTGCGAACGTTTTTGTGACAAACGCCAATTGTAAGCATCTGTGCCTTCGCTGCTGGT
>JAQTXN010000026.1 GCA_028688755.1 Methylococcales bacterium | reverse complement strand
TTTACAAGATGCATCAACAAAAACAGTCTTAGATTTCAAAGAGAAAGCCTTGCAAATCGGCGACGTTTCGTTCGATTTTGATGGATCAAAAGGCGAAATAATTCGTGCTGCGGGCGAATTGAGCATCAATGTTGCGAATTTCTTCGCGGTAAATGGAAAATTTGGTTTCGAAAAATCAACTGAAAAACTCACGCTTTCCGATGGCAAAACCGTTGACGCAAACGCGCTAAAACTCGGCGCAACTGGGGTTAACGCGTTTGCAGGGCTGAACGGCGACAGCGAAAATCCGCTCGGTTTTGTGTTAAATGACGTGAATTTTGGGCTGGCATTATTGAGCGATAGTCAAAATGCCGCGCGGCGTTGGACAGCGTTGCAGGCAAACGCAAAAAGTGTCGCGTTCGTTGGCGTAGACGACGTTTCGATTGCGGGAAAAACTTTAAATTTAGCGATTAACACCGCTGATTCAGAAGGCTTAGTTGTTGATTTTACAAAACAAAATTTAAAAATTGCCACGGGTTCAAACAGCGAAGTTACGCTCGACCTTGATGGGAAATTGGGAAAATTAACCCGTGCAACAGGCGAGTTTGACTTGAATTTAGCCAATTTTTTCAGCGTTTCAGGCAGTTTTGCGTTCGAAAAATCTTCGCGCGAAGTTACGCTTTCTGACCAATCCAAAGTGCAAACCGATGCTATCACCTTTGGCGGCGCAAAAGTCAATGCGTTCGCAGGTTTGAACGGAAATTCCGATGCCAAAATGGGTTTTGAACTTGCAAGTGTAAATTTTGGCTTGGCGTTACTTTCTGAACAAAAAAATAATTCACATCAATGGGTTAGCTTGCAAGCGACTGCCGAAAAAATCGGTTTTGTCGGCATTGACGGTTTCACGGTTTCCGCGAAAAAACTCGCCATCAATTACAACCAAGCTGACGAAAGAGGCATCGTGGTCGATTATGCCGCGCAGCCGTTTGAAATCGCTACAGGTAGCGAAAATGCTAGCATCATGCTAGATATGGACGGTTCAAAAGGGGCGTTAATTCAAGCGGTTGGCGACGTTGAAATCAACGTGCTGGACTTTTTCCAAGTCAGTGGCGAATTCGCGTTCGAAAAATCGACCCAAGAAGTCACGCTTTCCGACCAATCCAAAGTCACCACCGATTTGCTCACCGTCGGTGGTCACAACGTCAGTGCTTTCGCGGGGTTGAACGGCGGCAGCTCAGATAAAATGGGGCTTGAAGTCAAAAATATCGACTTCGCGCTCGCACTTTTGACCGACCAAAAAGACGTGCAACGTCGCTGGTTGTCGCTCAAAACCAACGCTGGCGCAGCGGCATTTATTGGCGTTGAAGGTTTGACCGTCGCGGCAAATAATTTATTTGTTGAAGTAAATCAAAGCATTGGCAAAGATTCCGACGTGACGGTGAGTGCAACGGGACAAAAAGTTGTCACCGAAAAAACGAATACGATTTTAAAACTCGACGTAACGGATTCCGCAGGCGAAATCGAATTTAGTTATAAAAATCAATCAGCTACTGTTAATTTAAATCAAAGTGATAAATTATTAGTCAGCCAAATTAAACTCAAATTCGAAAGTTTTGCAGGCATCGGGCAAGGCAATGTCAAAGTCAGCGGCACAAAAACAGCTGGTTTTTCGATTGAATTTATCGGCGAATTAGCGGGGCAAGCTATTGAAAATGTTGAAATAAAAACGATTGCACCCGACATTAGCGTTGACATTTCAGAGCAAAAAGCAGGCGAAACGTACGTTGAGACAACGCAAAATGGTCAAGATGCCAATGAAAAACAAGTCTTAACTTTCAATGGCTTGCAAGCAGGAAAGGGCAGTTTTACGCTTGCTTTTGAGGGAAAAACGACCGCTGATATTGCGTTTGCAGGTTCGGACAGCGCGAAAAATGCCCAAAATATCCAAACCGCGCTCGAAACGCTTGCCAATATCGGCGCAGGCAATGTGATTGTGAGTGTGGCGAAAGATTTTTCCATCAATCGTCAACGCTATGGCATTGAATTTACAGGGAAATTAGCGCGTAAAAATGTGGGTGCCTTGAGCGTCAATCCGAAAAATCTCACCATTACCACTTTTGAAACTGGCACCGCGACGGCGGCGACAAATGAGCAGCAAGAAATTCGTATTCAAAGTACGCTCACGACGGCGACGAATGAGAAATTTACCTTAAAATTCAAAGGGAAAGAAACTGATAGTATCGGTTTTGCGACCACGGCGACAGCGAGTAACGCGACACATATTCAAGACGCATTGGAAAAATTAGTTGGTAAAAATAACGTCAGCGTGGTTTGGATGTCGAAAGATGCGAACGGAAAAAATACGTTGACAAACGACCAACGCTTTACCGTGACATTCAAAAATAATCAAGGTAATCAAAATGTTAGCCAATTAGAAATTGGCAGTACGGCAAAATTAAGCAATCTCAACTTGTCTGTTTCGACCATAAAAGATGGCTCAAACGGCGTAGCTCAAACCAACGAAATCAGCACGCCGATTGTCGACGTGAAAACCTCGAGTGTTACGGTCGAAACCACGCAAGAGGGTATTGCGGCTGAAATTATTGAAAACACGATTAAAAACAATGAAGTACAGCACATCAAAATTAACACAACAACGGATGGCACGTTTGTTTTAGCGTTGAAAAATCAAGGAAAAACCTTAACAACCAATGCGTTACTGCTAAACATTTCCGCTGTCGATTTGCAAACGGCGTTGACGAGTGCTTTTGCCGCAAAAATTGACGTGACGCAAGGAAAAACAGGGGAATTTTTAGTTAGTTTTGCAGGCGATTTTGCAGGGCAAAATGTCGAATTATTAACCGTGACCACAAAATCTGCCGTGAAAGAGGCAATTTTGGCAGTTTCACAACTCGGCGAAACCACTGAAAAAACAGTCGCTGTAGAAACTTCGACGACCCAACAAGTCAAATTAGTGGTTGATTATTCGACCCAGCCGTTGGTCGTGAAAACGGGCGTGGAAAGTGCGATTACGTTCGACATGAAAGGCGAAGTTTTACGGGCATCGGGCGATGTAGATTTGAATTTGTTTGGTTTAGTCAAGGTCAGCGGTGGTTTTGCTATCGAAAAAACGACGCAAACTGTCACACTTTCAACAGGAAAAACGGTACAAACTGATTTACTCACCATTGGTATGAGCGGTGTCAACGCGCTAGTTGGTTACGATCAAGGCACTGAAGATACGAAAGATGATGTCGGTTTGGCATTAAGCGATATAAATTTAGCATTAGCCATTTTCAACGAGCAAAAAGGCTCACGTTCTTGGATTGCCGCGCAAGCGACGGTTGGCAAAGGTGAATTTGCGCTACCTCCAATTGATAATTTTGAAGCAAGCGTTAGCAAAGCCTCAATTTTAATTAACAAAAAAGCGAGCGACGCGACAACCATCGATTTCTCCAAAAACACACTCGACGTATTAGTTGGCACCGATAAAACCGTTACCTTTGATATGAGCGGTGAACGCTTACAAGTTGGTGGTGACATCAATTTAAATTTATTTGGCTTAGTAAAAATCAGTGGTGGTTTTGCCGTTGGGAAAGGCACGCAACAAGTCACACTTTCAACAGGCAACACGGCACAAACCGATTTACTCACCATTGGCATGAGCGGCGTAAATGCGCTCGTCGGTTATGACCAAGGCACGCCCGAAACGAGTGATGATATTGGTTTAGCCTTAACCGATGTGAATTTAGCGTTAGCGATTTTTAATGAACAAAAAGGTGGCGCAAATCGTCGCTGGATTGCAGCGCAAGCGAGCGTTGGCAAAGGCGAATTTGCGTTGCCTGCAATGGATAATTTTGAAGCGAGCGTAAGCAAAGCCTCTTTACTCATAAATCAAAAAGCGAGCGATTCAACAACGATTGATTTCTCAAAAAACAAATTCAATGTTTTAGTTGGTGGCGACAAAACCGTGACGCTGAATATGGCGGGCGAAAAATTACAAATTGCAGGCAACATTGACCTTAATTTGTTTGGCTTCACCAAAGTTAGCGGTAGTTTCGCTGTTGAGAAATCGACCAAAAATATCACGCTTTCAACGGGTTCAAAGGTCACTACTGATATGCTCAGCATCGGCATGAGCAACGTGAATGCGTTTGTTGGTTATGACCAAGGCACAATTGAAACCAGTGACGACGTAGGTTTAGAACTTAAAAATGTGAATTTAGCGTTAGGGATTTTCAACGACGCAAAAACGAAGCGAACATGGGTTGCAGCAAAAGGCAATGTGGGTTCAGGCAAATTACTCGAAAACATTGATGATTTTGAAGCGGGAATTAGCAAAGCTGTTTTAGTTATCAATCGGCAAGCTAGCGATGCCACAACGATTGATTTTTCAACATCACAACTTGATATTGCCGTTGCGGCGGGCAAAACCGTCACGCTTGATATGCAAGGCGATACGCTCAAAGTGTCGGGTGATGTGAATTTCAACGCTTTCAATTTTGTGCGTGTGAATGGAGGTTTTGCCTTTGAAAAATCCAGCACAAAAATGACCTTAGGTAATGGCAATACCATCAATGCTGACGTTTTAGGTTTTGGCATGTCTCACGTTGATGCGTTTGCGGGTATTGGTTATGGCAGTTCAGATCAACTCGGTTTTTCAATTAAAGATACCTCGCTTGCGCTTGCATTAGTCACCGATGCGGCAAATCCAAAACGTCAATGGTTTAGTTTAAAAGCCGATTCTCAGTCCGTGTCCTTTGATGGCGTAGAAGGCATTACCGCCTCGGCAAAAGCGATGCACATTGCGCTAAATATGGCGGCAAACGATAAATCATCGATTGATTACAGCAAAAATAATTTCAACATTGGCGGCTCAGACAGCATTGTTTTAGACCTTGCTCCGAATGCGTTTGAAGTTGCGGGGAATCTCAAATTTAATTTGTTTGATTTTGTGAAATTAGAAGGTGATTTCGGTTTCAAGAAAACTGAAAAACAAGTCACGCTTTCAGACGGTAGCAAAGCTGACGTAAATGTCATGGCAATGAGCGCGTTTAATATCAATGCGTTTGCAGGTTTTGGTGCAAGTAGCGACAACAAAGTCGGTTTTGAATTAGCCAATGTGGATTTAGCGTTAGCATTCATGAGCGATAAAACCGATGTTTCGCGCAAATGGACAACGTTAAGCGCGACAGTTGGCAGCGCAGGTTTTGTGGGCAGCGACGATGTTTTTGTTGGCGGCAAAGACTTGAAAATTGAAATCAACAAAGAATCGCGTGACGGTTTAGTGGTTGATTATAAAAAACAAAATTTAGTCATTGATTCAAATACTAGCGATAAAACCGTTACCTTTAACATGGATGGCGCAGAAGGCAGTTTCATTTCGTTTGACGGCGTGATGCAATTTAAAGCCTTTGATTTCATTGATTTCAGCTCACAAATTTCGTTCAAGCTAGCAACTAAAACGCTGGTTTTAGACAGCGGCGCAGAAGTCATGGTGACAACGTTAGGCTTTAATAAACACGGCATGAGTTTATTTGCGGGTATTTCAGGCTTAGGGTTTGATTTGCAAGATGTCGATTTAAACGTCGCACTTGTCAGCAATGGCACAGATTTTTGGGTTTCACTCGATGCGAGCGCAAATAAAGTCGCATTTGAAGGCATCGACGGCATGACGGTGAAAACCGAAAAAGTACGCTTGCAAATGAATACTGCGTCAAATGGCGCGGCAATCGATTACAGCGCAAAAGGTTTGACGATTGCTAAAGGCACTGCTGATCAATTTACGTTTAACGAAATGAAAGGTGAAGTGTTTAACGTTTCGGGATTTTTAGACGTAAATTTATTTGATTTTGTCAGTTTGAAAGGCGATTTCGCCTTCCAAAAAACCAGAAAACAAGTCTTTTTAAGTGACGGTTCAAGCGTTGCCGCGAATGTCATTATGTTTGGTGGCGTAGGCGTTGATGCGTTTGCAGGCATTAAATCCGTTGGTTTTAGTTTGAAAAATGTCGATTTTGGTTTTGCCTTTATCAAAGAAATTGGCAATCCCGCGCATCAATGGACAACCTTAAAATCGAAAATTGGCGAGGCTGGTTTTAGCGGTATCGATGGTTTGGATATTTCAGCGGTCGATTTAAATTTGAATCTCAACATGGGGTTCAAAGATTTAACTATCGATTATTTCAAAACGAAATTCGATATTACATTGCCAGACGTGCCAGAAACGACGTTGCCAAAAGTAACGTTGCCATCGATTGATTTACCGTCGATGAAATTACCGTCGCTTGATTTACCAGCACTTGATTTGTCGGGCATGAAGTTACCCGATTTTGAAATGCCATCGATTGATTTACCGTCAATTGATTTGCCTGTGATTGCCTTGCCTGCAATTGATTTGTCGAAAATCAAGTTACCTTCGCTCAAATTGCCAACCATTGATTTGCCTGAAATTAACTTGCCGCCGCTTGATTTGTCAGGCATCGATTTTGGCAAAATCGATTTAAAAGCAGTGAAATTACCTGCGATTAAATTACCGTCGGTGAAATTACCCGCCATTAAATTGGGCGATTTGTCGCTTGATTTACCGTCAATTGATTTGCCAGACATTGTGTTGCCAACGGTGGATTTGTCAGGCATTGATTTAAGTAAATTGAATCTAAAAGCCATTCAATTACCGTCAATTAAATTGCCTTCCATTGCGTTGCCAGAATTAGATTTGTCAGGTATCGATTTAGGAAAACTGGATTTAAACGCGATTAAATTACCTTCGGTATCGTTACCAACAATCACGTTGCCAACGTTTGATATTCCTGAATTAGGCTTAAAAGACATTACGTTGCCATCGCTTGCATTGCCAACAATTACACTGCCGACAATTGATTTAAGCGGAATTCAATTACCCAAATTTGACTTGCCATCGATTCAATTACCGTCGCTTGATTTGTCAGGGATTGATTTAGGCAAAGTGGATTTGAAAGCGGTTAAATTACCGTCATTAAAATTACCGTCGATTCAATTAGGCTGGCTTGATTTGTCGTCGTTTGGGTTATCGTCAGTTGAATTACCGTCAATTGATTTGCCTGAAATCGATTTGCCAACGCTTGATTTATCGATTTTGAATTCGCTTAGTTTGGGTTCGTTTAGCCTCAATTTATCGGGAATTAAATTACCGTCAATTTCGTTGCCATCGATTGATTTGCCGTCACTGGATTTGTCGAAAATCAATTTAGGTTCGCTCGATTTGAAAGCGGTGAAATTACCGTCAATTGATTTGCCTTCGATTTCGATGCCGTCGATTGATTTCCCCGCGTTTGATTTGTCGGCATTAAAAATGCCATCGATTGATTTGCCGTCGGTGAAATTGCCTGATATTGATTTGTCAGGGATTGATTTTGGCTCAGTCGATTTGTCGGCGGTGAAATTACCTGCGCTTAAATTACCGTCGATTAGCTTGCCAGAATTAGGTTTAACCATTGATTTGCCTTCAATTGATTTGCCAACGCTGAATTTGTCGGCGTTAAAAATTCCAGGTTTGGATTTGAAAGGGCTGAAATTGCCTAACATTAAATTGCCAACCATTAAATTACCGTCACTCGATTTGTCAGGTTTAGATTTTTCAAAAATCGATTTGAAAGCGGTGAAATTGCCATCAATTGATTTACCGTCGATTAAATTACCATCGATTGATTTGTCAGAAATTGCGTTGCCAAAATTGAGCTTACCAAATCTTGATTTGCCAAAATTGGACGTGAATTTACCCTCAATGCCGACGAACTTTATTTCGCTCGACGGGATGTTTGATTTAGATATTTTTGGTTTTTACAAAAAGAAAGACTTGTTCAGTTTCACCCAAAAATTCGACACGGTAACACTTGCAAAAGGCAATGAAACCAAGCAAGCACAAGTTGGCGTTTTATCGTTAAGCAAACAAAATTTGAGTGTTTTTGCGGGGCTAAATGGCGGGACAGAAAACGCAATTGGGGTCAATTTAGAGGATGTTGATTTTGGTTTAGGCGTATTTGTCGATATGTTAAAACCGAGCAATGTTTGGGTCACATTGCAAGCCAACGCAGGAGCAGCAGAATTTTTAGGCAGTGATTTATTCAAATTCAGCTTGCACGATGTGTCGGTAAATGTGAACACCGAAAACAGCGAAGGTTGGGTCATTGATTACAAAGCCAATCCGTTCACCATTCCAGGCGGTTTAGGTGTGCCTGCAAAAGGTGGTTTGCTTGATTCCTTGACAACAAAAAATGAAGATTTCACGTTCAATATCGACGGAAAACGCGGACAGATTTTTGAAATTTCCGTGGGGCTAGCTGATATTGAAGTGGCTGATTTTATGTTCTTGCACGGTTCGTTTGCGTTCTCAATGGGAACAGGACAAGAAATTGAAGCCAGCATGGGCGCAGTCACAACGCTAGCCGAACAAGCTGTTGGTTTAGCAGGTGGCGAGAAAATTATTGAAATAGCCAAAATGCTTGGCGTTTCAACAACGCTAAAACACAAAGTCAGCACAATGAGTATTGCGGGAGCAAACTTATTTGGCTTTGCAGGCGTTGGTGGTAATTACAAACCTGATTCCAATAAAGACGGCGTAATTGACGCAAAAGATACGGTAAACAAAGGCGCGATTGGTTTAGCCATTGAAGATGTCGATTTTGCAGTGATGATTATGACACCGTCGCAAAAAACATCAGGTGATGTCATTGGTGATACGGTAAATAAAGCCTTAAACGCGGTGGGTTTGAAATATGTCGCGGTAAAAGCGGATGTGAAAAAGGCCAGCTTGGTCGGCTTAGATGGTATTGATATAAAAATGAAGGCTGAAGATGTTGCGATTCGTATCAATACTTCAGACATCGGAATTTTGCCAGGTCCTTTAAAAGCGGCGACCTTGTTACTCGAAATGCCGCATGTTGATTTCATTAAAACCTACGGTGCAAAAGGTTTAGACGTTGGTGCAGGTGGCGCAAACGTTATCAACATGGATTTTAGCGACGAAATCATCCAAGCCAAAGTCGGCTATGCGGAAATGAACATTGCAGGGTTAGTGCAACTGAGTGCATCAGCAGCATTTACCAAACGTGGCAGTGAAGAAGTCACACTAACTGATGGAACAAAACACAAAGTGACTTCGCTTGCGCTAGGAATTAGCAATGCGAATGCGTTTGTCGGTGTTGGCGGTTATTTTCACGATAGCAACGGCGACGGCAGAATTAACGAAAAAGATTCGGTCAATACGTCAGCCGTGGGGATTGCCGTTAAAGATTTAGATTTAGGCGCGGTTTTTATGACCGAAATCAATTTAGATCCTAGCAAAATTGCGGTTTATACCGCGATTAAAGCGAGTATCAACACGGCTGGTTTAGTCGGCGTGCCTGCGGTGACATTGGATGCCAAAGATTTAAATTTAGATTTGAACCTTTCTAGCAAAATTACCACTGTCGTAGATTTTTCAAAATCCACTTACAACGCAGGCACGAAAGAAAATCCTGTGATGAAAGCGGGTTATGCCGTTGAAACGGGTGACGCGGCAAATCCAATTGTTCTGGATTATAAAAATATCTTGATTGCAGTTTCGGGTGAAGCAACGATTGAAATTACAGGTGTCGCCAAGCTCGAAGGTGTGTTCGATTTTACGGTTGATGATAAAGGCTTAACTGTTTTTGCTGATGCAACGGCAACACTAGGTGGCGGAATCTTCAGTTCGCACGCGGTGGGCTTGCTTGCGATTCGTGCAGGCGGCATTGCTATGACCGCAAAACTCGATAGCGGTTTAGATTTAGGTTCACTTTTAGAAGTCAAAGTCGAATTTGGTTTAACGATTAACACGTTAGGCGTAGATTTTGTTTACAAAGTACCTGAAAAATTCCTCGATAAATTAAATTACAAAACTATCACCATCTCAGCCATTCCACCAGGCATGACAAAGCCTACGGATTTTTACGTTTCGCTTTACGGCAAAGGAAAAATCAACATTTTAGGTGGGCAAGTTTTAGCGTTAAACGGTGAATTCAGTGTGTTATTTAGCAATGAAGGCGCAGAGCTTGTTGTTGCTGCACAATTGCAATCGCCCATTCTGAACTCGATTTCCGTCGTCGGCACGCTAGGTATTACAACGGGCGGAGTTTATGGCAGCTTAAGCGTTGGTAAAGCCGATAATTCTGAAAAGCTGATGAGTACCGCCGCTTATGCGATTCGTGGCAGTTTCTTGTTGCAATTTAATACCACCAGCAGCGTACAGCAAGTCGCGGCATTTGATGTCAATGACAGTAACGGCGATGGTAGCAAAGTCGATTTAATTCGTGTCGATTTAGCGGCGCAAACTTTCAAAATTGCTGGCGCAGCCATTATTTACCAACCGCTAGTTGAAGATTTATTTAGTCTTAAAGGCAACATTGAACTTGTTATTAGCAATGAAGGCTTAGAAGCCTCGGTTGATATGAGTTTGAGTTTAATTGGTTTTGGTGAAGTGGCCTCAGCAAAAGGACAACTTGCGATTTTAAACACTAATGAAGGGGCGGTATTTGCCTTGAATTTAGCGTTTAACGTGAACTTTGGAATTGATGTGATTGGAATTCGCGCAGGTGCATCGCTACAAATTAACACCAGTTCATCCCATTCTTATGCAGGCGTTGATGCGGGGGTCAATTTCAAACTTGACCTTGACGGTAAATTGAAAATTCTTGCTTTTGATGTCGAATTCAAAGGTGGCATTAGCTTGATTAACAGCGTCCTTGAATTACGCATTGATAAAGCCAGCCTCAATTTCTTTAACGTACTAAACGTTGATATTAGCGGTTACATTCGTTCAGACGGTAATTTCTCTTTAACAGGCAAGGCTGAACTAAATATCGACATGGGTATTTTGGTTCTCAATGCAGGTTTTGAGATGACTATTAGTAATACTTTACTTGCGGCAAAAGTGTGGGGATCGCTCGATGTACATTTAGATTTAGGCTTTTTTGAAATTAACACCACGCTTGCTGGTTTCACAGGTGAAATCCGTCTCACAGCAGCAAGCGCGTATTTGCAAGCGAGCGTCACCGTTGCAGGCATTTCCGTTTCAGGTAGTTACGCTTGGAGCTGGGGCGCACCACCTGTTATTGCAACACAAGTGGGCGACGTGCTTTACCTCAACATGGGAGAACGTGGCACCAAATACCGTGGTGATTTATACAAAGACATCATTCACGAAACCTACAACATTACTGAAGATACATCAGGCGTTTTAAGCGTTGAATCGCTTGGCGTAAATCAAAAATATAGCGGTGTAAAACGCATTGTGGCTGACGGTGGTTCAGGCAACGATAAAATTTACCTTGATAAAAACGTCACTCAAGAACTCGACTTTAAAGGCGGCGACGGTAACGACGTATTCATTATTGGCAACGCCGCAAGCGGCAGTATTATTCACGCAGGCGGCGGGAATGATCAGCTAATTGGCGGTTTTGGTAGCGGCATTTATTTCTACGGTGATGATGGCGACGATAAATTTATCGGTGGCGATGGCGACGAAATTATCGACATGGGCGCAGGCAATAACAACATTCTTGCGGGTGGCGGTAACGATACAATTCGCGTCGATGCAGGCATTAACACCATTGACGGTGGTGCTGGTAATGACACCATTTTGTCAGGTCTTAGCGGGTTCTTAAAAATTACGGGCAAAGGCGGAATCGATACGTTGATTATCGATCCACTTGATTCAACAGGTTCAAATTTAACGCTCGGTGAACGCTCACTTAATGTGAAAGGTGGCGCGTTAATCGTTGAGTTCGATAACACACTCGAAGACATTAGAGTGACCGATAAAGCCAAACGCACGCAATTACTTGGCAAAGGACAAACGTGGGGCGCAACAGGCTTAACACTGGATGCAGCAGGCGTTGCAGATGTGAAAAATGCGATTTTTACCATGCCGCAAGGACATTTAAATATCGCAGCCAAAGGCATTGATGGCACCTTAAATACCGAAGTTGAACGCTTAACGGTTGTGAATACGGGGGCAGCGGATTTGGCTGACATTGTTGTCGTTGAAAAAGACAGCTTAACGGTTTTAAACGGTAATCGTGCAAACGGCGGACTTTTCACTTTTGCAGGCAAAATTGATATTCAACTCAAAGCAAGTGAAGCCTTATTTACCGTTGAAAGCGGCGTATTAAGCAACGAAGTTTCAGCAAAACCAATAACCATTATTGCTGACGATGTTGATTTTGCTTCGGGTGAAAATACCGTGATTGGTTCGGGCGTTTTAACGCTGAAATCGATGACTAAAACGCAAAACTATCGCATCGGTAGTGCGGCGCAATCAACATTTGGGCGTGATTATTCCATTCAAGGCAACACGGGAAATTTAGAACTCAGTATGCGTGATTTAGCCGCGCTCAAAACAGGCTTCAAAGAAATCAACATCGGACACAACGCAGCAGGTGTTTTCATGATGATTGGCGACGTGGAAGATAAAGCGGTGGGGTCGTTTAATTTCAACGCCAAACTTAATGATGACGCGAATTTTTACGCCCAATACTTTAGCGTGATGGGCGATTTCCAATCATCAAAAACCGCGACCTTTAGCGGACGCTTGATGTCGGTTGCTAAGCAAAATCACAACGCGCCAATGGGGTCGCCTGATTCGGGATTAACAGTCAACAAGCTCAAAATCGATTTAGAAGAACAATTAGTCGTGAGCGGCTGGATTATTGGCGAAGACGCGCTTGATATTTCGGTCACAAAAACCAACGGCGAAAACACGCTTGTTGGTAATGGCAAAGATTTTATGAGTTTGCGTACTGACCAAGGTTCGACAATTTACACCAAAAATGCCGCTGCAAAACTCAATATCAATACGTCAGCAGGTATTTTTGCCGCTGGGGCAATTTTTGCGAAAAATCAAAATGCCGCGATTTCGCTTAAAGCGGGGACGGGTTTAACGTTGCTTGAAGGCGGCAGCGTTGAAGTATTTGATGACAACGCAACAATCACCATGAATGCAGCGGATTATTTGCATTTGAATTCAGGTTCAGCGGTTGTTGCAGGGGCGAAATTTGTTTATGAAAGCAATGGTGTCACGGCAAAAGCGGTGCAAACAGGCAAAAATACCAAACTGATTATTGATGCCACAGGCGAATTGCTTCTTGCAGGTTCAGTTACCGCCGCAGGTGGCATGGAAATTAAAGGCGGTGGCAGTAAAGACGATGCAAAAACGGCTGAGTATTTCGACAGCCTTTCAGGAAAAGTGATTACTCGCGTAACAGGTTTTGACGGCACTTATTTTTCCGCCTTAAACAGCGGCAAATTAAACGATGCGTTGAAACAAGTTTTTGTCGATAACCAAATCGTTTTAGGCAGCAACGTGTCGGTGGTTTCATCGGCGCAATTTATCCCGTTCTATCAACTCAGCCCAGAAGTTAGTCAAAAAATTGCTAGCGATTTAGGTTACACAACGTTTGCAAATGGCGGTTATTTCAATTCGGCAATAACGGGTGCAAATCGTTTTGTTGCTGAAATCAAAATTGATACCTCCTCCGACGCACAAAAAGCCGCAACCGCGCAACGTTTAGGCTATGTCAAAAATCCAGATGTCGTCTTTTTCAACGCGAATGCGAGCGCAGATAAACGCTTGATGACTTCATTCAAACAAGGTGAATCTGCTGATTACAGCAACGCGCTGATTGATTGGACAGGCACAAATGCGCCTGCGGCAAGTGCAACGTTTGACAGTTTGAGTGTGGAGCAAAAAGCGGTTGTTGCTAAAAACTTAGGTTATGTTTTTGATGACGCGACAGGAAAATATCTCAATTTCAACGCCGTTGCGGGTAAAAAACTCGCTGATAATTTCAAACAAGGCGAAGTGTTTGACTACAACAACGCCGATATTTACTGGGGCAGCGCAGCACCTAGCAAAAATGCAAGTTTTGCAAGTCTCACACCTGAGCAACAAAAAATCGTTGCCCGCGCGTTGGGTTACAACGTTTATGAAACCAAAGAAGACGGCGTGAGTTTTTACAAAGCCAGCGCACCTGCGGGTAAACAACTTGTTTTCGGTTTCAATGAAGCGAATACGCTCAGTTTTGACGCACTTAATTTAGGTGGCGTTCGTGCGCCTGATAAACCTGCGTTGCTCGACAAAGACGGTAAAGAAATCCCCTCAACGGTGAAACCAAAAACCTTTGAAGAACTTAATCCCGATCAGCGTTTAGTGGTTGCTGAAAAATTGGGTTATGCACAAGTCAACGAAAGTTTGTTCTATAACCCTGATGCGCCAGCAAGCAAACCACAATTAGTTGCCAGTTTAGAAATCGGTCGGGATTATAAATTTGAAGACATTAGTTGGGGCGAAAAAACCACACCGCCTAAAGATGCAAAATTCGCGCAATTAACCAGCGAGCAACAACAAAAAGTTCTCGATAAGCTTGGCTATCGTCAATACAACGGCGTGAGCTATTTCAAAGCGGATGCAACCGCTACAAAACAGCGCGTTATCACGTTTGTTGAAGGGACGGATTATCAAAACAAAAATATCACTTGGTCAGCGATTCCCGCGCCACAATATGAATTAAAAGTGACTGAGGTTAATTTAGACAAAACGGTAACTTCTGCACAATTTGCTGCTCAAAAACAAGCCGCAAGTGACGCAATTGCCAAAATTACACCTGAACAAATTAAAGAGGCGGTGAAAAATGGCACGTTACAAACGCTAATTCCAAAAGGCGCAGAGCTTAAAGGCTTTAAAGACCTCAATTCAGGCGTGCAACAACAAGCCTTAACGCAACTCGGTTACACACCTTATTCGTCAACGACTTATTTCAAAGCAGGCGCAGGCGATAAAGAAATTCGCAACACCTTTGTGCAAGGCGTTGATTATCAAGCGAGCGCAGTGCCTTCAAAATCGAATCGTTGGGTTGTTTTTGACGGCACGCAAACTTATGTTTTATTCGCGTATGACAAAGAAAATGACGGCGTATTCGATGAAATTCAGTTGCAAGCACAGCATAAATTGCTTGGACAACGCGGTTTCGGTTTCTTACTGACAGGAACGCTCACCACCTTGCAAGATAACGTGAATTTGGTTGTTGCCAATGAACGCGACGCAATTGTGCGCGGTAACATCAATTTGCTGGGTAAAAATTCAGATTTAACCATTCAATCCAATAAATGGGTTTATTGGGAAGGCACTGCAAATGTCACAGGGGACATTTCATTGCTTGGCGGTGTGAAACTTGATGGTTCGAATTTGAATGGCGCAAACAAAGACGGCACGAGCGTTTTCTTACACGACACCGCAACGCTAAATACCAAAGAAACAGGCTCAACGATTACCTTGAGTGGCGCAAAAGCGGTTGAAGTTTTAGGGCGCGTTGTAGCAGGCGGTGAAATTGGCGCGTCGGGTGTCACATTTGCAAGCGGTGGCGATTCACAAATTTTTGTGAATGCAGGCGAGCAAATTTTCGTGGATAACGCGCTAATCGCTTCAAAAAGTGTGAATTTAAAAACCACGCAAGCGGTCGGCGTAGGCAAATTATCAGTCAAAGTCACAACCATTGGCGGTTTAACCGCAGCGGGAATTACCTCAAATAACAGCGGCGGTAAAGTCACGCTTGATGCGGTCGGTGACGTGCAAATTGCAGGCATGGTTTTAGCTGGCGGTACAATGCGTCAAACGTTTGATGCACAAGGAATTTTAACTTCACAAACGATTAACTGGTCGGGTGAAAATTCGAGTGTGATTTTCAAATCAGGCGGTCAGCTTTACATGGGCGGCACAGCGATTACCAAAGAAGGCAAATCGGTTGAAATTGGCGCAATGGTCAAAGCAAATCAATTGATTGATTTAAGCGGCGGCTTGCATAGCTCGGATTTAGTCGGTTTGAAACTGCTTGGCGGCACTTATCTTTCAACCAAAAATGCAAACGGTGTTATCAATCTTTATGCAAAAGACGATGCGGAAGTAAATGGTTTAGTCGTTGCGGGCGGGGAAATTCTCGACCGTTATGACGAAAAAGGAAAATACGTTGGTAGCTACGTTAAACAAGCCGATGGCGATTCAAAAATTAGCATTTTATCTGGGCGACAAATTCGTTTAGGTCGTGATTTGCAAGCAGGTGCAGAAATTACTGTGCGTGGTGGCAAAGTCACGGGAGCTGTGAATACAACTGAAAATCCTTGGGCAGATCAAGCGATTGTTTTAGGCGGTAACGCGCATTTAAAAACGTGGCGCGATAACAGCGTGATTAACGTCAGCGCCGAAGGAAATTTGTCCGTGCTTGCACCTGCTTACACGCAAGAATTGTTAGCGAGCGATTTCCCGCAGTTTGCCGACGGACATTTAACGCAAGACGTTACGCTCTCACTTGAAATTAACTTGGGTGAAAAAGTAGTTGAAGGCAATGTTGTGATTTCGGCAGCTAGCACGACGGATAACAAAGGCATTGGCTATTTAATGGACGATATTAACGCGGCATTAAAAGCCACTGTGTTTAATATCACGTCAGGCACGGGCATTGGTACAACGTATCAAATGCCAACATTGCAAGATGTCACCGCACGTTTAGTTGATGGACGTTTTATTTTCACCAGTCAAGGTTTGCAATTCACACTCAAACAAACCTCGAGTAACGCGAATTTATTAGGTTTCACGCAGCTTGCAAGCAGCAACGCAAAATCAGCACGTTACGCAGCAATTGATGCCGCTGCGCGTGGCTCGGTTATAAATTTAGGCGACCAAAATAAATCGGGACAAATTACGCTCAAAAATTGGGTGAAAGGTTATAGCGCGGTCAATCTTTACAGTTCAATCAGCAATGACGGCAAACAAAATTTAGATTTTGGTAAAACGGGCATTATCGAAACGTTGAGCGGCGATATTGTGCTAAATCCTGCCGATGACGCAAAACTCGAAGGTGATTTGATTGCGAACGGTTTTGACGCGAGCGTCATTATTAACGTGAAAGACAAAATCGATTTGAGCGGCAATATCAGCGCACAAAAAAATATCTTGATTCAACCTGTTGCTGGTGCAATTGAAAAAACCGACGCGACCAGTATTTACACTCATAACACTGCCAATTTCTATACACATGGCGGCACGATTACGATTGCGGGTAAAAATGATGTCGTGATTGATAGCGTGATTGGCATTAACACGCTTGATGCTTCAGAAGTCACTAATGTGACAGGCATTTATCTCAGTTCAGAAACAGGCAAATTAACGCTTACCAAAGAATCAGGGCGTGTTGTTTCGGACAATGAATTGATTTTAAAAGGCAAAACGATTGATTTTGCGGGTGTGATTCGCAGCACTGCAAATACCGATGCGTTAAGCGACAACGAAATTGTTTTTGATGCGAAAAATGCCCTTTTGATGCACGGTGATTTGCAAGTTGCAGGCTCAATGCTGCTCAAATCAGGTGGCAATATCGACATTTACAATGCGAATTTACTGGTTACAAATCCAGCTCAGCATTTAACTGTGAATGCGACGGGCAATGTCAATATCGGTTCGGTGAATCCTGTTGCAGGCGTTGTTGAAACGAAAGCCGCGATTTTAGAAGCTGACGCGCTAATTGAAATGAACATCGGCGGTGATTTGAATTTAGCTGCTGACGCGGGGCTTTATAGCACGGCGGCAAGTAGCAAAATCAAAATTTCAACAGGCAATGCGAATATCGTCGCAGGAATTTTTGCAGGCGCACATTATGATTTAGCAAATCAAACTGTTGTTTCAACGCCTAATTCAACGGCAACGCTTGAAATCAATGCTACCAAAGCGGTGGTTTTAGGCGGTAAAAAAGTGGATGTAGCAACCGCTGGAAATCCACTCATTGATGCCGCAGGCACGTTGCTTGCGCCTGCAAGCATTACGATTACCGCAGGTGAAAATACCGACGGATTAGCGTTCTCGCAAAGCGCATCGAGTTTGGTGCGCGTTGCCAATCAAAACGGCACAATTTCGCTTAATGCAAAAGGTGATGTGCAAACGCACGGCACAATCGATGCGCTCGGCACGGGGGCAGATATTTCGCTGATTTCTGACGGGCAAATTTTCGTCAACGGCTTGGTTCGTGCCGCAGACAAATTGGTGGTTGATGGCGGACGCGATACGTCAAATGTGGGCGTTGCGCTCAGTGCAATCGGCAGACTCGATGTGTTAGAAAACGGCACGATTCAAATTTTTGCCGATGACAACATCGTGTTAGATGGCGTGGTTGGTGAACGTTTAGAAACTGACAACACGAAAGCTAAAGCTCTTGAAATTTCAATTGATTCAACTTACGGCGATGTTGTTGTTTTAGGTTTGGTTGATGCAAAAAACAGCGTTGCCATTGACGCAAAAAACATCAGTTTAATGGCAGATAGCCGCGTTTATGCACTTAATCCAGATTCTGCGGTGCGTTTGAATGCTACAAATAGCATTTACGTTGCGAGCCGTCGTGACAGTCAAAAAATTAACTTTCCACCAGCAAGCGTTGCAACTGATGTTGCGGGCGCATTAGAAGCCTTGATTCGTGCTGATAAACTCGCGCATTTAACCGCGCAAAGCGTTGTTATTGAAGGTGTAATCACAACTGATTCGACTACAAACGGACGAATTTTAATTAACGCAGGCAAAGATGTTTGGGTCGGTAAAAAATCCGATGATCCCACTGCACCGTTAGAAGGCGGGATTTTGCAATCACCTCACATCATTGATATTCGCTCAGGGATTGATATGAATTTAACGATGAGTGAGCGCGAAGGGGTGATTACGCAAGACAGTTTAAATTCAGGTTCGGTGAACATTGTCGGGCAGGGTGTTTTACAAGGCATTGCTAATGCCTCAGGCGTAATTGTTGACGCGGCAGACGAAATTAACATTCTAGCAGGCGGCGCGGTGACGGTAGATGCCGATGCAAAAGTCGCTCAACCCAGAGTTGTACAAATTCCTGTTATTTCAACCATTCCCGTAACGTATGAAGTGGTGACGGGTTACGTTGATGTGGTGGCTGGTTATATGCAAGTGCCTGTTGTGAGTTGGGAACAAACAACCATTACTGAGCAAAAAGGCACAGAGCTTGTGCCTGTGGGCAAATACCATTTTGAAATGGACACCACACTTGAACAAATTGGCTATTACAATCCGAATGCGAGTGCAGATAAAAAATTCCGCGAATTCTTAATCGAAGGCGTGGATTATCTTAATGAAGGTGGCAGCACAGGCGGTTCAACGCCCGCTAGCACGACACCTATCAATGCAAGTGCTTTGGTTGCGGGGCAAACCTATCAAATCGATTCAGCAGGTGTAACGAATTTTGCCTCCATTGGCGCGGCAAATAACAACGTTTCAACACAATTTACCGCAACGGGTAGCGGGGTTGGAATTGGTACAGGCACAGCGAAAGCCACGACAACGACGAATGCGACAAATTTTGTTGTTGGCAACACTTATGAAATTGCAACAGGTGGTTCGACTAACTTTATGTTACTTGGCAGTGCAGACAACGCAATTGGTAGTGTCTTTACTGCAAATGGAAATGTCGCAAACAATGGCACGGGGACGGCAACGTTAGTGACTACTTTCCCTGCAACAGGCATTCAATCGGGTCACACCTACACCATCGAAACCGTTGATAATTTTGTTTCACTCGGTGCGCCGAGTAATGCAGTGGGGACTGTTTTTGTGGCTAACTCAGTTGGGTCACAAATTGGAACAGGCAAAGCTGTTGAGGTGATTCCTGCCATGAACATTGTTAGCGGGAAAATTTATAAAGTTGAATCCTCAGATGCAAGTTCGTATTTCTATAACGCAACGCCTACAAATTCATTTGGTGCAAGTTCAAATGCCGTAGGAACTATTTTTACTGCAAGTCAAAGTGGAACAGGATTAGTCTCAACATCTGGTACAGGATCGGTATCAGAATTAACGCCTGCTTCAACCACAACCGCTGCAACAGCTGTTGTTGCAGGCAAAATGTATCGGATTGACACAGCAGGAAATTCTACATTTACCTCATTTGGGGCAAGTTCAAATGCTGTCGGGACGATGTTCACAGCAACGGCAACTGGCTCGGGAACAGGCGTTTTGACAGAACTTACATCGACCACTCCGATTATTGGCAGTGGGGCATTTGTTGTTGGTAAATCGTACAAAATTACCACCGCAGATAACGGTACCGATTTCTCCAAAGCGGGAGCAATTGCAAATTACAAGGTTGGCACCACGTTTACTTCAAATGGAACGACTTTGACGGGAAGCGGCACGGTTTCTGAAACGGGGGCTGTGTATTCAGCGGGTGGTTTTATTTCGGGACAAAAATACAGAATTGAATCCCTCGGCACCGATTTCACAACGCTAGGCGCGGCAAATAATACGATTGGAACAACCTTTACAGCGACTAAAGTAGGTACTGGAACAGGTTCGGCATTTCATATTGCCAAAGCAGGACAATTTGAAAGTGGGAAAACCTATGTTATTCAGTCGCAAGGCACCAGCACGGACTTTACCAAAATTGGTGCTTCGAGCAATGCGTTTGGTACGATTTTCGTCGCAACAGGAGCAGGCACTGGCGTTGGAACGGCAACTCTTTATTCACCAGCAGCATCGGGAACGATTCCAGGGGTTGATTGGAACAAAGCGGGAACCGAAGAATTACCAAATCAAACTGCAATATCTGTTTCAGGAAATTACCAAAAACTCACACCTACAATGAATGGGGCAACGGTTGTACAAACCGAATATCGCACATTTACGCAATTAGACGACGCTCAAAAACAAGCCGTTTTAAATGCAACGGGTTACATGAAATTGTATGCGTTCAAATATAGCAATGTGCAGTTACTTCGTACGTTGAATGGCAATACGACAACAACCGCTATCAGTGCAACAAACGTTGATGCGAATGGCAATTTACTTGCTTGGCCTGTTGCAACAACAAATGAATTAGCACCAGCTTGGATGCGTCAAAGTAATCCTGCCCTCGTTGTCTACAACATTCCCGTTGCAGGTTGGCATGATAAACACATTCAAATGCCAAAAGATGCGTATCAAGATATTTCAAATATCGTGTCGCAAAATACAGCACGTTATTTGGGGGGCGATGATGGTTATAGCACTGCTGCGTTAGCGCAAACAGCGGTAGAGAACGCTACATGGAAAGCCGATGGTCAAAATACCAATAATTGGAAAATCTCTTCAGATTGGACAAGTTCGCCAAATGTACCGCTTGGTGAACTCGTTGGGCGTTACAAAGACGACGGTGATGTGAAATACACGCAAGTGAATTCGAATTTTGTTTCAACTGACCAAAATCAAACCAATGTGCCTTATGGGGCAGGAATAGACAATACATGGAGTTGGGCGAACAGTGATGTGGGTTCAGGATTAAACAAATTTACATTCGGTAAAAATGCAAATTCACCTCATGGTTTGGTGGATGACGGGGCAGCTAACTGGGATGTGTCTTACAAAGGCGCGACAGGCAATCGTATATTTGAACTATCGCCAACAACAGACGGGACGAACACAAACATTTTGCGTGACCCAAATTGGGTTTGGGAGAAAACGACAACCTTGCAAAATGCGGCGGCAGATTATCAAAACGGACGATACACAAATCTTATCAATGCCTTTGATACTTATGTTGACGTGTTAAAAACAACGGGAGACACCGCGTCATTAACAGAATTATTAAATACCCCTCGCTCTGATATTGCCGCAACGTTTAAGTATTGGGAAAGCTGGATTGAAGACAGCGGTCATCAGGCAGATGACAACATTATGGGCAGTGGCTCGCATTCTAATGGCTGGGATGAAAAGAACTGGACTGCACCATCAGCAACTGACAAGCCTCTAGGTCAATGGACAACGACAGATTCAAATGGTGCTTCACAAACGCGCGGCTGGGGCGGTTGGACAGCTGAAACAAAAGATGAATGGCAGGTATATCAACATGCTTGGACATCGGCTTGGTTTTATGTCGAATGGTATATCCGTGGTCGAAATGAAATCAGTGACTCAATTTACCAAGACAAAAATGACTATGAATACACTTGGACATCAAAATGGCATCCCATTTATGACCAACGCATAAGTCTTGATTACAAATTAACCACGAATTCACAACAAGAATACGATTACCGTCCAATTTATGGCACGTCAACCGTCAGCGTTCCTGTTGTGAAATATGAAAATTTCACGCTTTGGAAAAAAGAAGCCACTGTTGGTACAGAAACTCGCCTTGAAACAACCACGACATTTGTAAATGGTTCAATTTCGAGCAGTGATATTGAAACCGATTCACTCAGTGCAACAAATATCACCATTCGTGCAGGTAAAAATATCGATGTCACAGGCAAAATGTCTGCGTCGCAAAATTTGACGTTAAATTCCGCGGCAACACTGAATTTAGGCGTTGATAAAACAGCGAAATCGAATTTAGCTGCAGTCACGATTGCTTTAGATGCCGTGAATGTGAATGTCACCGAAGGCATGAACATTGCCGCGACAGATAAAATCGATGTTCACGGTGCAAAAGACGTGAAACTCGATGGAACATTAACTGCTCAAACGACATTCACTACACTTGCAGGGCGCAATATCACCGTGACGGGCGATATTTCAGCCGTCAATACGATTACTCTCAATGCAGGCGATTTAACGCAAGCGACGAATCAATCGGGCAACGTTTCAATTACAGGTAAAGCACTTACGCTTAACGACGCAACAACGAAAATCAAAGCGGCAACGCTCAATGTGACAGATAGCACGGGGGATATTGTTATCAGTGCAGGCGATTTTGGTGGTTCGGTTCTTCTCTCGCAAGCACAAATTACCGCGCCTGATAGCGTGAATTTAAAAGCGTTGTCGGGAAAAATTACCCAAAACCAAGATGATCTTGCAGGTGAAATTACAACGGGTGTTCCGACTTCACAGCGTTTAATGACTGGTTTAATCACTACTCAAAATTTAACTGCACAAGCTGATCGTGGACTTGCCTTAAATACGTCAATGACGTTGCTCAATGCGCAAGTGGATTCGGCGGGTGACATTACGATTGTCAATAACAAAGATTTAACGATTGAGAAATTGATTGCAAAAGATGGCGCAATTAACGTCAAAGCCTTTGGCAGTGTGACCGTCGCAAATTTAGGGATTGAAGCGCAAGGTGGCACAGATAGAAATGACATTACCATTGAAACAGTCAAAAAAGATGCTGCCACACCTGTAAATCTAACGTTTAACAAAATTTTAACCAATGATCGTGGCGATATTACGTTAAACATTCAAGGTTCAATTACGGGGGCAACGGGGCATTTACTGACCGCTGATGTACTTGATGTAAGCGTTGCCGATGCGATTACGCTTAACACGTCAGTGGCTAAATTAAAATTGCAAACCACCAAAAACGGCAGTGCGGCAATTACTCAATCTGCAAAAGATTTAATTTTGGAACGTGTTTATATCAATGATGGCAGTTTAAGCGTTGTGGCAGGTGGCAAAGTTGAACTCGCAGATGTGCGTTCACAAAGTAACCGTGATGAAAACGATATTTCAATTGATGCCGCAGGCGATATTGCGATTCGTTATGTTAATGCGGGGATTTATTTAGCGACTGGTTTTGATGTCTTGCCGACTACGATTACGGGAACCGCTATACCAACAAAAGTCAGTTCAGCAGGTGATATTTCACTTAAATCTGGCGGCAAAATTTATGAATCATTTATCGACAGTACGCCTGATGTGATTGCCGATGTGTTAACACTTGATGCCGCGACAGGCATTGTGAATTTACAAGTTGCCATTAACGAACTCAATGCTCAAAGCACAGCAGGTGACATAAAAGTCAGCGATGTCGAAGGCAACTCAGAACTTTATCAAGGCATGCTTGTAACTCGAGCAATTGCCGCAACAACTGGCACAAGCGTAACGTTAATTGCGGATAACTCGCTCAATGTTGGACGTTATGCCGATGTGGCAACAGGTTTAACTGCAATCAATGGCAACGTGACAGCAGGAACGATTCGTCTTGTGAGTAACAACGAATCGGTCACGGTTGCAAAAACTAGCACGGGTGAAGCGTTAAATTACACCAGCGGGATTGCGTTTAATGCGAAAAAAATTGTCGATTTGTATAAAGTTTTCTTAAACGACGCGACGAACGCTGCGCCTGATTTAATCGAATACCGCGCGGGTGATGATTTCTATTTTAGAAATAACGGCACGCCTTCCAATAAATTGCCTAACGATTTAACGTCGAAAACCATCATTATTGATACGGGCGCGTTGATTTCTATCGATGGAACTTTGACGGCAAGTAAAAAATTAGAACTTGTTTCAGGTACCAATGTCATTGTCACAGGCAATATCGTGGCAGGGGCGAGTGCAACGCAAGCGGGCAAGATTGATGAAATTATCATCAAAGCTACAGGCGTAAATCCACAAGTTATGACAACCATCATGAATCCTGTCGAAGTAGCAGCAGGAGCAATGCCTATTGTCCAAACGCAAACGGCACGCGGAAATATCACCATTCGCACAACAGGCATTGCAGCAAATAATTTTGAAATTCGCGCTTTGAATGACATTTTTGTCGGGTTGAAATCAGACTTTGATTTAACGGGTTTTGTCGGCGGTCTACAAAATTTCGACCCTGCACAAAATGTCACGTTGCACATTGGACAAACCTTTGACAGTAATGGAATTTTGACCGACGTGATGGATAAAAAACTCACTGTGCGTGGCGGAATTGTGGCGGCAAAAGACAAACTCGATTTAAAAGCGCAATCGATTGATACCGATAAAAGTTCGGTCTTTATTGGTACGGATTTAGACGTAAAAACATCGGGTTCGATTTTACTCAATACGTTAGTTAAAAATGTTGATGCAACCTCAACAAGCGCAGGCAGTATCACGATTAACGAAGCGGATGATGTAAATTTAAATAACGTTTATGCCAATAACGGTAATATCGAAATTTCGGCTGGCGGCGTGATGAATGCGTATTTAGTACAAGGTATCACTGACGCAGCGGGTAACAACATTTCGCTGTCAGCAGCGAAAAATTTATATGTTGATTACGTTGAAGCGGGTGTGAATTTGGGCGCACAAAAAGCCGCAAGCTCTGTAACACTCGATTCAGCAGGAACAATTTTAGAAACTCGTGCGGGCGATACGACCACGAACCCGATTGATACAACCACTCGCACCAGTGACGTTGGCACGGATGTGTTTGGTCATATTGTGACTTTTAAAGGCAATGTCAGTGCAAAACGTATTGCTGTTGCGAGCGACGTTGGTTCAGATGCAACAGATGTTGAATATCGCTACACCGCCCCAGAAGGCACAGGCTATCTCACAGGTGCAACAACTGTGACGACGCAAACGTTCACCAATAATCAAACGCCGACTGCCAATTATGTTTTAGTTGTACCAGACGGCGGCACAGCACCTGCTGCTTTAACGGCGGCGGGAACATTGAACATTGTCAGCTTGCCTACTTATTCAACAGATGCGAGTTTGACTGCCACAATAGGTGATTTAGTTGTCGTTTCACCCATTACGGCGGCGGGACAAACTGTGACGTTAACCGCTGGTGGAAATATCACGCTTGG
>JAQTXN010000155.1 GCA_028688755.1 Methylococcales bacterium | reverse complement strand
TATTTACCGTTGGTTTAAAAATTAAACCGCGTTCACTTTTAAAACGCGAAGTGTTAAGCGTTGGAAGTTTACACTTAATCATCGTAACTGCTGTTTCTGTACTTCTATTCATTTGGCAAGGCGGACTTCTTTCAGGCGGCATTATATTGGGTGCGAGTTTGGCATTTTCGGGTACCGTGCTTGCCATTAAAGTTCTGGAAGATAACGGCGAGTTATCGACATTTCACGGGCGTGATGTGTTAAGCATTTTGATTTTGCAAGACATTATTGCCATTGGTTTGCTCGCTGTTGCTAACGGTAAAACGCCTAGTCCTTGGGCATTTGCCTTACTTGCGCTGCCGCTTATTCGCCCTTTAGCGCATCGATTATTATCTGCAACACACAGCGATGATTTACGGTTATTGCTAGGTGTTTTCTTTGCATTAGCAGGTTCAGCACTTGCTAATTACGTCGGTATTTCCGCAGACATCGGTGCATTATTGATGGGCGTTGCCTTATCATCACACGCAAGAACTGAAGATATTGCAGAAAAATTGTGGGGGCTAAAAGAAATTTTATTGGTCGCCTTTTTCTTGCAAATTGGGTTGAGTGAGTTGCCAACGGTTGAGCAAATTCAAGATGCCATCGTTTTACTTTTAGCTCTGCCGCTGCAAGGTGGTTTGTTTTTCTTGCTATTTGTCTTGGTTGGACTTCGTGCTAGAACGGCGTTTATTTCGTCGCTCGCGTTAATGACTTATAGCGAATTTGCACTGATTACGACGGAAGCCGTTGTCAAAGCCGATTTGCTCTCTTCTCAATGGCAAGCGACGATTAGTCTAGCCGTTGCGGGTTCCCTAGCCATCGCCGCGCCGCTGAATCGTTTTTCACATCGTTTATTTTCAAGATTTGAACCTTTTCTAAGTCGCTTTGAACGAAAAAGCGGGCATCCTGACAAATTACCCGAAAGTATCGGCGTGGCTGAATGGCTCATTTTTGGCATGGGACGCACAGGCACATCGGCGTATTTAGCGTTACACGAAAAAGAACAGCGTGTTGTTGGTTTTGATGCCGATCCGACCATTTTAGAAAACCAACTCAGTCATGGGCGACGTGTTATTTATGGTGATGCCGAAGACGTTGAGTTGTTAAACGGTCTGCGTTTAGAGCGAATTAAAGGCATCATTTTAACCATGCCCGATTTTGAAGTGCGTTGCTCGGCAATTACCCGATTAAGAAAACGCGGCTATGTAAATTTTATTGGCACGATTTGTTATTTTGAAGAAGAGCGCGAATCGCTCGAAATGTTAGGCGCAAATTTTGTCATTCATCCATTGACGCAGGCAGGCAATCATTTAGCGAAAAAAATGTTTTTTGCTTAATGTTTAAATGAAAAAATGGTACAAAATCGACGTGAGCTGGTACGCACAACGCCCAGAAAGAACAACAGTTCGCCAAAGAATTAGATAAAAATGAAAAAAAGTGAACCAATAACGTCTAAATTCAATAAAATCTATAAGATTTACTTTTAAATTCACAAAAAACTAAAATTACAAAGAGGAATTATCAATGACCCGATTTCCAGCTGAATGGGAAAAACAAGCCGCCGTTTTAATCGCGTGGCCACACGAAACAGGCGATTTTAGCGACCGCTTAGAATCTGTCGAAGAAACTTACAGCATCATTGCTGACACAATTACGCAATATCAGCCATTGTTAATTGTTTGTCGCGACGAAGTGCATCAAAAACACATTGAAAAATTAGTTGAACGCAAAGAAGACATTCAATTTATTCACGCACCAGTAAATGACATTTGGGTGCGTGACACGACGTTTTTAACCGTCGAAAAAGCAGGGGCGTTGAAATATCTTAATTTCCAATTTAACGGTTGGGGTGAAAAATACGACTTTGCTCATGACAACGCGCTTAACCATAAATTAGCAAACGCTAAATTTTTCAAGGGCAAAGCCCATCATGACATTGATTTTATTTTAGAAGGTGGCAGTGTCGAAAGTGACGGCGAAGGTACGATTTTAACGACCGAGCATTGCTTATTAAATAAAAACCGCAACAGCACGTTAAATAAAGCGCAAATCGAAGCGCAATTGAAAACATATTTTGGTGCAGAGCGTGTTTTATGGCTCAAACAAGAAAATCTAGCAGGCGATGATACCGACGCGCATATTGATACGTTGGCGCGTTTTTGTACACCCACGACGATTGCTTATACCAGTTGCGACAATCCACGCGATCCGCATTTTGAAAGTTTGTATCGCATGAAGTTGCAGCTTGATTTACTCGTCACACACGAAAACGAACCGTATAACTTAGTGGCATTGCCGCTACCAAAACCGATTTTTGACGAAGACGACCAACCTTTGCCTGCAAATTATTCAAACTTTTTAATTATCAATCATGCGGTGTTGGTACCTGTTTATGATGATGAAAATGACAACGTAGCGTTAGAAAAATTGGCAAAAGTTTTTCCACAACACAAAATTATTCCAATTCCATGCCGTCCATTAGTGCATCAGTACGGTAGTTTACATTGCATGACGATGCAATTTCCTGAGCAAGTCCGAGGCTAGTCAATGGCAAAAAAATTGATTGTTAGCGCAATTCAACAGCCTTGTGGCGATGATGATTACAGCGTGAATTTAGCTTTTTCCATTGCCAAAATCCGTGAAGCGGCTGCGGCGGGTTCTGATTTAGTGGTTTTGCCTGAATTACATTTGGGAAAGTATTTTTGCCAAATCGAAGACCATAATGTTTTTGATTTAGCGCAACCGATTCCGTGTGCTGCAACGGATACACTTTCTGCACTTGCCAAAGAATTAAAAATTGTCATTGTTTCGATAATTTTTGAACGTCGTGCAGCGGGGCTTTATCACAATACCGCTGTTGTATTTGATAAAGACGGCAGTATCGCGGGGAAATATCGCAAAATGCACATTCCCGATGACCCCGCATTTTATGAAAAATACTATTTCACGCCTGGTGATTTGGGTTTTACGCCAATTCAAACCTCGATTGGCAAATTAGGCGTGTTAATTTGTTGGGATCAATGGTATCCCGAAGCAGCGCGTTTAATGGCATTAGCAGGCGCAGATGTGTTGATTTATCCGACTGCAATTGGTTGGGATAAAAACGACACACAAGAAGAGCAATCGCGTCAGCTTGATGCGTGGGTTACGGTGCAGCGTGGTCATGCGGTGGCAAATGGTTTGCCTGTGATTTCGTGCAACCGAATTGGTTTTGAATTCGCGTCACACGGTGAAAGCGGGATTGATTTTTGGGGCAACAGTTTTATCACTGGTTCGCAAGGTGAATTTTTAGCGCGTGCTAATGAATCTGAAACAAAAGTGTTAACTGCTGAAATTGATTTGGTTCGTTCTGAAACCGTGCGTCGAATTTGGCCTTTTTTGCGTGACCGACGAATTGATGCGTTTGGTGATTTAACGAAGCGTTTTATTGATTAAAAATGTGATATTTTCAACCCATTGTCATGATTAACCGTTATATTCGGTTATAGACAATTTTTTTACGGAATTTAGTCTAAAATTAAGCCTATTTTTAAAACTTTCACTTAACACGGTAAAACAATATGCCTTTTAGAATTTTTAAAACGAGTAAGCCAAGTGCCACCATTACGACCTTGCCTGATTTAGGCATGGACGAAGAACACATTGAAAACGATTTTAAACGTTATTACGGGCATCGTTTAGGACGTGACGCGAGTTGCCGTTCGCCGCATTATGCGTATGAAGCTCTTTCGCTTGCTATTAGCGACCGTTTAGTTGAACGTTGGAAACGCACTTACACCACTTACAAAGAACAAGATGTTCGTCGCGCTTCATATTTATCGATGGAATTTTTGATGGGCAGAGCATTAAGCAATGCCATGTTGAATTTAGATCTCGATCAAGTTGTCGCGGAGGCAATGTATAGCTTAGGTTTAGATTTGGAAGAGCTTATTGAAAGTGAACCCGATGCAGGGCTTGGCAATGGTGGTTTGGGACGTTTAGCGGCTTGTTTTATTGACAGTTGTGCGACGCTACAATTACCTGTAACAGGTTATGGTTTACGTTACGAATACGGTATGTTCTCGCAAGCTATTGTCAATGGTGAACAAGTTGAACGTCCTGATCATTGGCTTAGAAATGGCAATGTGTGGGAAATTGAACGCGCTGAATATGTACAGCGCGTGAAATTTGGCGGACGCACTGAAATTCGTACGGATGACAATGGCAAACGAAAAGTGGTGTGGGTTGATACGCACGATATTTTAGCGGTACCGTTCGATACGCCAGTACCTGGTTATCAAAATGGTACCGTAAATACATTGCGTTTATGGAAAGCCACCGCAACCGAAGAATTCGATTTAGAAGAATTCAACGCGGGTGATTACGCTGAATCTGTTGCCGCGAAAAATACCGCTGAAAATATCACAATGGTTTTATATCCAAACGACACCAGTGAAAACGGCAAAGCTTTGCGTTTGCGTCAGCAATATTTACTCGCCTCTGCGAGTTTGCAAGACGTGATTTCAACGTGGGTCGGTCGTCACGGCAATAATTTTAAAGAATTTGCAGCCAAAAACTGTTTCCAATTAAACGACACGCATCCAAGTATTTCGGTTGCAGAGCTTATGCGTTTGTTGGTGGATGTTTATGACGTGCCTTGGAACGAGGCGTGGGACATTACTCGCAATACAATGGCATATACCAACCATACGTTATTACCTGAAGCCCTAGAGCGTTGGTCAGTTGGCTTGTTCCGCGAATTATTGCCACGTTTGCTCGAAATTATTTTCGAAATCAATATGCACTTTTTATCGCAAGTATCATCGCGCTGGCCTGGTGATAAAGCGCGTTTGTCTCGCATGTCAATTATCGAGGAAAGTGAACACGGACAACACGTTCGCATGGCGTATTTAGCGATTGTAGGCAGTTATTCTGTAAATGGCGTTGCTGAATTACATTCGAAATTATTGAAAGAAGGCTTGTTTCGTGATTTTTACGAATTCACGCCTGCAAAATTTAACAATAAAACAAATGGTGTCACGCCACGTCGTTGGCTTGCCGCATGCAATCCAGAACTTGCAGAGTTAATTACAGAAACGATTGGGGAAGGTTGGATTACCGATTTATCACAATTGAAATTGCTTGAACCGTATGCAGATGATCCAAAATTCCGTGAAAAATGGCATACGCTAAAACAACATGCTAAACAACGGTTGATTGATTTCAAAAGACTCGAGCATGATGTGGATTTCAACGTCAATGCGATTTTTGACGTGCAAGTTAAGCGTATTCACGAATACAAACGTCAGTTGCTTAATGTGCTGCATGTGATTCATTTGTACGACAAAATTAAACGTGGCGATACAGCAAACTGGGTTGATCGTTGCGTGTTAATTGGTGGTAAAGCTGCGCCAGGTTATTACATGGCAAAACGTATCATCAAATTGATTAACAATGTCGGTCATGTGGTCAATAACGACCCTGATGTGGGCGGTAAATTAAAATTGGTTTTCTTGCCAAATTATCGCGTCTCAGCAATGGAAAAAATTTGTCCAGGTTCGGATTTATCTGAACAAATTTCAACAGCAGGTAAAGAAGCCTCTGGTACTGGCAACATGAAATTCATGATGAACGGTGCCATTACCATCGGTACGCTTGATGGTGCAAACATCGAAATTCGTGAAGAAGTGGGTGATGATAATTTCTTCTTGTTTGGTTTAACCGAAGCAGAAGTGCAAGCCTTAAATGGGAATTACAA
>JAQTXN010000025.1 GCA_028688755.1 Methylococcales bacterium | reverse complement strand
ACCGCTCTCAAAATGGTGACGCGTGACAAGTCCTGCACTTTCAAATTGCGTTAAAACGCGATAAACCGTTGCCAGTCCAATATCTTCTTCATCTTGAAGCAGAATTTTATAAACATCTTCAGCCGAAAAATGCCGTTTGTCTGCGTTTTTTTCTAATAATTGCAGAATTTTAATGCGTGGTGCGGTGACTTTTAAGCCCGCATTTTTGAGTTCGTAATTTTCTTGATTTTCCATATTACAACGCCTCGAAAAGAGTTTATTGCGTGCATTGTAACGTTTTTTACCGTACTGATATGAGAGTTTAGCGCGATTTTTATTGAAATCGCGCTAACTAAGACAAGTTTTTAAGCTGAAACTGAAAACAGCGAACCTGTATTTTCGATGGGAGGTAATTGCTGCGTATTTGCGGAAAGTTGCGTTAAAAAGTTTTGTAAATTAACGTCAGGCAAACCATCAGCACCACCTAATGCGCTAACAAGATTATCGAAACTTGTTTGCAATTGACTATCCTGTTGCATTGAATTCATCAAATTTTTTACCGCATCACTAGGTGTTGGGGGGAAGCTGTTGTAAGCCGCTTGAATTTTAGGTGTCGGCGAATTAGGTGATAAGCCCGTTACTGAAAGTCCCATATCCTGCAACATTGCAACATCTAACGCTGAAATTGTTTTAACTTCGCCCTTTTTAATCGATTCTGACATTAAGTCGTTAGGGATGGCGACGTGATAAAAAGCAGACCCCGCTCCTGAAGCGGCAGAAGCGAGTGGAATGGGATTGCCACCATTAGTTGTTTCTGCGTGTCGTCCAACAAACAGAGGCGTTGTAGTATCTGTTGTCGTTAGCTCGTCATAGCCTGTTTTTAAAGGAGCTGCGCCACTATCTATTGCGCCTGTGAATGCCAAGCCATGTAAAATTTCATGAGTCAAAATGCTTGTCAAATCAAATTTATCTGGCGTAGGCACACCGCTAAATGACATTTCGTCTATTTGTGCAAGGTTAATGTACAGCGTTGCATCGGGTGTATTTGGACTTAATTCAGCACCATGAATCGAATCTGAAACAAATGATGTATCAATGCTTTGCTGTTGATTTAACGTTGTTGTGATAATCGAAGAATTCGTTTCTGCCAATGTGCCAGTATCGGTATTTTCCGTTAATACTTTCAAATCGAACTTTACGTTTGAACTGATGTATTGCCCGATATTGTCTAATGCCGTTTTAAAATTCGCGGCAACATTTTGCAAATTATCACCCAAATCTGCGCCACTCAAATCGACGGTATATTTGAAATTTGTACCACCTGAAAAGGAAGTCGTTGTAGGTGTTGTGGATTCTACAATACCGCCATCAGTGTTAGCACTGACATCAACCACCTGAGGTGGTGACATTGGTGCAGAAGGTGGAATTAGAGGTGGTGGATTGCCACTTGGTGCTAAAGCTGTGTATAAATTTTGCACAAAGGTTTGCAAGGCATTATTTGTCTCGCTACTGCCAGAATCAGTAGAAGCATTTAAGCCTAAATTTTGCAAAGATTGCAACACACTTTGAACAAGCGAATCACTCTTTGCCGTATCGCTCGTGTTTGTCAAAACAGGCGCAACATTGCTAGAAGTATCGAGCTTGTTTGTCAGATTTGAATTTGCGAATGTTTTGGTTGCATACGCGGCTTGTGATGAAGAGTTAATGCCATAAGGTGTCATAATGATTACCGTCATTGAGTGGGTTATTAAGCTGTTTTCGTTTATCGGCATAAGCGTCAAAAAATATAATTGCACATACAAATAAAACCACAAAATCCATTTTTAAACGTCGAGTACATGACTGTTTAAGGCAATTCCCGTAGAATTTGCGCCATTACTTTACTCACTTGAAATACTTTCATGCGAACAAAATTTTTAGTTTTAAGTCTTTTCAGTTTGCAACTCATGTCATGCGCGACAGCCGTTGAATATCTGCCTTATGTTTATAAAATTGACGTAAATCAAGGAAATGTCATTGATCAAACGATGATTGATCAATTACGTCCCAATATGACAAAACGCCAAGTTTTATACATTATGGGTTCGCCCATGCTCGTTGATTTTTTTCATCAAAATCGCTGGGATTATGTCTATTCGAGTAAAAAAGGTGGCGAAGATTTAGAACAAAAAACCGTGTCAATTTTCTTTGAAAACGAACAACTTAAAAACATTCAAGGGGATTTTAGACCCAGCGCGTTACCCGTTTCCAAACCCAGTTCAGAATTAGTTGTCGATGTGCCAAAGCGTGATGTAGACCAAACTTTGTGGGGAACATTCACAGGTTGGCTCAATTACGGTGGCGAGAAAAAAGACGTTGAACCACTCAAACAACAATCGGCAACGCAATAATGGTTTCATCGGTTTTAGTCACCGCTCCCGCTCGTTTGCACATGGGTTTTTTGGATTTAAGTGGCGCGTTAGAACGAAATTTTGGCAGCATCGGTGTCGCGTTAAATGAAATTTCAACGCAGCTTGTTCTTTCAAAATCTGAACACAAAAACATCTCAAATCCTCGCGTTGAAAAAGCTCTCACGGTTTTTTGTGACACATTTCAGGTTTCGGAAAATGTGCAAATTGACGTAGTAACCGAAATTCCTGCACATATTGGTTTAGGTTCTGGAACGCAAATGGCGTTAGCCGTTGGAACAGGGTTAAATGCGCTATATGAATTAAATTTAAGTGTGCGTGAGATTGCGGCAGTTATGGACAGAGGTTTGCGCTCAGGCATTGGCATTGGCGTTTTTGAACAAGGTGGTTTTGTTGTCGATGGCGGACGTGGTGAAAAAACGATTACCCCCCCAATGCTCGCGCATTTTGATGTGCCAAAAGACTGGCGATTTATTTTAGTTTTCGATTCGCGGGGGCAAGGTTTGCATGGAAAACAAGAATTTGAAGCCTTCAAAACATTACCGCCATTTTCACGCACTGACGCAGAGAAATTAAGTTATTTACTGTTAATGCAAGCCTTGCCCGCGATTGCGGAGCAAGATTTAGCACGTTTTGGCGAAGTGATTACCCAATTGCAAAAAATGGTTGGTGAGCATTTTGCACCTGCACAAGGTGGCGTTTTTACCAGTGAAAATGTGGCAAAAGCAATGACTTTTCTTGCTGAAAAAGGCGCCGTGGCGATTGGACAAACTTCGTGGGGACCAACAGGTTTTTGCATGGTAGAAAATAGCGAGATGGCAGAAAAATTGACGACGCAAGCGCGTGAATTTTTTGTCAAAACGCCGCTGCAATTCCACGTTGTCAGTGCGCGGAATTGTGGCGGCGAAGTTAGGTATCACTCAATATGAGAATTTACGTCAATTTATAACGCTTCAACAAGGTTTGATTGATAGTTTTTGCTACTTTGCTAATTAGCGATTTCGGCGGCAATTCCAGTCTTAAAATACCCGACGAGCCATGAAAAAATGGCTCTGTTTCGTTTGCTTGAATATCGGCTCGAACTTCAAAAAAAGATTCAGCGGCTTCTTTTCCAGACGATTTTGCATTATGGGTAACAGCAATGTCGCCGCCGCCAAGCCAGCCTAATGCTGCCGACGGTAACTCACGGCGTTCATAAGGGATAATTTGCACGGCGTTCGTGTTAAATGTGGGCTGAGTATCAACACGCACTTTTACTTCACCTCGCGTATTCGCATTTCCTTCAAATAAATCAAAGGCTTGTTCTTGTGTTACCACAGCAGTAAATCGATATTGCTTGGGATTTATAATCGAGCCTAATTTCATGCCGCGTTTAAACCAATTCTCTTGTTTGGGCGTAAATTCAGGCGCAACCCAAATTCCAGATTGTTGAGCAATGACGTTGAGTTTTTTTTCATCTTTTTGAAGTGAGGCTAAATGCTCTTCTAAAACAAGCAGATATTTTTCAATCGAATCCAAATCGGCGATATTTTCATTCCGTGCTTGTGTGAGCAAAATCTGCTCTTCCGTAATTTTCGCATTCAGACTTTGAATGCTCAGAGCTAATTCGTTATTTTCAAATTCAAGCAACGTGTCGCCTTGTGAAACAAGTTGCCCATTTTTAACATTTACCTTTTTTAAATATCCATTGGTTTCGACGAAAATAGAGGTGAAATGTGTGGATTCCACGATGCCAGTTGCCTCAATTTCTGACGAATACGGAATAAAACACAACAATGAAACTAGCAGTAAAAACACGGCTAACACGCTATAGGTGCGTGATTTTTTTCGATGAATCTTTTGGCTCAATAACAAATAATTCGCCGCCCGATAAGCAGGAATCACAATCAGCGTGATTCCTGTAAGCATTGCCATTAAAAAGCCTAAAAACAACCATTCATCTGCGGTAAATAAAATAATCCCAACCGAAATAAGCAGGCGATATAAAAAACTCAGTAATCCATAAATGCCTAGCAAAACACTTTCTTTTATCGTTTGAGCAGGCGAAATATCGTCCACACCAAACGCATATTTTTGAATCCAAAATAGCCATTGACGCTGCGATTTTTGCGCCAGATTTGGAATTTCTAAAATATCGGACAAAATGTAATACGCATCAAAGCGAATCAGCGGGTTGCCGTTAAAAACTAAACTCGAAATCGAGGCAATCGTCATCACGTTAAAACATAAGCTATGCAGCGTTCCAGCACCTGTATTTGCCCAAATCAAAGCGGCAATTCCCGCAACAAATAATTCCGCAATCATTCCCGCTGCGCCAACTAACGCACGATGCCAACGACTACGAAACGCCCAACTTGCACTCGCATCCATAAAGGGTAGCGGCGTTAAAATCAACAACATCACACCCATCGAATGCACTTGACCACCGAAACGTTTGCACATCATCGCGTGACCAAATTCGTGCCACAGTTTGAGAAAAAACAGCGCGACAAAAAACCAAAATAAATTATCAGGCGCAAGCAAACCTTGTGATTGGTCGCGCAGCTCGTCGAAATGTTCAATCACGGCAACACCGCCCGAAATCACAATCGCAAACCAAATCAATGCCGCTTTGACGCTAAAAACGTTTTGAATCAGCGGCAAAATGCGATTTAAAAACGCATCGGGGTCGAGTAGGGAAAATTTTGAAAAGAAAATCGATAATACTTGCTGCTGTTTCTTTTGATATTTTTGTTTTTGATAACGTTCAAAAATCCGCGAACTGTCAGTACGATTTTTGAAATAGAGCAAATTCGCATCGTGTAATTGCGATAACAGTTGAATCAGCTCTTCTTGACCTGGTGCAACAGTTGGATATTTTTCAATAAATTCAAGCCACACTTCTTGCACGGTTTTTTCAGGCGTTAAGTGCATCAAAAATTGATACGCTTCAGGGCGAATTCTGAAAAATTTATCATTAAACGTATCGCGTAAAACGTACCACGTTACACCGCGAAAACGCTGTTTGTGTATTTGCACACTTGCCACTAAACCGATTTGCGTTTTGGCGACGCGATGCCACGATTCGCTAAAAAACTCACTCATCGTCTACCACCAAAAATACAAACGTAAGAAATCGACTGTTTTATGTGTGAGCAGCCACAAGATATTTCGTTTGCCAGCATCCACTTTTACAACGCCGCTCATACCTGGTCGAATCCACTCTTGCGGCGCGTCATCAAATAACACTTTCACGTTAAAACTGTTCAAGCCCGCGCTATTCACTTCAGCAAGCGGGATGATTTTTTCAACATGAATCGGCAATTTAATATCGGGCTTACTCAAAAGAACCGCTTCACCTGTTTGCTTTTCGGCAATGGCGTTGATGTCTTTTTCATCCACGATAATTTTTAAATACATTCCCGTGAGTTTGGCGAGTTTGAAAATCGTATCCCCTTTTGCAATCGGCACGCCGAGTAAATCTTCTTTATCGCCTTCAATAATTACGCCGTCAAAAGGAGCTTTTAACGCCGCACGTTTTAAATAAAACTGGATTTCTTCTAATTTTGCTTGTGCCTGCTCTGTTCTTGCTTGAGCAATCAACATATCCGCGTTTTGGTCATTGCCGCGTGCTTTTTCGCTTTCGCGCAAAAATCGTTGTACATCTGAGCGTGCTTCGGATTCTTTTAAAAAAAGCTCTTGGGTATTCATTTGCATCAAAAGTGTGTCACGGCTGACTTTATCGCCAGCATGAACGGTGACGTTATCGATATAACCATCAAACGGTGCGGTGAGGTAGGCTAAATCATCAGTTTCAACAACAGCCGTGGCTTCAATTCGATAATCCCAACGTCCAAATAAAATAAACAATAACAACGCACTTAACGTGAGAATGCCTAATTTTTTCACGCTATTTTCGGTATTAAACGTTTGATTCAAGGCGATTTGTGCCGATTGTTTTACGCGCAAACCGAACCACTGATTTTTAAAATGCAATTCATCAAGCCAAGGCGTAATTTGATTTAAAACAAGGCGTAGTGCGTCAATTTCTTTTTCTGAAAACGTGCCGTCATTTTTTTCACAACTCAAAATCGCTAAAACGTGCTGTCCATCACGCCGCAATGGCAATGAAAGTAATTGCGTGGCATGTGTTTTTTGTAAATACGTTTTATGCGCGGCGTTAATAACAGGCACATCGTCATGAAAATCGGGGAAAAGTAATTCAGCATTTTGGTCAAAGGCTTCTTCAAAAGCCGCTTCAATTGACTGAATGATTTCTGTTGTACGTTCAAAATTATCCAAATGGCTCACGGCAATGGTTTTCACATAATCGCCATCATCCCAGCCCAAATAAACTCGTGAGCAATTAAATCGTGATGCAATTTCATTGACCAGTAAAATACTCGCGGCGACAAAATGCGTTTGGTTAATCACTAACGCTGACAATGCCAAAATGTTAGTTGATAACGCAATGATTTGTTCAAAGTCAGCAGGTGTTTGCGCTTCCTTTTGAAATGAAACGGAAGGTGATGCCGTTTTTCGTTCATAAAACAACGCAGGTAAATTCGACAGTAATTGCAAACGCACAATCGTTTCATTGAGCTGTGAATAATTACGTCTATCAACAATCAACAATAAAAAAGCGGTGTTATTTTCCAGCCCTGTTTCAAGTCGTGAAACCAGAAACAACGGCTGTTGCAATGAAAAAATCGGATTCGGTTGTGGTTCTTGCGCGAAGCCATTGATTTTTGCACGGTCATATAAATTTGCCGCAATTTGCAATAAATCAGCTGTAATTTCTTCATTTTGAGGCACACCAAACTGCGCGATAATTTGCGAATTTGAAATGCAAAATAAAATCGGAGCGCGACACAGCCACGCTAAATTATTCGTGAAATGGGTAAAAAAATCCGCTTCATTGCCATCGAAATGATAAAGCGCGTTGATGCTGCCTAATAAGTCAAGGCTGTCGGGTTCTCGGTCGAATACTTGCGGCATTGAAATGGGCATGATGAGTTAAGAATTTAGCGCAGGTTTTGGTGTTTTAATTTCAGGCAACAACACAGTTGCCGACATTCCGAGCAAAACTGCCCCGTCGTTGTTATCGAATTCAATTTTTACACGCACCAGCGAACTCGATTTATCCACAATTGGCGAAATAAACGTCACCGTCCCCATTTTTTGAATATCGCTAACACCTGTTTTAAATTGAATTTTTAACGATGAATTTTGTTTTAAATCGCGCGAATAAATATCGTCAACGCTGATATTTACTTCCAAAAAACTTTTTGTCGTATCAACAATGTGCAACACCATTTTTCCTGGTTGCGCCCATTCGCCTTGTTCAATATCAAGTTTGGTAATAATGCCATCGATGGGCGAGCGTAAAATTCGGCGTTCTAATTCGCGTTGCGCCATGTGCAATTCGATTTCTTCACGTTTTTTTTCTTGTTTGGCAGCGGTTAAATCACCTTCAACGCCAGCGGTTTGCATTTCAAGTTTTCGCACTTCTTCACGACTTACCGCGCCAAGATAATTATGTAATTGCCGATTGTTATTAAGCAGTTCTGACATCACTTCTTTGTTATGTGCAGAAGTTTGTAGTTTGGCATTATCGCCCAGTAACACTTTGCGGCGTTGTACTTCTTGGAGTTGCAATTGGTTTTCTAACGCGAGTAATTCTTCGCCTTTTTTGACTTTTTGCCCTTCTTTAATCAACACTTTTGAAACGACACCATCGACGGGGAAACTCAATTCAATATCGTGCATCGGCTTGGTAATGCCGACAATCGAATCAGCGGCGTAAACAGTCTGACTAAGCAGTAATAAAGCTAAAAATGGAAAACGCATAAGTTTTAAGAATCCAATCGAATAAGGTTAATGGTGGAATTGTCGCGCGTAATATCGATATGATATTTGTCAAATAATCGACCTGTAATTAAATCAACAAGCGACTGCGTAATTTTCAATTCGGTAAGCGTTGCGAAGTAACGGCGTTTGCTGTCGGCAAACTCTTCTTCTTGCTTAAAAACCGTGTAAGCGTTGCTTTTACCCGCATCGAGGCGTTGCCATTCAATTTTGAGCAATTGTTCTTTTAAATCTACATTTCTTTGCGCTTCGAGAAGTTGCTGTTGACTGTTTTTCAAATGCTCAATTTTGGCAAATAAATTATTGTTCAAATCGCGTTTTGTGCTATCGACTGCAAGACGGGCTTTGCGTTGACTGATTAGCGCGGCTTGCGAATTCGCTTGTGCGACGCGATTGCCTAAAATCGGCACTTCAAATTCAACGCCTGCGTTCCACGAATTATTTTTACCTAAAAACGCATCACCCATTGCGTTAATTCTTTCTTTTTGCAAACCATTTTCTTGATTTGAAACAAGAACATCTAAACGCGGCAATTCTTGATTTTCCAAATACGAAACACGGATATTTTCAATTTCGAGTTTTTTTTGTGCCATCAAATACGGTGGCCATTTTTCCAAAGCAGTTTGCAATGCACTATCAAATTGAGGAATTTGCACGGGTTCATTCAAACTTGCCATTGAAAGGGGTTCAAAAACCAAATCTACTCCGCTGGTAATCGACACATCAAGCAAACTCAAAATTAAACTTTGCGTATCGAGTAGCGTTGTTTTTGCCGCACTCAATTTTGCTTCACGTTGCGTTAATGCCGCTTCCGATTCCATTTTTTCAGTCGGCGGCAAAACGCCTGCGAGAATTTTTGCGGAAATATCCGTTTGAATTTTTCGTGCAATCTCAAGTGAACTTTCGAGTTCTTCGACAACTTTTTGCGCTTCGTAAAGCCTAAAAAAGGCTTGCGCGACATTGCCCGTCGCATCCATCACATTTTGTTGATAAGTGTGGAAGGCAATATCTAAATTCAATTGAGCTATATCGCCTTTTGAAGCGGTAATATCTAGCCCCATATCGCGCAAAAGTGGTTGCGATAACGTCACAATGAAGGTGTTGTCATACTCGGTTTTATAACTGCGTGTTTTTTCAATTAAATTACTTTCCCGCTCATTGCCATTTAACGCGACATCAAAACGTGCGCCTGTGGGCAAAAGTCCTTTAATTCCTGCTTTGTATTGCTCACTTTTTTCAAGATAAGTATTTAGGCTCGAACGATACGTTGCTTCTTCGGCGTTATTTTTATGGTCAATATCTTTGTGCGTGTAAGTGGAATAAAAAACAGGTTCAAAAATGTTGCGCTCAACCGCAACTAATTCGCGCGACACGCCTGTTTGCAATTCGCCTTGCAAAATGTCGGTATTGTGTTTGCTGGCTTCAAAAATCAAATCGCCTAAATTCATTTTCAAGCGTGTTTTTTTTGATTGTTCAAATGGCACATTTTCAGGTTCAAGATCGAGTGCAAAAGCAATTGAAGAAAGCGTAAGGCTTTGAATCATTAGCGCGTGAAGTAATTTTTTTTTGCTTAAAAAACGCATTAGGTGTTCTCGTTAAACGTTAAGTTTTTGGATGTTAATGTTTTTTTTAAAAAGCACAATTCAGTCCAATGGTGCTTTTAAATCGAAAGCGCGAGCCAGTTTCATTTGCTTTGCTAAACGTGCTTTTTACCCGTTCGCAAACGGCAACGTATTTTTAAGATGGATGCTGTGTTGCAACATATTTTTTCGTGACATAAACGCAATCCGTTCAGCTTTTTTTTGAATATAGCGATAAATAAACAGTGATAACTTTTGTCCCATCGGCGTTGAAATCACTTTTGCCAGCTTTGTTCGAATAGACGCAGGGCAATACGTTATCAATAATTCATCTTCTAAACTGAGCAAACAAATTGCTTTTCCTTGCTGCCCTTGCCTGCCGCTACGACCATAAAGTTGCCAATCAATGCGACGTGATTCGTAAAGTTCTGTCGAAATAACATGCAAACCACCTGAATTATTGATTTGCTTACTTACTAAAATATCCGTGCCACGCCCTGCCATATTTGTGGCGATAGTAATTGCATAAGGCTGACCAGCGAGAGCGATAATTTGTGCTTCTTGCTCGTGATATAAGGCATTGAGAACGTTACAAGAAAATCCTAAACCACGAATTTTTTCAGCCAGTTCTTCGCTATCTTGAATACTGCGTGTGCCAACTAAAACAGGTAAGCCTTTTTCAGAAAATTGTTGAATTTTCGCCACCACCGCTGACCATTTATCCTGATTTGTTGGAAAAATCACCTCGGGCAACAACGTTAATTTACTGGGAAAACGAGGCGGAATCGTCAAAATATGCACGCCGTAAATATGCCAAAATTCATTCTTCAAACCATGCAATGTACCGCTCATACCTGCAACATTGGCGTATAAGCGAAAAAAATGCTGAAAACTTAAACTTGCCTGCGTTTCGCTAGGATTGGAAAGCGCGATATTTTCTTTGGCTTCAATGGCTTGCTGCAAACCATATCGCCATGTTCGACCGTGCATTAAACGCCCTGTTTTCTCATCAACAATCACTAATTTTTCATCGATGATGGTGTAATGATGTTCCTTAATAAAAAATTCTCGGGCAATTAAGGCTTGTTGAATTAACTCATCGCGCCATAACGCAATTTTCCAAATCGACGGTAGCTCGCCAGCCAAATCTTCAATCAATGCTTTGCCAAGTGCATTAAGCTCAATGTCTCGATAACGCGAATTTAACGTGTAATGAATGCCTAGTTGTAATTTATCAATTATCGATTTGGTGATTTGCACCGCTTCTTTGAGCAGATGATTTTGCCCTTCTACAGAAATAATGAGCGGCGTGATGGCTTCATCGCTTAAAACACTGTCGGCTTCATCAATAATGACACTGTGCAATCCGCGCATGGTCGTATTTTTTGAGCGTGAATTGAGTTGGGTAAATTCGTTAATCAGTAATTGATGTGAATCTAATTCGCCATTTAAATGAATTTGATCGCGCAAAAAATCGGCGAGTAATTCTTTGCTCGTTGCATAAACAACATCATGGCGATAAATCGCTTTTCGCTCCGCTGCTTGAATATCTTGCACAATTGCGCCAACGGTCACGTTGCATCGTTCAAACAGCGGTTTAAGTGTTGCCACATCTCGCGCGGCAAGATAATCGTTTGTTGTCACAACGTGGCAAGGCAAACCGCACCACCCTTTTAAAATGGCGGCAAGTCCAGCGGTAATTGTTTTGCCTTCACCTGGTTTCATTTCGACAACGTAATTTTGGTATAACGCCAATGCCCCCATAATTTGCACGTCAAAAGGACGAATATGCAGCGTGCGCTCACAGGTTTCGACAACATGCGCGAGAGCGTGAGACAAAAAAAACTCGTCACCACTGTATCGTTTTTGTTTAAAACCACTTTGGTATTTTTGCAACGCAAACGTCAATTCTTCATCTGTTAATGACGAAAGCGTTTGCGAAAGTTGATTCACTTCTTGCGCTTGCAGCAATAAACGACGCTCTTTTTTTGTCACAGAATGCGTGAAACGTGAAACTGTTTTCAGCAAACTATCTAAGCCAAAAACAGGATCGCGTTGCTTTGCTTTCACTAGCGGTTGATATTTACGAAACAGCCGACTCATAAACTCACAGATTCTGTCCAAGCGTAAAAAGGAGGGGGTGTAAGCGTTTGCAAATCAGAATTCAAGGGCGCGATAATTTTTGCCAAACTCGAACTTTGCGTAATTCCTTTTTTAGCGAGTAATTTTAATGAACCGCTCGTTTGAACAACCGCATTTTGAAAAATCGTACCCGTTGTGGCTTGAAATGCGATATTTCCATTCGTTGTTGAGGTCACTTGTTTATCGATTGTAATGTCACTGAAAGCAACCACCGAAATTGCACCACCATTTGAAACGATAATGCTATTTTTTGCCTCATCGGCAATTTGACTTGCCGTGCCATTTGCCAAAACGCGCGAAACATTCATGGCTGGAATTTCAGTAATGTTGAGCGAATCTTGTTCATTGATAAATAAATTACTTTTCACCACTAACGCACTGAAATTATCGACATTGATGTCTAACGGATTTGCTCGCGTTCCCACCCCGTTTTTGCTATTTAAGTACAAATTTTCGGCGCGAATATCCGTGTTTTTATCCCCTGCATCTAAAATGCTGCCTGCAATCAACGTCACCAAACTGTTGCCTGCATCAATTCCTGTCACTTGCAATTTTTGTTTTGCGTTCAGCACAATCATGGCATCTTGCGTTTGAATTTTTGCGCCGTCACTGATGAGGATATTTTTATTGGCACGAATATCGATTGTGCCTTGAGAAGTGCTAATTTGCGTATCGCTGATTTTAAGATCTTTAGAGGTAAACAAACTCATTGCGCCATGCTGGCTTTGCACACTTGCAGAAATTTCTAAATTCCCCGTTCGGGCTTCAAGAAGTAACAACCCGTCTGCATCAACGTTTTTTGAAACAAGGATATTTTTCGAACTGACGATAATTGCGCCATTTTTCGTGCTGACAACACCCGTTTGTTTTTCGTCGCTGATGTTTTGCGTTAAACCTGTATTCGTAACTCGATTAACCGTCAATGCTGGTGTTTCTCCGAGCGTTAGATTAGTTGATGTGTTAGCGACAAATAATCCGCCCTGCCCTATTTCAGCACTAAGCGAACCGACTTTAACATCTAACGGATTGGTTCCTAAACCAACCGCTGATGCCGAAATGCGTAATTGATTTGCGGTCACGGCAACAGCGGTTGTTTTGCCTAAATCAATGATTTGTTTGCTTGCAATCAAACTTACATTTCCTTTTCCCGCGTTCAATTGTCCTAGCGTAATGGCATCGGCATTTAGCCTTATGTTTCCACCAACCGTTTGCATTTTGGTTGTTTGAGCTTGAAGAATATCTTTTGCATTCAAATCAATTGAACCATTACCTAAAACGCTAACGCTGCCTTTTGTGTCTTGTTGAATGGTGTTTGCCGCATCGAGCGTGATGGAACCTTTTTGCGAGGTGACACCTGAAAGCAAATTCAAATCACCTTTGCTTGCGGTCAATAAAATGTTTCCCGTTCCGCTAGCAAAAATACTGCTGTCTTTTTGAAAAGTATTGCTGCCTGTCAAATTACGCACTTTTAAATTTGCCGCTGACAACACGATAGAACCGTTTTCGCTCGTTGTAATGCCACGCAAAAATGGCACTTTATCGGCACGAACTGAGCCATCTAATTTCACCTGATTCACACTGATTTCATCAACTTGATCAACGTTTAAATCCCCCGCTGAACTCATAAAAAATCCGCCTGAACCCGCTGTTGCCGCAATTTTTTCAATAGCAACTTTGACAGGTTTTTCTGCACTGCCAACTGCTTTTGCACTGATATTTAAACTGCTTGCAATGACATTTGATTTTTCGGTTAGCAAAGCATTTGTGATATTGCCGTTAGAGCTAACAAGTATGCTTGCTTTCCCTGAATTGAGAACGTTAACATTGATGTCGCCATCACTTTTATAACGCATGTTTTGGTCACTGGTTTTCGTACTTACGCCATCACTCATGACGATGCCTTTCGTTGCAATAACGTCAATCGTGCCGTCGCTGCTCGTCACATTTCCTGTTGCTGATTGCGTCAATATCGCGCCTGAAAGCAAACTGATGTTGCCTGCTGTATTTTCAATCGCCGCTTGAATGCTCAAATTTTCTGCCGCAGATAACAAGATATTTCCCTGCCCCGCCACAATACCTTTGCTATTCACATCGCCATCACTCACCGTTATATCGCCAGATTTTGTTGCAATAATCACTGCGCCTTTTTCGACAACAACATCACTTTGTTTTTTATCAATCACGGCAACAACGCTGCCATTACTTGTGACCCGATTGATTTTCACATCAAGAATTTGGCTAATTGTCAAAGCGTTTTCTTGATTTAAAAATAAACCGTCACTCGTTAAACTAGCACTGATGACGTTCACTTTTGTCGCAAATGCTTTATCGCTTGTGCCTAAACTACCCGCGTTAATGCGTAGTGCATCGGCGGAAACATTCGTTGCGCTGCCAGCGTTTAAAATTTTATCGCCAATCAAACTCACGCTTTCGAGTGTTGTCACGTTGCTTACGGTAATCGTTGCACCTGAATTAAAACGCACATTGCCTTCGGCACTGACTTTCACGTCTTTTTTCATAAAAATATCGCCGCTAGCATCCAAATCAATTGAACTATTGCCTGACGTTAAAATATCGGCATTGACTAATAATTTACTGTTTGCATTAGTGGCTAAAAGACTGATATTGCCTGAAGTTGCTTGAATGGCAGCGTTAATTTCAATGCCTGCGCTGCTTGCGTTGAGTAATAAATTTCCTTTGCCATCGAGTGTAATGGCTTTGCCATCTTCATCACCATCTTGAAGCGTAATTTGTGGCGCGCTCAAAATAATTGAACCGTTACTGGACGATTTTAAATCACTTTCGGTAAGCGTTTCGCCAACTGTTGCAATGCCTGACGTATCAATTAGCTGCGTGCTAACACTCACTGAATCAATGGCTATTGAGTTGGAATTAGTAATAAATGCACCGCCAGCCCCTGTTTTAGCCGTTAATTTCGCGACGTTAATTTCAAGCGGATTCGCATTTTCACCGCCTAAACCAAGCGCATTGCCTGCTGTTAAATTTGCCGCCGAAGCAATTAAAGCCGCTGCTTGCGTGGAGCTTTTGAAATTATCCAAAATTTTGCCCCCTGAAAGCAGCGCGACATTACCTTTTCCTGCGTCAATTAAACTAATCGTTATGTCGCCCGTTGTAGTTTGGTAGCGAATATCTTTATTGTTGCTGGTTTTTGTCAATGCACCTGCGTTCATCACAATCGCGTTTTTCGCTGAAACATCAATCGTTGCGCCTGAAAGCAAATAACCGTTTTCTAATTGCGAAATCGTGTCGCCTGAAATAAGTTGAATTGGCGCGTTGATGTTTTCAATTGTCGCTTGCAAGGTGATATTTCCCGCCGCGTTTAACAGCACATTTCCCGATTGAGTGACGATGCCTTTGCGGTCAGATTTTCCTTCTAAAACCGTTATATCGCCAGATTTTGTAGTTAAAACCATTGCACCTGTTGTGGTCGTTAAATTACTTTGTGCGGCATCGGTAATTTCACTGACTTCACCCATAATACTGACTCGTTTCACAGCTATATCAGGCAATTTTGTTATCTTTAAACCGTCCGTTTCATTTAAAAATACCCCACCTGTTGACGCGATTGCACTGACATTTTCGACGTTAATATCGAGGGCATTTTTAGGTATTCCTGCACCTAATCCTGCGTTAATGCGTAAGTTTTTAGCGATTACGTCAAGATTGGTATCGCCTGAATCCAAAAGGTTTTTGGCAATTAAACTGACATTTCCACTTTTTGCATCAATACCGCTAAATGAAATGCTGTCTGTGGCAAACAAACGGATATTCGTGCCTTGGGTGCTGATGATTGCATCATCTTCAATCGTAATCGTCGTAAGGGCGTTATAATCAATCGTGCCACCTGTGACCACGTCTGCGCCTGTTGTTTGCACAATGCGTTTTGTTGAAGAAAAACTGATATTGCCCTGATTCGCTAGCACATTCGCTTCAATGTCAATCGTGTCGAATGCGCTCAGTAAAATTTGTCCGCCTTGTTTCGTTTCAATGCCTTTGCCGTCGTCATTACCATCTAAAACAGTAATTGAACCTGTGGGAGCTGACAAAATAAGCGAACCGTTATTTAAACTGACTAAACCGCTTTGTGTTAAATCAGTTTGGTTTGAAATCGCTGCTTTATCGCTAACGCGATTAACGGTTAAATCGTCGATTTTACTAATGGTGACGCTATCGGATTCAGTTAAAAACAATCCTGACGTGCCATAAACAAGCGCACTTAATGTTGTTACATTCATTTCTAACGGATTGGTATTTAACCCCACATCCGACGCATAAATACGCAAACCGTTTGCCACAATATCGAGACCTTTTTCATTGCTGTCCAAAATTTTGCCAGTCGAAATTAAACTCACATTGCCAATTCCAGCCGAGATAAAACCCAAGGTCAAATTCCCGCCGTTTGCCGCTAAACGAATGTTGCCATTGCCTGTTTGCATCTGCGTACCGATTACCATGCTAATGGCTTGCCCAGCTTGAATATCAATACTTGGATTACCCGAAATTGCCGCTGACGAGGGAAAACCTGTGGTCATTTGCGTAGCGGAATTGATCAACACGTCTTTGCTTGCAAGTAAACTCACATTCCCTGACGTGCTAGTGAGCGAACCGTAAAACGTTAAACTTCCCGCCGAGGCATTTAATAACATGTTGCCGCTGCCTTGCCCTGAAACCGTTTTGCCGTTTGCGTCACCGTCTTTGAAAACAATATCGGTTGCACTCAAAAAAATTGCGCCATTGCCTGTTGTCGTTAAATCGCTACCTGATTCGGTTTGCGTGGATAACGTTGAGCCATCAATTCCCACGCGAAAAACGGTCGTAGAGACAGAATCCACCGTTATCGCAGCGGATTGTGAAAGAAACATACCGCCCGAATCAGCTTTTGCAGCCAGCGAATCAACGGTTATTTCAAGGGGATTTTCACCAGTACCAATGCCATTTGCGGCGAAATAAAGCGTTTTTGCGCGAATATCAAAACCAGTGGTGTCGGCATCAATAATTTTGCCACCTGCACTAATTGCAATATCGCCCATTGAACTGCCGTCGCCATAAGTGGCTAAATAACCCAGCGTTATGTCGCCCGTTCCTGCTTTGTAACGAATTGATTGATTTGTGGTTTGCGTGGCAGCTCCGTCCGCCATCACAATTGCCGTTGTCGCATTAACATCAATCGTTCCAGAAACGCTTGTCACATCACCCTCAGCAGTTTGGGTAAGCGTTGCACCTGAAAGTAAATTGATATGCCCAGAACCGCTATTTACAGGGGCTTCAATGCGTAAATTCCCCGTCGCAGCATTGATTAAAATGTTGCCCGAACCATTTGCCAAAATGCCTTGATTATTCGCATTACCGTCTTGAATCACAATGTCGCCTGTCGTGGCAGTCAACACAATTGCACCGTTAGTTGTTGAAATTAAATCACTTTGCGCGGCATCAGTTTGGTCTGTAAGCGTTACGCCATCAACATTTACACGTTTGACGGTAATCGCTTCAACCGTTTTAACCGTCAAGCCTGTCGCTTCGGTTAAAAATAGACTGCTCGTGGTGTAAACGCTTAAATCCGTCGTATCAATTTCAATCGTGTTAATCACGCCGCTGTTGTCTTGCCCGACGCTGTAGGTGTTCATTCGCAAACCGCCTGCGATAACGTCAATGTCATCACTGGTATCGTTATCAAGAATCCGATAAGCATTTGTCGTTAATAAACTGACCTTGCCTGTTTTTCCATCAAGAGAACTCAGCGCGATATTTCCCGCTCTTGCATACAAACGAACGTTTCCACCACCGCCTTTAATAGTTGAACCGCCTGTCATGGTAATGGCGAGTGCTGCGTCAATATCGATACTTGAACTGGTTCCAGTCGTTTCAATGCCGCCTGTTGCACTGAGTAAAATTGAATTCGTATCTGATAATAAACTGATATTTCCCGTCGCACTTTTGACCAGTCTGTTAAGCGTAAGTGTGTCTTGTGCTTTGATGAGAATATGACCAGAACCCGTGTTATTCACGTCGCCGTCAACGGTAATAATGTTGTCGCTCGCATTAGTAATGACAATCGAACCCGTGCCACCGTCTTGTTTTACGCCAGTGCCAAAAATCGTGAGCGCATCGGTTTCATTGATAAAAATGCCGCCTGTCGCGCCATTTGTTGCCGTTAAATTGGCAATGGTTGTGTTTATATCCGAAGTCCCTGCTGCACCGATTCCTGTTTTTGCTGTCAACGTTACAGACGTTGTTGAACCTAAGATGTTAGGTGTTTCAGCGGTTAAATTGTCGAGAATCGCACCATTTGTTGCAGTGACATTTACCGTCGTTGTGGAATTTAAAATACTCAGTTTTACATTGTTGCCAGCGGTGAGCGTAATCGTGCCTGTGGTTGAAATCGTTTTTGTGTCGAGCATTTCGATGTTATCACCTGCCGTGAGCGTAATTGCGCTGCCTGTTGCAGAGGTAATATCAAAATTTTGCAGAATTTTTCCTGCCGTTGATTTGAACGACAACGCACTTGAACCCGTTGTTGAAACGGTATTGTTCAGCGTTAAATCGCTGTAAGACTCTAGCGTAATTGAACCTGTTGCTGTTGAAACGGCTTGTGCAATGGTCAACGCGCCATTTACAGCTAATGAACTGGTATTTGCAACCGTTAATAAACCTGCTTTAACACTGATATTTCCTGATGTTGTTGCTGCCAATGCCGTGTTTAAAATTAAGCTGTTTACATCTGACGAAAGTGTGATATTGCCCGATGTTCTTGGCGTAAGCGTCGTAATTGTTGTCGTAACCGTCGTTGGCGCAGTCGAATTTATCGTGATATTTCCTGTCGCACTGTTATTTGTTGCAGAAATGGTCGTTGCACTGACAAAACCTAAGTCAATTTCTGTGGCAACGTTAATCGTTAAATCGGCGGCAATGATGGATTCACGAGACAGCGTATCGCCATCATTGGCAATTTGCTTCACATTTCCAGTGCCAGAATAAATCGAGATATTCTGATTTAAATTCGTGCTGCTATTAAACGCTTTGACTTCATTTTTAATCGTAATGTCGCTAAGAGCATCTAACTTGATTGTACTTTTCGTTTGGAATTTTAAATCTGTATTAAAAAAATCATCGATTTGAATCTTATTGCCGTAAATTTCGACGGCATCAAAAAAAGTGCTTTGATTTGCAGATTTTGAACCTAAATACACCACGCTTGAAACGCCAGCTGTAGTATGACTTGTGGTTTCATGACCAATCACGATTTTTGAAAAACCTTCGCGCAAGGTAAATAATTCGGTGCTGGTAATGTTTAAAGTATTTTGCGTATTTTCAGCAGGTGGCGAACCAATTGAAATGTCATAGGACGTGCTTGTTGGGCGCATGGTTAGCGTTTTGTTAACACCTGTTGTACGCACCGATTCTTGCCCACCGTTTAGCGTAATTTCATTGCCTTCTAAAAAGATATTGCCCGCCACCGCCACGTTATTTTCAAAAACGATTAAATCTGCGCCCATGATGGTCAAATTGCCATTATTGGTAATGTTTAATGCCGATTTAAATGTCACCGTGCCGCTTGCGTAAATCGTCACATCGCCATCAATCGTCACTTCACTGTCAAACGAAACGTTAAAGGCTTTTTGACCGACTAAACCAATCGTTAAACTTTTTAACTTATTCGTGCTATCACCGCCAACAATGCCTTTTATCACGACATTTCCTGTTGTTGCGGTTGTGAGCGTTAAGCTGTCCGCCGAGTTTGAATTGGCATCAATGAAATGATTACTCGCTGAACCTAATTGAATACTTGCGCCAGATGCAATCGTGCGTGTGCCGCTGATTTTAAGCGAATCGTTAATCGTGACATTTGAACCCGCCGCCGTAGAAATATCAGCACTTAAAATCGTCGTGTGACCTGAACCGTTAATCGTCAAATCCGCATTTTTGCCACCGACTAAATCGTCATCGACAAAAATTTCACCGCCGTTTTGGGGATTTGAAATGAGTAAATTTTGATTAAAAGCCAGTTTGCCATCATCCGTTTTAGCATCGCCTAAATTGATAATCGCATTTGAATTTTGATTGCCAATTACTATTTGCCCAGTGGCAGTTTGAAAATGAGAAAAATCGGCAACGTTAATTGTATTCAACGCAAAATTTTGTGATTTTGTGTTCGCTAACTCTAAATTTAACGCAGCATTTTCTTGAGACGTTTGTTTGAGTAAATTATTTTGCGAATCAGCCGATGCGCTCACTTGCAACACTCCCAACTTATCAGCATCAGCATTAGCGTTGTGATATTGCTGCACCAATTCAGCGACAACAGGGTCAGCGGATAACAAAATGCGCTGTTCTAACGTTTCAACCGCAAATAATTTTTTGCGATTACTTCGCGATAAGTGTGATTTTTTCATTTGCTATACTCAAAATTTGGTAAAAATTATTTTGTGTCAAAAACAGGTTGGCAAAATTGCAGCCAAAGTTGTTTAAACGTTTTCTCGATTTCACGCGCCACGTTGGAAGGATTGCATTTAGACGCGTTTTTCGCTCTCTCTCGCAATTCGTAACGTAGTTGTTGTAAGGCTTGCGGCGAATTTGCCCAGTGCTTTGCAAGTTCAATAAATTGCTGGGTTGAATGCGCGACAAAATCGTGTTCGATTTCAGCGCAACTTAAAATTGTTACGCCTACGCGACTAACAAGTGTTTGCCCTGCAAGTGTTAAAACAGGTACGCCCATTAAAATCGCAAACGCCGATGTTGTGCCGCCTGCATAAGAACTTGAGTCTAAAATAATGTCGATTTGCGCGTGTAATTTTAAATACTCGCTCATTTTTAAACGGGAATGAAAAATTAAACGCGCCGCATCAACGCCGCGTTTTTCAAATTCGGCTTGTAATCGTTGTTGCAATTTTTCGCCTGACACATTGCCCAGCATCATTTTGGCATCAGGAATGGCGTTTAATACGCCACACCATAAATCGAACGTTTCATCGCTAATTTTTGCGGTGCGATTAAAACTACCAAACGTCATGTAACCATTTCGCAAACAAGGCGCATCACTGATTTGCGGCATATCGTCGGGAAGATAAAACGTGCCAGCGGTGACGTTTAAACGCAGCAATTTTTCGGTGAACAACTCATCCATCATGCCAATCGGACACCAATCTTTATCTACCAAATAAAAATCCATTTCTTTTAATCCCGTTGTGGCGGGATAACCAAGCCATGAAATTTGAATGGGCGCAGGTTTAAAAGCAAAAACAGGCAACCGATTTTTTGCTGTATGCCCTGCCAAATCGAGCAAAATGTGAATGCCATCGTTATAAATTAGCGTCGCTGCCGTTTTATCGTCTAAATTTGCAATCGGTTTCCAATGTGAAAAATAGGTTTTAAAACGTTGCGTGACGTCATCTTGTTTAAACGTTGTTGGGTAGGCAAATAACTCAAATTCGCCCTCACCTAAAGATTTAAATAACAGCTCTAAAAAATAACTAACAGGATGTTCACGCAAATCGCCCGACACCACGCCAATTTTTAAACGTGGCGATTTGTCTGTTTTTTTTGCTTCATGTAAAAAACGCGCTGACACGTTTTGCGCTGCCATTTCGCCAAACTGTTTTGCGTATTCCAAACAGCGTTGCGGTGAATTATTCGCGTTATGAATTGCGGTAAATAAAAAATGACTGTGTGTTTCCAAACAGCTAGGATTGATTTTTAGAGCTTGCTCAATTAACACTTGAGCGTTCGCCACTTGTCCCATTTCAGACAAGATACTCGCTAAATCGTTGTATAAATTTGTAACATCTGGGCGTAACTGAATTGCCTTTTCTAAACACTCTTTTGCTTTTTCAAAACGTTTTGTTTTTTTAAATAACAAACCTAAATTGCTGTAAGCAGGTGCGTAATCGGGCGCAAGTTCAATTGCACGGCAATACTGAAACGCCGCTTTATCAATCTCACCATTTTCCGAAAACGCGCTGCCCAATTTATTAACCAGCACCACATCATCAGGTGATAAATCGACTGCAACTTGCAGAGCTTTTAATTTATTCATCACTCGCTAATTTTTCTCGTAATTGTTGTTCTAATTCCAGCATTGTTTTTTTTCGTTCTGTTGCCCATCGCGCTGGCACACCAAAATACCCGCTGAAGGCTTTGCAGTTTTCAATAATAACCGTCGAGGTTGGACAGCCCGAGCCATATTCAAGCGTCACATTTGGCAAAATAACCGAGCCTGCACCAGCACCTGATTGTGAATGTAAAATCACGTCACCGTGTTTGCCTGAAAAATCGTCTTCACTCAAATTTGAATACGCCAGCATTTCACCTTTGCAATGTTCATAATCGCTGTAAATACTCACTCGTGCTGAAAGTCCTGAAAAATCCGCCATGTAAATTTTGCCTTCGCCTTGAAGCTCGCAATACACCGCAAGATGGACATAATTACCAATTTCAATACCACCAAAACCTGCTGATAAAACGCAAAAATCATCAATGCGAACGTGATGACCTAAACGGATTTTTTCACAGTTATAAAAGGAGGCTTTGTCGGATAAAAAAACAGGATTTCCAACGCTTGCAAAACCTAAGTTTTCAATTTCTGTTTTTGTTAGCCATGCCATCGTTATAACCGCACATTTTCTGTCCAAAAATAGAAAATATCGTTATCTGCTTGGTCATAGTAGCTAATCGTATTTTCAAGCGATTTCACCACATCGGTAGAACGCATGAGCGTTAAAGTTTTACCGTCTGTTTCAATGACTTTTTCACCTAAAGTGACTTTTTCTGTACCACGAATCGTGATTTTCCCGCTCACATCAAGCGATGAATTAAAGGCGACATTGCCGCTTGCGTTAATGGTCAAATTACCATTCACCGCAACGTTTTCGTTAAATGTGACATTTTTCGCTTTGGTAATACTGAGTTTTTCGAGCGCGTCTGTGCTACCAATTTGAGCATTGATTGTCACATCACCTGTTGCCTTTAAGGTTAGCGAATCATCACCTACTTGATTATCGCCTTCTAAGAAATGCGCCGATTTGCCGCCCAAAATTAAATCGCCTTGTGCGGAAATTTTGCGATTTCCCGAAACTTGCAACGAATCGTTAATACTGACATTGCTTTTTGACGACACATTCGCGTTTAAATGTGTGGTGTGACCTGAACCGTTAATCACAAAGTCAGCTCCTTTTTCACCGACTAAATTACCATCGATTCTAATTTCGCCACCGAGCGCAGGTGCGTTAATCGTTAAGCTGTCTTTAAAGTTAATATCGCTAGCAATAGAAATGTTATTTGCCCCAATATCGCTACCAATTATGATTTGTTCAAAACCATCTTTGATATGAGCAAATTCAGCGGTATCAATCGTGTATTCACCGTTAATGTTTTGCACGTTTCCGCCAATCACAATCGGACGATTATCGGTTGGATGCAATGTAATCGTTGCTCCTGCGCTGCGAATATCTTGATCGATAATCACAGTGTCCCCGATTAACTTAATGTCTTCACCAGCGGCATCAATGGGGTTTGTGACTTTTTGTGATTCATTTGCCGCTGTGTTGAGCGTAAGAATGTCCGTTGAACCCGCTGCACTACCTGCTTTGGTATTACCTTTTACTTCCACTGCTCCCACGCTGATAATCGAAGACGTTTCGCGTTCGGTACTTGTTACAAGCAATGTTTTAGCATCGATAAATAAAGACAGTGGCGAGTATTTAAAACCTGCAACGGGTTGTCCAATGGTGTTTTTTGCAACCAGTTCTAAGCCACCACCTGTTGTTTGAATGAAAGAACCTTCGGGTTTGCGAATTTCAACGCCGTTATCAACTCGGATTTCTTGACCGTTATAGACTTGGTTCAAAAGGCGTTCGTAATCGGCAAGATTGCCAAAGGTCAAACCACCTGTTGCCGTGTCGATGGTGAATTTTTTATTTTGTAATGCCCAATCAATGTGCGGATTAAAGGCTTTCCATGTTGACGTTCCCGCCACTTTCCAACCGATAATTTCGCCATTTTTCAAACCGTGTTGCGATATTTCGTCATCAGTTAAATTAGCGAGTTTCATTTGCTGCGTCGCTGCATCGACCACAAATTTCGTATTCGCAATTGCCCAATCTAAATCAGGATTATCGCTTGCATAACCACTGAGATTTGCAGGTGGTAAAAGTAACGACGATTGCCAAGCGAGCGTTTGCCCCGCTATCGTCATGGAACCAGCCGACGCGGGGAGTAAGGCTTCAACCACTGATAAATTTTTATCATTGATAATAGAACCTTGAATGGCGGTGATTTTAATATCGCCAGTTCCTAAAACTTCAATGCCTTTGGTTAAACTTGCCACTCTTGTCAACGTGTCAGGGTTTGTCATGTTGTAATTGGTGAACGTAATATCGCCATCATCAGCGGTAATTTCAACGCCTGCCCCAGCGGTTTGAATACCGCCAATTAAATCGACTTTTGTCGCCGTGCTGGTTACGCCCGAAATTGCATCGCCAGCATACAAAATGACTTTTTTCGTTGCATCCGTTGAGCCTGAAATAATGTTGCCGTCTAAAGTAATTGCGTCGTCAGTCGTTCGAACGGTAATTGCCCCCGCCGTTGCACCAAGATTTTCAATGCGGCGAATGGTCAAACCGTGTACTTCGTCCAAAAGCACACCACTTGAATTGGTCGCATCGTCAATGTGTTCAAGGGCAATATCGCCACCACCGGTGTTAATTACGTCGAGTTCTTTGACCAAAATTTCAATCGCGCCACCCGCGCTACCATTACCAACACCACCGACAGAGCGAATCACGACTTTTGCATTGGGCGCATAAATGTCAACAGGGCTATCACCGCCATCTAAAACGGCACCTGCATTACTGGTAATTTCAAACGGATTTGCATTCGTTGTTTTTAATTTTCCGAGCGTAATCGTGCTTTGAGCATCAAGCGTAATCAACCCTGAACCTGCATTCACAACCGTTTCGTCGCTCATCGTAATCGTGCCTGCACTTGACGTTAATGTGACATTGCCCGAATCGGATTTGATTGTGGTTTCACTTGAAAGCGTCATGCCACCCACTGCATCAAGATTGATTGCACCTGTTGCAGAAGTTAAAGATTGATTGACCGTTAATGCACCAGCGGTCGTTTTCAAATCAATAGTTGACGTACCAGATGTTGTTAATGATGCGTCCAACACCACACCACGCGCCGCATCAATGGAGAAGTTAAATGCTGGATTATTGTGAATGGCGTTAATTACCACTTCTTTGGTTGGATTTGCACTGTCAGCAATAATGTTTAAATCAACCACGCCACCTGCTGTTAAATCTAAACTATCGGCTTCAAGCGTACCTGTAACAGCTCCTGTTGCAGATAACGTTACGTCACTAGCTTTAAATAATGCCGAAGCGGGGAACGTAATCGAACCGCTTTTTGTGGTAATGGTGATATTTCCTGCTGTACCTAAAATTGTGCCAAAGGTAATGCTGCCGCTATCCAAAACAAACGTCACATCACCGCCGTTCATCGTCAGCGAACTAACACTTAAATTGCCTGTTTTTTGTTGCACGACTAAATTACCCGCGCCACTCATGTTGACGGCTAAATTACTGACATTGGTGTTAATCGCTAAATCTTGATTAGCTCCCGTTCCTGCTGTGATATTGAGCGTTTGAGCAGTCACTGTGTCGCCAAGCGTGATATTGCCACCAGCGGTTAACGTCACAGTTTGTCCCGCCGCCCTAATGGGTGAAACGACAACTAAATCACCTATTGTGGCAGTCAAACTCGCATCTGTTGAATAAGTAGGCAAGCTGACAATGTTCAATGTTCCCGCCGCCGTTAAAGCAGCAGGTGCTGTGCCGCCGT
>JAQTXN010000154.1 GCA_028688755.1 Methylococcales bacterium | reverse complement strand
GCGTGTGCCTGCGTCTTTACTGGCTCGATATGCTTTTCGCAGGTCTTTCTGTTCCGCTTCTGTTAGTTTGAATTTTCGCTTTGCCATTCCTCTATTGTACGACTTCTACTTGCTTTGTCCATTAGTCCCCATTATCCTTATGATAATAATTTCGTTTCAACAATAAATTTTGATGGCTTTACTTACCCAAAAAACAGAGTCTTGCACAACACTGCCCAACAAAGCGTGCACTGGACTTGTGGGTACGGTGCGGCTCTTGGAGCATTATCAGCGTCCCGAACATTTTTCTGCCCGTCGAGCGAGTCAGCGTCCCGCCCACAAGCCCAGTAACGCAAACCGTTAGGCGCTTCGTTATACTCAAAGGGTAAAACTATGCCCAATACAAGCAGTAAAAAATCAATGCGGAAATTTACAAATGCTCAACTTGTTGCAATCATTATTGCGATTGTTACAGGTTCATGTACAGTATTAGCCGCTTGTGTTGGGTTAGGCGTTCCACTAATATCGTCTTATTTTGAGCGTACATCTAACGAGCAAACTCAACCAGACCCAAACTTTTTTCCCACGCCTTACGAATATCAACTACCAACACCTGCTGTGGCTGGTAAACAACTTGACTTTTCACCTATTCTTCTTAACATCACGCTTCAAGAAATTCCTAATGTGCTTGGGTTAAATGAGACACCTCATGAAGGGATTTACATATCACAACTTTGGATTAGCCGTTCTGGTGATATTAGTTGGATGGTATATTACAAAGACGGAACTGAAATGTTTGCCCAAAGCGATACTTGTACTTTAGTCAAAGATTACCCCGAAGAATATCAAGCACCAATGAACTTAAGAGCAGACAAGGCAATACTTCCTGTTACAATTTTTAGTGCAAATCGCTATTCTCTGGAAATCACAGGGGCTAAAATAACTGTTACTGATTATTCCCCCCCAAGAACTGATGTTGACTATCTTCAACCGTTCAGACCTGGGGGTGGCGGTTCGGGACCTGGATGGGTTCAAGCACCATATGCGGTATTTTTACCAGTCCAAACAGATGAAATTTTAGTGAAACCAAAAGCAATGGCAGAATATAAAGTTGACTTTAAGTGGTTCAACTTTCAACCTGAACAAGGAGTTGAAATTGACATTCCTGTAAAAATGGCAGAACCTGGCACATACCAATTTCAAGTTGAAATTACCGCAATTGCTACGAACAATTCAAACAATCAGTCTGAAAATATCAAATTAACTACTGGACGAGACTCGTACACATGGGCAAAAATTGATGATCCAAGGAATTATGATGTTTATCTTTTTAGAGATGACCCGCCTATTTCGTTAGAATTATGTCCATAACCCATTTGCTTGGTCAACGCATCTTGCGTTCCATGAGAGCGCCTAACAAAGCGTGCACCTGACGTGTGGGATTCTGCGGCATTTTCGAGCATTTTCCTCGCTTCGAGTTTTTCCTGCTCCCAAACAGAATCCACGCCCGCCCACACGCAGGTAACGCAAACCGTTAGGCGTTTGTCTTGCACAACATAAATAAGGGAATCACATGGCAAAAAATAATATTCGTGGTCCGCAATTTGTTCAATATTTTCAACCAGTTATTGACGCTTTGGTAGAACTTGGCGGTTCTGGACAACCATCAGAAGTTAAAGAACTTATTGCCGAAAAATTAAATATCACCGAAGAAGAACAAGGCGAACAGATTTCAAGCGGCGAATCTAGGTTTAGTAGTAAGGTTTCATGGGCTAGGTTTTACCTTGTCAAAGCAGATTTGATTGACTCTTCTACTCGTGGTGTTTGGAGTCTCACAGAAAAAGGCAGAAATACTAAACTGTCTAGCGAAGAAGCATTACAGTTATTTCAAAATGTCCATCAACAATTCGCTGCGAACGGGAAAAAGCGAAAAGAAAAGCCGAATGTAACTTCTGACAACAAAAGCCCTTCAGACGAGTTGCTAGATGAAGATAGTGACCATCGAACAATTCTGTTAGAAAAGTTAATGTCATTACCCGCTGATGGATTTGAAAGATTATGTCAAAGGTTGTTGCGGGAATCTGGGTTTGAAAGTGTAACTGTTACGGGCAAAAGCGGCGATGGTGGTTTGGACGGGATTGGCATTTTGCAAGTAAATGCCTTTGTAAGTTTTAAAGTTTTATTTCAATGCAAACGGTACAGCGGAAGCGTAAATCCGTCACAAGTTAGAGATTTTCGTGGCGCAATGATGGGACGAGCAGATAAAGGCATAATCTTGACCACTGGCACATTTACATCAGAAGCAAAAAAAGAAGCGGTAAGAGATGGTGTTCCGCCTATTGAACTTGTAGATGGCGAAAAATTGCTTGATATGTTTGAAACGCTCGAACTTGGCTTAAAGCCAAAGAAGGCGTATGATATTGACGAAAAATTCTTCGATGACTTTCGATAAAAAAAACGCCTAACAAAGCGTGCACTGGACGGCGGGGATTCTGCGGCATTTTCAAGCATTTTCCACGCCCGAACAGAATCCTGCTCTCGAAGTTTTGTCTACACCCGCCCCGCCGCCCAGTAACGCAAACCGTTAGCCGCCACCTTGCACAACAGCGTTAATGGTTTAGAGTAAAATAAAGGTGGAGAGATTAATAATGAAAATCCCGCACCCGATTCCCTATCAAGGCAGTAAGCGTAATTTGGCAAAATACATCTTGCCATTTTTCCCGCTTGAAATCAAAACTCTTTTTGAGCCGTTTTCAGGTTCAGCGGCGATTTCAATTGCTGCGGCAGTTCACGGCAAAGCAACGCATTTTCACTTAAACGATGTAAACCGACCTTTAATTGCTCTTTGGAATGAGATTATCAATAATCCAAAAGAAATTTCTGCGCAATATGAAAATTTATGGACGGAGCAACAAGGAAACGAGCGAAAATACTATGACATTGTTCGTGACAATTTCAACAAAACAAAACGTCCTGATTATCTAATTTATTTACTTGCCCGTTGCGTCAAAGCATCGGTAAGATACAATGCAAACGGGGATTTCAACCAAAGCCCCGACAATCGCAGATTAGGACGCAATCCGCAACAAATGAAAGATGATATTTTTGCAGTTTCGAGTCTTTTGAAAAATAAAACGACTTTGACTAGCGCAGATTACAAGGAAGTTTTGAAAAAGGCTACTTCAAAAGATTTAGTCTATATGGATCCGCCTTATCAGGGCGTTTGTGCCACAGGCGACCCACGCTATTTTAGCGGAATTGATTTTGATGAGTTCATGCAAGAGTTGAAAAAATTAAACAGTAGAAATGTTCCTTTTATTCTTAGTTACGATGGGCGTACAGGTAAAAAATCTTATGGGCAAAATCTGCCTGACGAATTAGGCATGTATCGCCTTGAAGTGGAAGCGGGACGCTCTACGCAAGCAACGCTACTTGGCAGGGATGAAGTAACAATTGAATCAGTTTATCTTTCTAATAACTTGGTTCAAAAATTACATATTGAGCCAACCGAAGTAATTGCCAATCACGGTATCCGCCAGCCTGCACTTTTTGAATTCTAACCAACGAGCCTTTCACCATGCCTCAATCAGCCGAACATAAAAAGATAAGAAAACTTCTCGAAAATATCACGAACAAACGCGCCCGCATTGTTATTGAACATATCCTTGAAAATGGTTTTGTCACTACTGAGCAACTCGAAAAAGAATATGGTTACAACCATCCGCCCAGAGCCGCCCGTGACGTAAGAGAATTTGGTATTCCGCTGGAAACGTTTCGAGTGAAAGATAGTGAAGGGCGTTCAATAGCGGCTTATCGTTTTGGCGACATAAACAACATTCAAAAAGGCAGATTGGAAGGCAGACAGACTTTCCCAAAGCAGTTTCGAGATGAACTGTACGCCCAAAGCGGGGGAAAATGTTCAATCTGTAATGGCTCTTTCGAGCAACGCTATTTACAAGTTGACCACCGAGTCCCCTATGAAGTTGCGGGAGATACGCAAGACGACCTAAATCCCAAAGATTTTATGCTGGTTTGTGGTTCTTGTAATCGGGCAAAATCTTGGTCATGTGAACATTGCGCCAACTGGAAAAATGAAAAATCTTCACAAGTTTGCTTGAAATGCTATTGGGCAAATCCTGAAAATTATGTTCATGTTGCACTCAGAGAAGTAAGGCGCACGGATATTTTATGGGATGAAAACGAAGTGGAGTTATATGAAAAACTCAAGGAATCGGCGGTTCAAAATCAGTTTCCGATTCCTGAGTATGTCAAGAAAGTTATAGAAAAGCACTTTGGTAAAACAAAAGGCGTCTAACAAAGCGTGCACCTGACGTGTGGGATTCTGCGGCATTTTCGAGCATTTTCCTCGCTTCGAGTTTTTTCTGCTCCCAAAGCGAATCCACGCCCGCCCACACGCAGGTAACGCAAACCGTTAGGTGCTTTGATAGGGTATAGGAGAATTTGAAATGAAATCCTTACGCCACCTTTTTCAATTCCGTCAATATAATAACCCCACGCCAAAACTAACTTGGCAATTTTCATTCCGTGATGCAGAAATTAATCACTTAGATGAAATTTTTTCAACATGCCAAAAGGGACAAGTACGAACTGTAATAATGAGGTGACCTGCTTTAGTTTTTGTGTCCAACAGGAATGAGAGCGTGAGCAGGTTGAAATTGGGTAGGATACTGGGCAGCAAAGGCTGCCGGAGTTTTGTAGCCTAACGAACTGTGAGGTCGCTGAGTATTATAGTGCCGGTGCCAGTCAGCGATCAGAACTTGGGCATCAAGTAAGGATGAAAACCACTCGCGTTGCAGACATTCATCACGGAATTTGTCGTGGAAACTTTCGATGAAGCCGTTCTTCCACGGCTGTCCGGGCGGAATAAAAGCGGGTCCAACTTTTTTGTTCGCTAACCAAGTTCGCACGGTTTCAGCAGTGAATTCGCTGCCGTTATCGGAGCGCAGGAAAACCGGAGCATTGCATTGTTGCAAGATCCCAGACAGAAACGTGATGACGTCTTCAGCAAGGATAGAGGTTGCCACCAGAATGCCCAGACACTCACGGGTGAACTCATCTAAAACGCTCAATGTTTTGAAAGGACGTCCATCGGCCAGACGATCAAAGAGAATATCGTAGGTCCAAACATGGTTAGGATACTCTGCTTGTTGCGGTAAAGGAGTGGCTGATTTGTCTTTTTTACGCGGTTTGCGGGTGCGTTGCGTCTCGATTTTGAAGCCGTGGCGCTTCCAAAGGCGCCACGCGCATCCAAAACCAACACCACTGACAATCGCCACACGGCGGTAACCATAACGCGGATTGGCTTGTGCAGCTGTACGCATCTTCTTTAGACACGCGGCGTCTTGGGCGGGACGGCGCAGTTTATATCGGCTCATCGCACGGGACATCCCGCTCCAGCGGCAAGCGGCTCGCTGAGAGAGACCTTTCTGTGCTACAGATTCAAGCATGGTATGCCGCTCCTCTGCGCTCAGGCTTTTTTTTCGAGAAATTCCTGGATCGCCTCATTGGCTAACAGCACTTCTGCTACCAGGCGTTTCAGTTTCGCGTTCTCGACTTCCAGTGCTTTTAGCCGTTTGGCGTCTTCGACTTGCAGGTTGCCATACTTGCGTTGCCAGCGATAGTACGTGGCTGGGCTGATTTGCTCTTCACGGCAGAAGTCTTCCACCGCCTTGCCTTTTGCCAATTCTTCATCGGCTTTTCGCAAGAGTTTGACAATTTGTTCGGGTTTCTTTCGGTTCATCAGAGTTTGGCTCCTTTTTGGGGTGCTCGACTCTCATTTTACTTGGTCATATTTTCCAGAGCAGGTCAGC
>JAQTXN010000153.1 GCA_028688755.1 Methylococcales bacterium | reverse complement strand
CGTCAAGGTTTTTCCGATGCACGGCTGGCAAAATCACTCGATGCGTCTGAAACCGAAGTGCGTAACATTCGTCATAAACAAAACATCAGTCCTGGTGATAAACGCATTGATTCTTGCGAGGCAGCATGCGCGTCGGTTACCGCTTATTTGTACTCGACTTACGAGGAAGAATGCGAAGCGCGAGTGTCTGATAAAGAGAAAATCATCATTTTAGGTGGTGGCCCTAATCGAATTGGGCAAGGGATTGAGTTCGATTATTGCTGTGTTCACGCGGCATTAGCGTTGCGCGAAGATGGTTACGAAACGATTATGGTGAACTGTAATCCTGAAACCGTTTCAACCGATTTTGACACCTCTGACCGTTTATATTTTGAATCATTGACGCTTGAAGATGTGTTGGAAATCGTCCATATCGAAAAACCAAAAGGCGTGATTGTGCAATACGGCGGACAAACACCGTTGAAATTAGCGCGGGCATTAGAAGCGGCAGGCGTTCCAATTATTGGTACATCACCTGATTCGATTGATTTAGCTGAAGATCGCGAACGCTTCCAAAAATTGTTGGAACGTTTAGGCTTAAAACAACCACCGAATGCAACGGCACGTTCAACTGAGCAAGCCATTAACGCGGCAAAAGAATTGGGTTATCCGCTGGTTGTGCGTCCATCTTATGTTTTAGGTGGTCGTGCAATGGAAATCGTGTTTAACGAAGAAGGTTTGCAACGTTACATGAAAGAAGCGGTCAGCGTTTCCAACGATTCGCCTGTGTTATTAGACCGTTTCTTAGATGACGCGGTGGAAATGGACGTTGATGCAATTTATGACGGCGAGCGCGTGTTAATCGGTGGTTTGATGGAACACATTGAACAAGCAGGCGTGCATTCGGGCGATTCAGCATGTTCGTTGCCACCGTATGATTTAGCTCCTGCGTTGCAAGACAAATTGCGTGAACAAGTTGCCAAAATGGCAGAAGCTCTTGGTGTACGAGGTTTGATGAATACGCAATTTGCGATTCAAGGCGAAGACATTTACGTTTTAGAGGTGAATCCTCGTGCATCGCGGACTGCGCCGTTTGTTTCAAAAGCAACAGGTTATCCGTTGGCAAAAATTGCCGCGCGGGTGATGGTCGGTCAAACGCTTGAACAACAAGGCGTTACCGTTGAGCGTATTCCTGATTATTTCTCGGTGAAAGAAGCCGTTTTCCCATTCGTAAAATTCCCTGGTGTTGACCCATTATTAGGGCCTGAAATGAAATCGACAGGCGAGGTCATGGGCGTAGGTAAAACGTTTGGCGAAGCCTTTGCAAAATCACAACGTGCCGCAGGCGTTGATTTAAGCCACACGGGCAAAGTGTTAATCAGTATTCGTGATAAAGACAAAGTGAAATTGCCTGAAATTGCCCGAATGCTGATTGCTAAAAATTATGAACTTGTCGCTACAGGTGGCACGGCACGTTTCTTAAAAGAAAACGGTTTTCCTTGCGAAGTGGTTTGCAAAGTGAATGAAGGTCGTCCGAATACAGTGGATATGATTAAAAATGACCAGATTCAGTTAATCATCAATACGACTGAAGGTAAAAAAGCAATTTCTGATTCGTTCACCATGCGTCGCGAAGCCTTGCAACATCGCGTGACATATTACACCACGATGGCTGGTGCAAGAGCAGCGTGTTTTGCGCTCGGTGAACTCGATGCAGGTGATGTGAACTGCTTGCAAGATTTGCATAAAAGTTTGAATTAAGCGTAGTAAGTTGGGGGGTGAGCTTTTTGCTACGCTCCACCAACTCACTAAAGTTGTTAAACGATTTGTAAAATTATTTATGGAAAGTAAAGAACCGCCTTTATGTTATTGCACAGGCACAACAGCAGCAAAAATTCTGACCTTAATCGAGCAAGGCAAAAACTCATTAGAAGAGATTATTAACGCCACAGGCGTAACAACGGGTTGCGGCGGTTGTGATTATGAAGTGGCAAAATGGGTTGAACAGGAATTGAACAAAAAAGAACGTGTTATTTACAGTTTGGAGTTATAAAAAATGAGCAAAGTCCCTTTAACCGTCAAAGGTGCAGAAAAATTAAAAGCTGAACTTGAAGAATTAAAAACGGTTGTGCGTCCACGCATTATCAACGCCATTTCAGAAGCTCGCGCTCACGGCGATTTAAAAGAAAATGCCGAATATCACGCAGCAAAAGAACAACAAAGTTTTGCTGAAGGTCGAATTGGCGAAATCGAAGGTAAATTAGCGAATGCACAAATTATCGATGTCACAAAAATTGATGCAGGCGGTAAAGTCATTTTCGGTGCGACAGTTGAAATTGAAGATTTAGATTCTGAAAAACGTGTTACTTATCAAATTGTTGGTGAAGATGAAGCGGACATTAAAGAAGGGCGCATTTCAATTGGTTCACCTTTTGCGCGAGCGTTGATTGGCAAAGAAGTCGAAGACGTTGTGACGGTAAAAGCACCTGCTGGTGATGTCGATTACGAAATTATTGATATTAAATATATCTAAACAAAAAGAAACGTTATGGAACTCTACGAAACAGAAGAACAACAAGTCGAAGCCTTGCAAAAGTGGTGGAAAGAAAATGGCACTGCTTCTCTGGTTGGCTTAGGCATTGCAATCATTGGCATTTTAGGCTGGAACTATTGGCTTGATTATAAGAAAGACCAAAACGGCAAAGCCTCGGCGGTTTATGATCAACTTCTCAAAGATGCCAACGAAAATAAAATCGCTGAAGTTGATACCGTTGCAGGTAAATTAAAAACTGAATTTGGTTCAACTGAATATTCAACTTACAGCGTGTTAATGCAAGCCAAAACAAAAGTTGAAACAGGCGATTTAGCAGGCGCAAAAGAGTTATTACAAGGTTTAGCTAATCAATCAAATGATTTTAGCCAACTCGCAAAATTACGTTTAGTGCGGTTGTATTTGGCAACAGGCGAATTTGAAAAAGGGTTGCAACTTGTTGGACAAATTGACAAGAAAAATGTTGCAAGTTTTGAAGGGAATTATGATGAGTTAGTCGGTGATTTGTACGTTGCGTTGGATCGACTCGACGAGGCACGAACTGCTTACGAAAAAGCCATTCGTGATGGTTATAACTCGCCACTTTTGCAATTTAAACTTGATGATTTAACCGCGCCTGAAAAATTGGAAAGTACAAACTAATGCGCCGCACATTTTTATTACTTACCGCGTTATCGCTCACTGCTTGCAGCACGATGGATGTTGTCAAAGATTCGGTTTCGGGCATTTCAGATTATTTCTCAGGGGGCGAAGATAACGCGGAGCCGCCTGCGGTTTTGAACGAATTCAATGCTGAGATTGAAATTGAAAAACTCTGGACTTCGTCAACAGGCGTTGGTGCAAATGAGCAAACTGTCAAACTCGCACCCGCAATTCACAATCAGAAAATTATCACCGCTGACCGCGAAGGTTTAGTGCAAGCGCGTCATTTGGCAACGGGCGATAAGGTCTGGGAATTTGAAGCTGAAATGAAATTATCGGGCGGCGTGGGTTTAGGCAATGAAACCGTCATTTTAGGTTCAAGCAACGCAGACGTAATTGCATTAAACAGTGATACAGGCGAAAAACTTTGGTCAGTTCGCGTTTCAAGCGAAGTGCTTGCCATTCCAGTTGTTGCGAAAAATACCGTTATCGTTCGTACCACTGATGGCAATGTTACCGCGTTAAATGAACAAACAGGCGCGAAATTGTGGAGCTATGAACACGCTGTGCCTGCATTAAGTATTCGAGGTACAGGCGCACCACTCATCGTGGGCGATAAAGTCATTGCAGGTTATGACAACGGAAAAATGGTCGCTCTCGATTTAAAAAATGGCAAATATGCGTGGGAAACGACGATTTCAATTCCTAAAGGTCGCTCTGAAGTGGAACGTTTAGTCGATTTAGATGTTGACCCGCTTGAAATTAACGACGTGATTTATATCGCGAGTTATCGCGGTGGTGTGGCAGCAATTTCGGCGACAGACGGTGATGCCATGTGGCGCAACGAAAATGTTTCTTCGCACACAGGTTTGAGTAATGACTTTCGGTATTTATATTTAAGTGATTCAAAAAGTCACGTTTGGCAAATTGATCAACGTAGCGGTGGTGGTTTATGGCAGCAAAAAGAGTTGCATCATCGCCACTTAACCGCCCCTGCAACGTATCAAAATTACGTTGTTGTCGGTGATTTTGAAGGTTATGTACATTGGCTCAGTAGCTCTGACGGACGACAACTCGGACGTATTCAAGTTAGCGATAGTCCAATTGAAAACAAACCTGTGGTCGTCGATGATGTTGTGTATATTTACGCAAAAGACGGCTCTATTGCCGCGTTAAAAGCAAAATAAATCAAAAAACAGGTTCAAGGTAAAATATCTTGAACCTTTCAACTCTCCTACCTTGTAGAAATTATGTTACCCGTAATCGCTTTAGTCGGTCGCCCAAACGTGGGCAAATCCACCTTATTCAACTTTTTAACCAAAACCCGCGATGCCATTGTGGCTGATTTTGCTGGTTTAACCCGTGACCGCCAATATGGGCGCGTCAAAAACAAAGAAATTCGTCAATGCCTTGTCGTCGATACAGGCGGAATCATGGATGACGCACAAGGCATTGATCAAGTCGCCAGAAAACAAGTACAAATCGCGCTCGAAGAAGCCGACATCGTTTTTTTCATGGTGGACGGTCGCGCAGGTTTAAGCTCCTCAGATAAAGTTATCGCCGACACATTACGCCGTTTGAGCAAACCTGTGATTTTGGTCACGAACAAAACCGACGGCGTAGATTCATTCACCGCCATTTCAGATTTTTACAGTTTAGGCTTAGGCGAACCTGTAAAAATTGCTGCTTCACACGGCACGGGAATTCCCGAATTATTGCGAATGGCGGATAAATTGTTGCCCATCGCCATCGAAGACGAAGTTGAAGATAAAGATGAAATTCGCATTGCCATTGTCGGTCGTCCAAATGTTGGTAAATCTACGCTAGTCAATCGTTTATTAGGAGAAGAACGAGTTGTTGTGTTCGACGAAGCTGGGACAACGCGAGACAGTATTTACATTCCATTTGAACGCGACGGTAAAAAATTCACGTTAATTGATACAGCTGGTATGCGTCGCCGTTCAAAAATTGGCGAAGCGATTGAAAAATTTAGCGTGTTAAAAGCATTGCAAGCGGTTGAAAAAGCGAATGTCGTGATTTACATGATTGATGCTAGAGAAGGTATTACTGACCAAGACGCGCATTTACTGGGTTTAGTTTTAGAAGCGGGTAGGGCGTTAATTATTGGTTTGAACAAATGGGACGGTATTTCAGCTGATCAAAAAAACACCATTAGTCGATTGCTTGAAGTGAAATTAACCTTTGTTGAATTTGCTGAAAAACACCCAATTTCTGCATTACACGGCAGTGGCGTTGGCAAAATGTTTGACCGCGTGCAAAGCTTGTACGAAGCGGCGATGCTGGATATGTCTACGCCGAATTTGACGAGAATGCTCAAAGAAGCGACGCTCGCGCATCAACCGCCGATAGTGAATGGACGACGCATTAAATTGAAATACGCGCATCAAGGTGGACGCAATCCACCAATCGTGGTCATTCATGGCGCACAAACGGATGAATTACCCGAATCGTATAAACGCTATCTAATCAATTATTATCGAACAGCAATGCAACTGAGCGGCACGCCAATTCGGATTGTGTTCAAATCGCCTGAGAATCCATTCCACGGCAAAAAAGCCAAACCAACTGAATGGGCAATCAAAAAACGTGAGCGTCTAACGCGCCGCGCAAAAGCGAAAAGTCAGTAAAATAAATACTTGAGCGTTGCTTGCA
>JAQTXN010000152.1 GCA_028688755.1 Methylococcales bacterium | reverse complement strand
GTTGCTAACGCTTGATTCATTTGCTCAATAATACATTTGACTGCCAATTCGACATCTTTTAAAGCAAGATGGTTTTGTTGCTTTGTCAGCACATCAATTAGTTCAGATTTTGTCACCTGCGCTCCTGTCAAAAATAAAAAAGGAGACACGACAAGCCGCGTCCCCCTTTGAAAATCTTACGATCTTACTTTTCCATTTGTTGCTTGAAAATATCACCTAAAGTCGGTGCCGCAACGTTTTGTGCTGAAGCAGAATAATCTTTTGCAGAAACGGTGTGTTCTTTTTCTGCGCGAGTATTTTCTTCTTTTGCTTTCATTGACAAGCTAATGGTTTTCGATTTCTTATCGATACCCACAAATTTCGCTTCAACGCTGTCGCCAGCATTTAAAGTCAAATCTTTCGCAACATCAGCCGCTCTCAAGTAACCTTCGATGCCATCTTCTAAAGCAATCGTTGCGCCTTTCGCGTCAACTTCTTTAACCGTTCCTTTTACAACGCTATTTTTTTCATGCGTTGCTAAGAAATTTTGGAATGGATCTTGAGCTAATTGTTTGATGCCAAGTGAAATGCGTTCACGTTCAGAATCAACCGCTAAAATGATAGTTTCGAGTTCATCGCCTTTTTTGAAGTCACGAACTGCGGCTTCACCTTCAGCTTCCCACGAAATATCAGACATGTGAACTAAGCCATCAATGCCGCCATCTAAACCAATAAAGATACCGAAATCAGTGATTGATTTGATTTTGCCAGAGATTTTGTCGCCTTTGTTGTGAGTTGCAGCAAATTCATCCCAAGGATTTGGTTTGCATTGTTTCATACCAAGTGAAATACGACGACGTTCTTCGTCGATTTCCAATACCATGATTTCAACTTCATCGCCCAATTGAACCAATCTACCTGGATTCACGTTTTTGTTTGTCCAGTCCATTTCTGAAACGTGAACTAAACCTTCAACGCCTTCTTCGATTTCAACAAAGCAACCGTAATCCGTTAAGTTATTTACTTTACCAAATACGCGTGTGCCAGCTGGGTAGCGGCGAGCAATGTTTAACCATGGATCTTCAGCCATTTGTTTCATGCCGAGTGATACGCGGTTTTTGTCTTTGTCATATTTCAAGACTTTAACGTTGATTTCTTGACCGATTTCAACACATTCAGACGGATGACGTACTCTTCTCCATGCCATATCGGTGATGTGTAACAAGCCATCAACGCCGCCTAAATCAATGAACGCGCCGTAATCGGTTAAGTTTTTAACAACACCGACTACTGTTGCGCCTTCTTCAAGCGTTTTGAGTAATTCTTCGCGTTCTGCACTGTATTCTTTTTCAACCACTGCACGACGTGAAAGCACCACGTTGTTACGTTTTTGGTCGATTTTGATGACTTTGAATTCTAAATCACGACCTTCTAAGAAAGTTGTGTCACGAACTGGGCGAACGTCAACCAATGAACCTGGTAAGAATGCGCGTAATGCGCCAACGTCAACAGTGAAACCACCACGAACTTTACCTGTGATGCGACCGATGATTGTCGCGTCTTTTTCAAATGCAGTTTCGAGTTCGAACCATGCTTTGTTTTTCTTCGCTTTATCGCGGGAAAGAAGCGTCGCGCCTAAACCGTCTTCAAATAAGTCCAACGCCACTTCGATTTCGTCACCAACTGAAACTTCTAATTCGCCGTTAGCATTCAAAAATTGCCATTTCGGAATCACGCCTTCTGATTTTGAATGCGTGCTGACGATAATCATGTCGTTTTCGATGTCGATAACGGTACCGATTAACATTGCACCAGGACTCATTTTGGTCTTGGTTAAACTTTCTTCTAATAATGCAGCAAAACTTTCGCTCATTTTGTTTCCCAAGATTAGTTTTCACACCAATCTTTTTTGTATAGTAAATAGTTAATAAAAAACCGCAGGTTATCTGCGGCGGTCTGTAAAAAAACGTCCTTAACGGACTAAACTTAACACTTCTTTGACAACGTCTTGAATCGACATTGTCGAAGAATCAATATAAACGGCATCTACGGCAGGAACTAACGGTGAAATTTGTCGTTCGCTGTCACGCTGATCGCGTTCTTGTATATCGGCAGTTATCGCGGCAAGATTAGCATCAATTCCTTTGAGTTTCAACTGTTTATAGCGTCTTTGCGCTCTTTCTTCTGCGCTTGCAGTCAAAAAAACTTTGAATTTTGCATCTGGAAAAACAACCGTTCCCATATCACGCCCATCAGCAACTAAACCAGGTGCTTGCAAAAAATCATGCTGTTTTTGTAACAACGCGGCTCTCACTTCAGGAATCGACGCAATTTTGGAAGCCGTATTGCCCGTGCTTTCTAAACCGAGTAAATCCGTGATGTCTTGCCCGTTGAGCAACACGGCGCGATCTTCACCACATTCGAAATGCAAATCCATTGCCAACGCCGCTTCAACAATATCGTCAATGCTGCCGTGTTCAATATCTTTTTCAGTAATTTCAAGAGCTAATGCACGATAAATTGCGCCGCTGTCCAAATAATTCCAGCCTAATTCGCCTGCAACTAAACGACTTACCGTGCCTTTACCTGCGCCACTTGGGCCATCGATGGTTAAAACGGTTTCCATTAGTTTTCCTCGGTTGTGAGTTTTAAACCTAAATTGGTGGCAATATTTTTGAATTCTGGAAAAGAGGTATTCACATTCGCACAATCCAAAATTTCAATCGGTGCTGTTGCCCGCAAACCCGCAATCGCAAACGCCATTGCAATTCGATGGTCGCCATGAGATTCAACGGTTCCACCGCTAATTTTACCGCCTTGAATTACCATGCCGTCAGATGTTGATTTTGCATTTACGCCTAAAATTTGCAAACCGTCTGCCATCACTTGAATGCGGTCAGATTCTTTAACGCGCAATTCTTCTGCACCCGTTAAACGAGTTTCCCCTTCAGCACACGCCGCCGCAATGAATAAAACAGGGAATTCATCAATTGCTAATGGCACGAGATGCTCAGGGATTTCGATGCCTTTTAATTGTGCCGACGTAACACGCAAATCGGCGACAGGTTCGCCACCAACGATGCGTTCATTCAAAATTTCAATGTTCGCGCCCATCAAACGCAAAATATCAATCACGCCTGTGCGTGTTGGATTGATGCCAACGTGTTTGAGCAAAACATTTGAATTCGCGGCAATCGACGCGCCCACTAAGAAAAATGCCGCTGACGAAATATCACTCGGCACATCGATTGTCATGGCTGTCAATTTCCCGTCAGCGGTGACGCTCGCTTGATTTCCATTTACTGAAACTGGATAACCAAAACCACTTAACATGCGTTCCGTATGGTCACGAGTTGGCGCGGGTTCGGTGACTTTCGTTTCCCCTTGTGCGTACATTCCAGCAAGCAATAAACACGATTTGACCTGTGCGCTTGCCATTGGCATTTCGTAATCGATGCCAACTAATTGTCCCGCTTTGCCCGTAATTTCTAGCGGTGCAGTGCCTTTTTCAGTCGTTTTAATTTCCGCGCCCATTTTGGCTAATGGTTCGGTGACACGTTTCATCGGACGTTTCGACAACGATTCATCGCCTGTCAAAACAGAATTAAATGCTTGTCCTGCGAGTAATCCACTTAACAAACGCATCGACGTTCCCGAATTGCCCAAATAAAGCGGAGCTTTCGGTGCTTTCAAACCGTGTTTGCCAACGCCATGAATCGTGACGCAACTTTCGCCTGTACGTTCAATTTCAACGCCCATATCTCGAAAGGCTTGCAACGTCGCTAGCGCGTCTTCAGCTTCTAAAAATCCTGTGACGTGCGTTGTGCCGTCTGCAAGTGAACCGAGCATAATTGAACGGTGTGAAATCGATTTATCGCCTGCAACTCGCGCCTCACCATTTAGCGAACCACCGTTTTGAACGTGAAATATTATTTTTTTTGTCATGTTTTTATTATTCTAATTTTGGTTAATTTAAGTGCGATATTCAGCGTTAATTTTCACATAATCATAAGAAAAATCGCAGGTCAAAACGGTTTGCGAAAAATCGCCACGTCCTAATTTTACGCCAATTTGAATTTCAGCTTGATTCATCACCGCCTGCCCAGCTTCTTCGGTGTAATCGTCAGCGCGTCCGCCATTTCGCACGATGCAAACATCGTCTAAATAAATGCGAATTTTTTCAAGTTCCATATTTTCAACGCCTGCCCGTCCGACAGCCGCTAAAATGCGCCCCCAATTTGGATCGCTGGCAAAAAATGCCGTTTTTACTAGCGGTGAATGGGCGATAGTTTTGGCAACTTGCACAGCTTCTGCATCGCTTGCCGCTTCTGAAACCACAATTCGCATCAATTTTGTCGCGCCTTCGCCGTCACGCACAATCAGTTCTGCTAATTCTTTGGCAACCGCTAAAACGGCATCAGAAAAAATGACGTAATTTTGCGAATTCATCAAAATTTCAGGTGTATTGGATTCGCCGCTGGCAATCAAAATACAGGCATCGTTTGTTGAGGTGTCGCCATCGACCGTGATGCGATTAAACGATAATTCGGCAGCTCGCGCTAAACATTGCTGCAAAAGCGGTTGGCTAATTTTGGCATCGGTCGCAATAAAACTCAGCATCGTCGCCATGTTAGGCTGAATCATGCCCGCGCCTTTTGAAATGCCGTTAATCGTGACATTTTCGCCATCGAGTTGAATCGTTTTCGATACGCCTTTTGGAAAAGTATCCGTCGTCATAATTGCTTGCGCGGCGGCTTGCCAATTATTTTCAGCCAAGTTCGTCACGGCGTTGGGTAATGCAACGGTAATTTTTTCAACAGGCAATGATTGACCTATCACTCCCGTTGAAAAAGGCAATACCTGCCCTGCTCTACCGCCTGTAATGCCTGCTAAATCTGCACACGTTTGATTCGCATCACGCATTCCCTGTTCGCCCGTTCCCGCATTAGCGTTGCCTGAATTGATAAGTAACCAGCGTGGAGATTGCGATAAATGGGCTTTTGCCACATGAACAGGCGCGGCGCAAAACGCATTTTGCGTAAAAACTCCCGCGCAAGTTGCCTTTTCACCAAATTGAAAAATCAATAAATCATCCCGCACGGTTTGTTTAATACCTGCGTTCGCTGTACCAAGTTGCACGCCTGAAATCGGCGGCATCACTGGAAAATCTGTTTGTCCGACTGCCATATTTTTACCTTTTAAAAAATTCACTCAAAAGTTAAAAAAAAACGCTGCCAGTTCCAAAAGAACCAGCAACGTTTTTGTGAGCTTAAAAAATTAAGCTGCGTCTTGTGGTGCTGCGAGTTCTTTTTCTGCTTCTTTGATACTCAAACGCACACGACCTTGTTTGTCGATTTCAAGCACTTTGACTTTGACAACATCGCCTTCATTTAAACGATCGCTGACTTTTTCAACACGTTCATCTGAAATTTGTGAAATATGAACTAAGCCGTCTTTACCTGGAAGAATCGAAACAAATGCGCCGAAATCCATCAAGCGAATCACTTTGCCTTCGTAGATTTTACCGACTTCAACTTCAGCAGTGATTTCTAAAATTAAACGTTTCGCTTCTTCGCCTGCGGCTTTATCAACAGAGGCAATTTTCACAATGCCGTCATCTGTTAAATCAACTGCTGCGCCTGTTTGTTCAACGATGCTACGAATGGTCGCGCCACCTTTGCCGATAACTTCACGGATTTTACTTGGATCAATTTTGAACGTGATGATACGCGGCGCAAAATCTGACATTTCAGTGCGTGAAGCCGCTAAGGCTTTATTCATTTCGCCCAAAATATGCAAACGACCTGCTTTGCTTGTGCAAGCGCGGTTTTCATAATTTCAGCGGTAATGCCTTGAATTTTAATGTCCATTTGCAACG
>JAQTXN010000151.1 GCA_028688755.1 Methylococcales bacterium | reverse complement strand
TGAGTTATATCCCAGTTCGGATTACGCCGTACCTGCCGCACATGAACAAGCCATGCAAAATGCCAAGCCGCGTGGTAAAGGCGAATTTAGTTTGAATTTTGACGAAGCCGATTTGGGCGAAGTGGCTAAAGTTGTTTTGAGTGACATTTTGGGACAAAACTACGTTCTTAGCCCAAAAGTGGCAGGAAAAGTGACGTTGCAAACCACGCATGCTTTAAGCAAAGAAGAATTATTGCCGACGCTTGAAATGGTGTTGAGTATGAATAATGCGGCACTTGTGAAAGATGGCGATATTTATCACATTGAACCATTAAATGAAGCGTTATACAGTGCAAATTTTAGTGGTAATCGGGGTGGAAAAGCGGGTTATCAAATGCGCGTGATTCCTGTTAAAAATGTTGCCGCAGACAATGTGGCTGAGTTAATCAAACCATTATTGCAAGATAAAACATTGCTGACCGTTGACGGGAAACGTAATTTACTGGTCGTTTCAGGGGCAGCAGATGAACTTGCACGAATCATGGATATGGTAAATACCTTCGACGTGGATATTTTAAAAGGTCGGTCATTTGCGCTTTTTCCACTTGCTCACGTTGATGCAGAAACTTTGATTAAGGAACTCAACGAAGTTTTTTTGAAAAAAGCCAAAAACGATGAAGAACAATTTTTCCGTTTTATTCCGATTGAACGTTTGAATGCCGTGTTAGCGATTACGCATCAAGCACGTTATTTGCGCGATATTGAACAATGGGTAACACGTTTAGACAAAGCCAATTCGACAACAGGTGGTGGTGTAAATGTCTATAAAGTTCAACATGTTGATGCGCTTGAATTAGCCGATACCTTAAATGATATTTTTGGCAACGGTCGTAACTCGCAAAATCGTAATCGTTCGCCTCGATTAGCAGGCGGTAGAAAGGCAGGCGAAACGACCAATAAAACAAACGACAAGTTAAATAATAAACCGACAACGGCTACAACAAATCAAAATCAACAACACCCAAACACCACAGGAAATACAGGCGACGCAAAGGTTTCTAATGTAGGCGATGTGCGAATTATTGCCGATGAAGCAAATAATTCAGTCATTATCGTGGCGACAGCGCAAGAATATGAAATTATTCGCCCAGTGATTTCACAATTAGACGTAATGCCGTTGCAGGTTTTAGTCGATGCAACAATTGTCGAAGTGACTCTGACTGATTCTTTAAAATACGGATTGCAATGGTATTTTAATCACAGCAACGGTGGTTCAAATTCTCTCAATAGCAATGCGTTAGGTGAAATTTCAACAAAAACAATTGCCAGTACGGCTGTTGAAGCTGCAAAAGGTGGTTTTGGTTATTCCTTTTTGAGTAATTCGAGTGATATTGGCGCGATTTTAAACGCTCAAGCAAGCAATAATAATGTGAATGTCATTTCATCACCGTCGCTCATGGTTTTGAATAATCAAGAAGCGAGCATTCAAGTTGGGGAAGAGATTTCGTTATCAACAGGCACGTTTGGGGTTGCTGGTGTCACGAATGGTGTTGGAAATAGCACTACGCCATTGACGCAAAATCAACAACGCAAAACGGGGGTCAAGCTGAAAATTAAACCGCGTGTTAATGCAAATGGTTTGGTGACGATGGATGTTACGCAAAGTGTTGAAGATGTTGCGGATAGCATTAAAAACGGTGAAGTTAATCCACGCATTTCAACACGCGAAATTGAAAGTTCAATTGTGATTCAAAGCGGTGAATCCATTGTTTTAGGTGGGTTGATTAAAGATAAAAATACCGATGGCGCAGGTGGCATTCCTGTTTTGCATGAAATCCCTGTGTTAGGGCCTTTATTTGGTAACAAAACAAAAGAAGATAACAAAATCGAACTCGTCGTGTTAATCACGCCGCGCGTCGTTAAAAGTCGCCAAGATGCAAGTTTAATTACCAATGAATTTAAACGTAAATTAAGTGGTATTTATGAAGATTTGCCCTTGAATTAAAACGTTTCGCAAAAAAAAGCCACGAACTGCATTGCAATCGTGGCTTTTAACTTTTTTAACAACGAGTTATGCCGTCGTATCAATAGAACCACTTGTGCCACCACCAACGCTGCCTGCTGATGGAATAGAAACGGCTGCAGCGGCTGAATTTGCGTCAACATCCGCTGTACCGATCTGAATGTTTGGTACTTGTGGACTGTTCATAGATTGAAGTGTTTGTGCAATTGTGGGTAATACAGCAGATATACCAACCATTTTATTCACCTTTTGTTAAATTTTGAAAAATGACGACGAATTTACTAAAAATCTCGACTCGGTGTCTTTTTCGACCGTATTAAAGAATTCTGAAATTTTTCTTAATTTTTACGAAGAAAAAGCCCAGCTTGAAAATTTCAAGCTGGGCTTTTCAGTTTTCGAGGAGAACGAAAGTTTATTTTTTCACTTCTTCAAAATCCGCATCAATTACGCCGTCGTCAGCAGGTTTTGCACTTTCAGCATGAGCATGACCCGCTTCTTCGCCACCTTCCCCAGCATAAGCACGTTCAGCTAATTTGCCAAACACTTCGCTCAATGCTTCCGATTTTGCTTCGATTGTCGCTTTATCATCGCCTTTCAATGCTTCTTTGACGGCTTCAATGGCTTTTTCGATGTCAGCTTTTTCGTCAGCATGAACTTTTTCGCCTAAATCTTTTAACGATTTTTCAGTTGCGTGAACTAAACCATCTGCGTGATTTCTTGCTTGAACCAACTCAACCAATTTTTTGTCTTCTTCTGCGTGTGCTTCGGCATCTTTTACCATGCGTTCAACTTCTTCATCCGACAAACCACTTGATGCTTTAATCACAATCGATTGTTTTTTGCCTGTCGCTTTGTCTTTTGCTGACACGTTCAAAATACCGTTTGCGTCGATGTCGAAAGAAACTTCAATTTGTGGCACGCCACGTGGTGCAGGTGGAATGTCCGCCAAATCGAAACGACCCAATGATTTATTGGCGTTCGCTTTTTCGCGCTCACCTTGCAACACATGAATCGTTACAGCAGTTTGATTGTCATCAGCCGTTGAGAAAACTTGCGATTTTTGCGTTGGAATCGTGGTGTTTTTCTCAATCAATTTGGTCAAAATGCCGCCCATTGTTTCGATGCCGAGTGACAATGGAATTACGTCTAACAATAAAACGTCTTTTACGTCGCCACCCAAAACGCCCGCTTGAATCGCTGCACCTAGCGCAACGGCTTCGTCAGGATTTACGTCTTTGCGTGGTTCTTTGCCAAAAATCTTCGCTACCATTTCTTGCACTTTTGGCATACGGGTTTGACCGCCAACCAAAATAACGTCGTTGATTTCAGAAGCCGAAACGCCAGCATCTTTTAACGCCATTTCACAAGGTGCTTTGGTGCGAATAATCAATTCTTCAACTAAAGATTCTAATTTTGCGCGAGTTAATTTCACGTTTAAATGTTTTGGCCCTGTTGCATCAGCAGTGATGTAAGGCAAATTCACGTCTGTTTGTTGGCTAGACGATAATTCGATTTTTGCTTTTTCAGCCGCTTCTTTTAAACGTTGCAACGCTAATGGGTCGTTGTGAACGTCAACGCCTGTGTCTTTTTTGAATTCTTCTGCTAAGTATTCGATAACGCGCGAGTCGAAATCTTCACCACCTAAGAAGGTGTCACCGTTTGTCGCTAACACTTCAAATTGGTGTTCGCCGTCGATTTCTGCGATTTCGATAATTGAAATATCGAATGTACCACCACCTAAATCATAAACTGCGATTTTGGTGTCGCCTTTTGGTTTGTCCATCCCGAACGCTAACGCTGCTGCCGTTGGTTCGTTGATGATACGCAAAACTTCTAAACCTGCGATACGACCAGCATCTTTTGTCGCTTGACGTTGTGAGTCGTTGAAATACGCAGGAACGGTGATAACCGCTTGTGTCACTTCTTCACCTAAATACGCTTCCGCGTCTTTTTTCATTTTCATCAAAACGCGAGCTGAAATTTCAGGAGCCGCCATTTTTTTGCCATGAACATCCACCCAAGCGTCGCCATTATTCGCTTCAACGATTGAATAAGGCACCATTTTGATGTCTTTTTGAACGGCTTCTTCTTTGAATTTACGACCAATTAAACGTTTAATTGCAAACAACGTATTTTTAGGGTTTGTAACGGCTTGACGTTTTGCTGATTGACCTACCAACACTTCGTCGTCGCTGCTGAATGCGATAATTGACGGGGTTGTTCTCGCGCCTTCGCTGTTTTCAATTACTTTAACTGCGCCATTTTCTAAAACAGCCACACATGAATTGGTTGTACCTAAATCGATACCGATAATTTTTGCCATGAGGTTTTTACTCCAAAATAATTTTTAAAAAGATGTTACAAATGTAGGGTAGTTTTTTGTGATTTCAAGGGCTTATTCAGCAGCTTTTGCAACAACAACCATTGCTGGGCGTAATAAGCGACCGTTCAACATATAACCTTTTTGGAATACGTTGACGATGGTGTTAGGTTCTGCGCCTTCGACGAACATCATGCTGACAGCGTTATGTTGTTCGGGATTTAAAGGCAAACCGAGTGGGTCAATGGTGACAACATTATTTTTTTCAAATGCCGCTTCAAATTGTTTAATCGTGAGTTCTGCGCCTTCGCGGAATTTTTTAACTTCGTCACTGTCGCCCGTTGCGAGTTGTAAGCCCATAAATAAGCTATCTAAAACAGGCAATAATTCTTTCGCAAAACCTGAAACGGCATATTTACGCGCATCGTCGATGTCTTTCGTTGTGCGACGTTTTAAATTTTCCATTTCAGCCAATGTGCGTAACATTTTGTCGTTAGCTTCTTCGGCGGTTTTTTTCGTTTCAGCAAGTTCCGCTTTTAATTCGTCAAGCGTGTATTCATGTTCGCCAACTTCGGTGTGCGTGGCGTGTAAATCGACTTCTTCTGTTTCTGGCGTTGCTAAATTTTCTTCTGCGTTACTCATGTAGAATTTTTTCCTGTTAATGTTTAAAAATAACGATGATTCCAAAGTGGGGGATGAATTTTTAACTTTCAAGGATTTTGGCAAAATTTTATTTTGCCGCTTGTAGTAGAATGCGTAAAACGTACTTTTTTCATTTTTTTAGGAGATTCAAATGGCTCAAAAATTATCAGAAATCGTGAGTGCTGGTGTTGTAACGGGCGACGATGTACAAAGAATTTTCGCATTTTGTAAAGAACACAAAATGGCGTTACCAGCGGTGAATGTAGTTAATAGCGATTCAATTAACGCTGTGTTAGAAGCAGCGGCAAAATCACAATCAGCCGTCATCGTGCAGTTTTCAAACGGAGGCGCACAATTTGTGGCTGGAAAAGGTTTAAAACTTGAAGGGCAGGGCGGTCAAATTTTAGGGGCGATTGCAGGCGCACAGCACGTTCACGCTGTGGCAAAACATTACGGCGTGCCTGTGATTTTGCATACTGACCATGCAGCGAAAAAATTATTGCCGTGGATTGACGGTTTGCTTGACGCAGGTGAAGAGCATTTTGCAAAAACAGGCAAACCACTTTTCAGTTCACACATGCTCGACTTTTCAGAAGAATCGTTGCATGAAAACATCGAAATTTCAGCGCGTTATTTAGAGCGCATGAGCAAAATCGGCATGACGCTTGAAATCGAACTCGGTTGCACAGGCGGTGAAGAAGACGGCGTTGATAACAGCCATTTGCATCAAGACGCGCTCTACACCCAGCCCGAAGATGTAGCGTATGCGTATGAGCAACTCATTAAAATTAGTCCTCGTTTCACGATTGCCGCGTCATTTGGCAACGTTCATGGGGTTTATAAACCTGGGAATGTGAAACTCACACCAACGATTTTGCGTGATTCACAAACGCACGTTTCTGAAAAATTTGGTTTGCCTGTAAACAGTTTAGATTTTGTCTTTCACGGTGGTTCGGGTTCATCTGCGGCTGAAATTGCCGAAGCGATTAGTTACGGCGTAATCAAAATGAACATCGATACTGACAC
>JAQTXN010000024.1 GCA_028688755.1 Methylococcales bacterium | reverse complement strand
AATCCGTTGATTCGAACACCTCGCAACTTTTAATGTTAGAAATTCAAGGCTACGTTGAAGCCATCGCTGGCGGTTGTTATATCCGCATAAAATAATTGGAAATATGAAAGAAAATATATTTGATGTCCTGATGTATCTGTTTGAAAACTATATGGACGATGAGCGCGAAATTCCGCCTGATAACGATAAAGTCAAAACCGAATTGCTCGAAGCAGGTTTTGAACATAGAGAAGTAGTGCGTGCCTTTGATTGGCTCGAATCTCTCGCACTTGAAGGTGGGGATATTTCGCCGCAAGCCTCGTCGTCATTTCGTATTTTCAGTCCGTTTGAAAAAGAGCGTCTTGACATTGAATGCCAAGATTTGATTTTGATGTTAGAACGTTCGGGAATTTTAAACTCCATTAACCGTGAATTAGTGTTAGATCGCGCGATTGCACTTGAAGAAGTGTTAACACTCGATAAATTAAAATGGATTATCTTAATTGTGCTACTCAATCAGCCCGACGAAGAACTTGCATTTTCACGAATGGAAGACATTGTGTACGACTTATTACCTACTTATTTGCATTAAACTTGAATCGAATGGAACTGATTAAATGAGCAAAAATCTCGTCATTGTTGAATCGCCCGCGAAAGCGAAAACTATCGAAAAATATCTCGGTAAAGATTTTCAAGTGCTTGCCTCTTATGGACATGTCCGCGATTTAATTCCAAAAGAAGGTGCAGTTGATCCGCAACATGATTTTGCAATGAAATATGAGGTGGTGGAACGCAATCAACGCCATATCCAAGCGATTACCAAAGCCTTAAAACCTGCGGATACTCTGTATTTAGCCACTGACCCTGATAGAGAAGGTGAAGCAATTTCGTGGCATTTGCTTGAACTTTTGAACGAAAAAAATCTGCTTAAAAATAAAACTGTTCATCGCGTTGCGTTTCACGAAATTACCAAAAAAGCCGTGACGGAAGCAATTGCCGAGCCTGCTGAACTCAATTACAACATGGTTCATGCTCAACAAGCGCGTCGTGCGCTCGATTATTTAGTGGGATTTAAATTATCGCCTTTGCTTTGGAAAAAAATTCGCCGTGGTTTATCGGCGGGACGTGTTCAAAGTCCTGCATTGCGTTTAATTGTTGAACGTGAACTTGAAATTGAAGCCTTTCAAAGTCGTGAATATTGGTCAACCGAAGCGGCTGTTTTCGCGTTGGAACAAAATTTCAAAGCGAAATTAACGCAATTGGATGGCGAAAAAATCACCCAATTCAGTATCACCAATGAAGAGTTAGCGACTCAAACGCGGCAAATTTTGCTTGACGACGCAAACGGTAAATTAACCGTTGCCAAACTTGAAAAGAAACAACGCAAAAGCAACCCTGCTCCACCGTTCATTACGTCTACGCTGCAACAAGAGGCGGCACGAAAATTAGGTTTTACCACCAAACGCACCATGACGGTCGCCCAACAACTTTACGAAGGGATTGATATTGGTGGCGAAACCGCTGGTTTAATCACTTATATGCGTACTGATTCGGTGAATTTATCGGTCGATGCCGTTGCCGATATTCGTGAACTTATCGCCGAAACTTATGGCGCGGCGAATGTGCCGAAAGAGCCAAATGTTTATAAAACCAAATCTAAAAACGCCCAAGAAGCCCATGAAGCGGTGCGTCCAACTTCAGCGCGTCACATTCCAAGTCAAATTCAAGCGTTTTTAACCGCTGAACAATTCAAACTTTATGAATTGATTTGGAAACGTACTATTGCCTGCCAAATGATTCATGCAACACTTAACAGCGTAGCAATTGATTTGAGTTGCGCTGATGGCAAACACATTTTTCGCGCTACGGGTTCGTCAGTTGCAAACCCTGGTTTCATGGCGGTTTATCTTGAAGGCAAAGACGATTCCAAAGATGGCGACGACAAAGAAAACTTTTTGCCCGCCTTAAATGAAGGCGATACGGTTCAATTGAACGATATTTTAATTGCCCAACATTTCACCGAGCCACCACCGCGTTACGGTGAAGCGAGTTTGGTAAAAGCCCTCGAAGAATATGGTATTGGCAGACCTTCAACGTATGCGTCAATTATTTCGACTTTGCAAAATCGTGAATATGTGACGCTTGAATCGAAACGTTTTCATCCCACCGATGTGGGGCGAATTGTGAATAAGTTTTTAACTGAGCATTTCACCAAATACGTCGATTACAGTTTTACCGCAAATTTAGAAGACGATTTAGATGCCGTGGCACGAGGCGAAAAAGCGTGGATTCCATTGATGGAGAATTTTTGGAAACCGTTTGGCGAACTCGTTATCGAAAAAGAAGGCAGTGTTCAGCGCAAAGACGTGACGCAAGAAGCCATCGATGAACTTTGTCCGCAATGCGGCAAAGCGTTATCGATTCGTTTAGGACGTAACGGACGTTTTATTGGTTGCACCGATTACCCGAGTTGTAACTACACCCGCAATTTGACTGATTCTGCGGCAATCGAGCCTGAACTTGTTGAAGGTCGCGAATGCCCCGAATGCAAATCACCGCTGGTTTATAAAAGCAGTAAATACGGAAAATTTATTGGTTGCACAGGTTATCCAACTTGCCGCTACATTGAACCCATTGAAAAACCGAGCGACACAGGCGTGACGTGTCCACAATGTCAAAAAGGGCAAATTTTCAAACGTAAATCGCGCAATGGAAAAGTGTTTTATTCCTGCGAAAATTACCCAACTTGCGATTACGCGCTTTGGAATGCCCCGTTAAATGAACCTTGTCCAAAATGTAACTGGGCGGTTTTAACGCTCAAAGAAAGCAAAAAACACGGGGTGCAAAAGGTCTGTCCACAAAAAGGCTGTGGTTTTGTCGAAAACATTGAAAGTGACGATGCAGAATAATTTTTTAACACTCACGAATTAGGGAAAAGTTTTTTATGGCACGCATTTTCAATTTCAGCGCAGGGCCTTCGGCATTGCCTGAAGAGGTTTTAAAACAAGCACAAAGCGAAATGCTCGATTGGCATGGCAGTGGCATGTCGGTGATGGAAATGAGCCATCGAGGCAAACATTTTTCGCAAATTGCCGCTGAATTAGAAGCGGATTTACGCGCTTTAATGCAGATTCCGCAAAATTACCAAGTGTTATTTTTACAAGGTGGTGCATCAGCACAATTTTCGTTTGTCCCACAAAATTTACTTGGTGATAAAACCAAAGCCTGCTACATCAAAACAGGCGCGTGGTCAGAAAAAGCAATTCAAGATGCCAAACCGTATGGCGACGTTATCGTTAGCGCAAGTTCAGAAAGTAGTAACTTTACGACGATTCCAGACGTTACTCATTGGGCAGTTGACAACGATGCTGCGTATTTGCATTACACATCAAATGAAACCATTCACGGCGTGGAATTTAATGAAATTCCTAACATTCAAGGTTTGCCGCTGGTTTGCGATATGTCGTCAAACATTCTTTCACGCCCGATGGATGTTAGTAAATTTGGTTTAATTTACGCAGGCAGTCAAAAAAATATGGGAGCGGCTGGTGTAACAGTTGTCATTGTGCGTGAGGATTTATTGGGTAGATGTTTAAAAACGGTACCACCCGTTTTTAATTACGCCGAGCAGGCAGAACATCAATCCATGCTCAATACGCCAACAACGTATAGTTGGTATTTGATGGGCTTAGTTTTGAAATGGATAGCAGCGCAAGGTGGCGTTGAAGTCATCGAACAACGCAACATTGCAAAAGCGAGAAAACTTTATGCGTTTATTGATGCGTCAACGTTATATCGTAATTCTGTTGAAACGACATATCGCTCGCGCATGAATGTTCCGTTTAGTTTGCTAGATGAAACATTAAATAAAGAATTTGTCACAGCCTCAGAAGCAGCAGGATTACACGCATTGAAAGGGCATCGTCTGTTAGGTGGAATGCGAGCGAGTATTTACAACGCGATGCCTGAAAGTGGTATCGATGCGTTAATTGCTTTTATGCAAGAGTTTGAACGCACGCATTAGACATAAAAAAAACCACCTGTTTTACATACAAACAGATGGTTTTCATTACTGAAAATTTTACATTCGCCCTTCGGTAAGTCGCACGAGCGTTTGGGCATTGGGCAATAAATCACTATCAAAAACATTTAGCGATGCACACAACTTGTTGCGAATCACGTCGTAAGCGTGTCGAGCAATATCAATTTTTTCTTTCGGCAAATCCCCATCAACCCAATAAGGAATTGGGGCTTCACATAATTCTCTTCCATAAGTAAGGCATTTTTGGCTAATTTCACTTGCTAATTGATGATAAAGTTCCATTTTTTCTTTATCGTGATTCGCTTTTGCCTCTTTGAATGTTTCATCTCGAACAATAATTTCCTCACGCAATGCTTCAAGTGAGTGTAAAAAATCATGAGCATGGCTTATAAGGTCTGCAATGTGTTTGGCTTCGTCTTCTATTAAATGATGGTGCTTTTTCAACGACTTTATGCGGTGTTGCACGGTTTCTCTCCTATTTGTCTATTTTCTAAATGCTACTTATTAAAATGCCCAGCCGCGTATTTTATAGTGACTGGCAGTCTTAAAATCAAGGCTATCTTGTTTAAATTAAGCGAATTTTTGTCTTTTCAATGGCAATTTTTTTATCTTTGTAAAGCGCACCGATAGCTTGCTTAAATACTTTTTTACTCACACTAAAGAGTGCGTAAATTTGCTCAGGTTCACTTTTATCACCAACAGCCAACTCGCCACCATTGTCTTGCAAGACGTGCAAAATTGTATCAGTTAATGATGTAACTTTACCGTAACCAATTTGATGTAACGTTAAATCGAGCCGTAAGTCATCTCGAATGTGTTTGATAAAACCTGAAATTTTTTGTCCTTTTCGCAACGTTTGAAAGACTTCGTTTTTATACAAAACCCCCCAATGACTGCCGTTCACAATGGCTTTAATACCTAAATCGGTTTCATCGGCAATAATTAAATCAACCGATTGCCCAACCGTAAAGTCACCTTCTTCAATTTCATCAGCTAAAAATTGGGCAATTTTTGTCGTTGCCACAATACGATTTTTATCATCTAAAAACAATTTAAAAAAATAAGATTGTCCGACTTCTAACTCATGATGTTGCTCACTAAATGGCACAAGCAAATCTTTCGATAACCCCCAATCCAAAAATGCGCCGTAATAATTCACCGACACCACTTTCAAATAAGCAATTTCATCGACTAGTGCAAAAGGTTTGTGACTAAAAGCGGCTAAATGTCCATCGCTATCAACAAAGACAAACGCGTCAACACTGTCTTCTAGTTCGTATTTTTTCGGTCTTTTATCCGCAAGTAAAACCTGCTTCCCTGTATTATCACTTAAAAAAATGCCCGAACTGTTTTGTTTGCTGATTTTGAGCGTGTTAATTTTGCCGATGTTTATCATAATTAAAAATGGTGGTCGTAATGAAGGGTTTTGATAGTGGCTGATTTCGTGATTTAGCGCAAGGTCAAAACACAAAAATTAAAGGGATAACGCTTTACAAAAAAACGTCATCCCTTCATTCACATGAAACGTCTATTTTAGTTTTAACGCTAAAAAGACGGGATTTCCTTGACGTTGAATTAACACGGCAATCGAAACACCTGTGGGCAATTTTTTCACAAGTCTATCAAAATCACTCAAATCTCTTACCACCGTATTTTGAATGCGTAAAATGACATCGCCACGTTGAATACCTGCGTCACGCGATGCCCCTTTTGAAACTTCTTGCACCAACACGCCATTTTTAGGGATTTGCAACAACTGACGCTGATCAGGTGTTAATTCTGAAACAGTAATACCTAATTGATTTTCAGGCGATTTGTTTGGTGTTTTTGCTGCAGCTAAAGGATTACTATCTTCATCTGGCAATAAACCAACATTGAAATGCAAAGTGCGTGGCTCACCTTGGCGAATAATTTTTAACGTTGCGCTGTCGTTAATGGGCGTAACACCCACCATCGGTGGTAAATCCGCAGAATGGTCAATTAGCTGTCCGTTAAATTCAGTGATAATGTCGCCAATTTGTACACCTGCCGCTTCAGCTGGGCCACCAGAAATAATTTTTGCGACCAACGCACCTTGTGGTTTTTTCATGCCAAATGATTCCGCTAATTCGCGCGTCACATCTTGAATTTGAACGCCAAGCCAACCGTGAGAGGCTTTACCTTTTGCTTTGATTTGATCGACGATGTTCATCACAACGTCCATAGGAATCGCAAATGACAAGCCCATAAACCCGCCTGTGCGACTGTAAATTTGCGAATTGATACCAACAACTTTGCCATCCATATTGAACAATGGCCCGCCTGAATTGCCTGGGTTAATCGCTACGTCGGTTTGAATGAATGGCACATAATTCCCACCAGGCAAACTGCGCCCTTTCGCGCTCACAATGCCTGCGGTAACAGATTGTTCAAAACCAAACGGTGAACCAATGGCTAAAACCCATTCGCCAACTTGTAATTTATCTGGCGCACCAATGGTCACAACGGGTAAATCACGCGCTTCGATTTTCAACACAGCAACATCGGTGCGAGCATCTGAACCGATTAACTTGGCAACAAATTCTCGTCTATCGGTGAGTTTTACCAAAATTTCAGTCGCATCTTTAACAACGTGATGATTGGTCAAAACATAACCATCTGCTGAAATAATAAAACCTGAACCGAGTGAACGCGCTTCGTGCGGTGAACTATCGCCCCCGCCTTGTTGCTGTTCATTGAAACGGCGGAATAATTCTTCTAATTCAGGCGGCATTGTTCCTTCTGGAAATTGGGGTATTTCTGCACCACCTTCGATTCCAGCTGGGACTTTTTGCATGGTACTGATATTAACCACCGCGCCGCCATTTGCTTTGACCATATCAGTAAAATCGGGTAGTTGCGCCCACGCTTGCAAGCTAAAAAAATTAAGTAAAAATAAACTAAAAATCCACAACCGAACTCTGTTTGGCATACCATCTCCGTTTTGTTAAGGCATTTAAAATCGCTATTATCGGTGCGGACTTGTTAAATCTCAAGGTAAGTAAAATTGAAAAATTCACGGCTCAAAATTCAACACCAAATTCTGCTGCAATTGCAGCAATGTCGCGCGTTAAATCGCATTTTTATCGGTTATAGCGGCGGCGTTGATTCGCACGTTTTATTGCACGCTTGCGCTGCAATTTCAGAGTTTAAAAATCAAATCACAGCTGTTTATATTCATCATGGTTTGCAAAAAGAAGCCGATGAGTGGGCAATTCATTGTGAAAAAACGGCGGTAAATTTGGACGTTTCATTTTTGCAAATTCGTGTTAGTGCTAATGCGAAACGTGGCGAAAGTCCCGAAGAAGCAGCGAGAAATGCGCGTTACGACGCATTTAAAAATTTAATCGGCGAAAACGATGTGTTACTTATCGCGCAACATCGTGAAGACCAATTAGAAACCGTTTTGCTGCAACTTTTTCGCGGAAGCGGTTTAAAAGGAATAGCGGGAATGCCTGAAAAAACGGCATTTGCGAAAGGACATTTATTACGTCCGCTGCTCAACATTGGTAAAGACGAAATCAATTCCTATGCTTTAGAAAATAAATTAGCGTGGATTGAAGACCCCAGTAATCAAAGTACGATTTATGACCGAAATTTTTTGCGCCAAGACATTATTCCGAAATTAAAACAGCGTTGGCAGTCGCTCGATAAAACCGTTGCGCGAACCGCGACGCATTGCGCCGAAGCAGAAGTGCTAATTTCAAATCTCGCACAAACGCAATTTCAAACTGTCTTAAATGAGGATAACTCATTGGATATTTTGAAATTGCTCACCTTTTCAGAAATAGAACAGCGGTTGATTTTGCGTGAGTGGTTTGCATTTTTAAACTTAAAAATGCCATCGCAAGATTTTTTGCAGCGAATTTTAAATGAAGTCGTTTTTGCTCGAATGGATAGGCATCCAATTTTACACAAAAAAGGCGTTACAATTTGCCGCAAAAAAAACACGTTACTTCTCACCTGCGGAGCATTGAATGCAAGCTGAAACGCGCCACGAACAATTTGAACGTCATTCATTTTTAGGGAATTTTTTACGCAAGCTGCACATTGATATTCCGTTATTTGTCACGCTCGTTTTAATTTCAATTTTAAGCTTTGTGATTCTTTACAGTTCGGGTGGTCAAGATTTAGATGTTTTGATTCGTCAAGCCGCGCGAGTGGCATTAGCGTTTGGTTTTATGATTTTGCTCGCGCAAGTTGAACCATATCAGTTCAAACGCTGGTCGGTGATTTTGTTTAGTTTGGGGATTTTTTTGTTACTTGCCGTGCTAATTTTGGGCGAAATTGGCAAAGGCGCACAACGTTGGCTTGAACTGGGAGCATTTCGTTTTCAACCGTCTGAAATGATTAAAATTACAACGCCCATGATGATTGCTTGGTATCTAGCCGAGTATTCGTTGCCGCCACGTCCAAAACAGCTTTTGATTGCCGCGTTGTTGATTATTTTGCCAACCTTGCTGATTGCCAAACAGCCCGATTTGGGAACAGCTTTACTGGTTGCAAGTTCAGGTGCAGCGGTCATCTTTTTTTCAGGGCTTTCGTGGTGGTTTATTATTGGCATTGCTACGTTTCTTACCGCTTTAACACCGATTTTGTGGCATTTTATGCACGATTATCAACGCGCTCGCGTGCTAACTTTTTTAAATCCCGAAGCCGATCCGTTAGGGCGTGGTTATCACATTATTCAATCCAAAATTGCGATTGGTTCTGGCGGCGTTTATGGCAAAGGTTGGCTTGGCAGTACGCAATCTGAACTTGATTTTTTGCCCGAAAGTTCAACGGATTTTATTTTTGCCGTATTTGCCGAAGAATTTGGTTTATTTGGTTGCGTGAGTTTGCTGGTGTTGTATTTGCTGATTATTAGCCGTTGTTTGTTTATCGCCTCACAAGCTAAAGACAGTTACAGTCGCTTGCTTGCAGGCAGTTTAGCTTTCACATTTTTTGTGTATGTATTTGTTAATATCGGCATGGTAATTGGCGTTTTGCCTGTAGTTGGCGTGCCATTGCCATTGATTAGTTACGGTGGCACCTCCATTGTGACGTTATGTGCGGGTTTTGGCATTTTGATGTCGATTCATACGCATAAAAAGTTACTGCCGTAAGTGAGCTTTTTTCAAGGTACAATGCGGCACACGAAGATTTTTCAATTTTTCAAATAGGTGAGTTATGAATTTCAGTGATTTTTTAAATGATTTAAAAACCAAAGCAAACGAACTTAAAACTGAAGCGTTAAAGTTCAAAAACAAAGAATTTTTAGAAGCGGCAATGGCGGGTTCAGCGTTGATTGCAATGGCTGACGGCAAAATTTCGTCCGAAGAAAAACAAAAAATGATTAAGTTCATCGAAAATAACGATGCACTATCAATTTTTACGACCAGCGATGTGATTAAAGCCTTTCAAGATTTCGTCGGACAAATTGAATTTGACAACGACATTGGCGAAGCCAAAGCGTTTTTAGCATTAGGTAAAATGAAATCGAACACCGAAGCGGGACGTTTATTGATTCGCATGATGATTGCAATTGCCTCATCAGACGGTGATTTTGATTTACAAGAACAAGCCGTTGCCGCAAAAATCGCCAAAGAACTTGCGTTAAATCCAGCTGAATTTGGGTTATAAAAATGAGCGGCACAGATGACTTTACCGTTATTGAAAGTCAGCAAGTTTCAGGCGCGATTTTTGATGTGGTGCGTTATGAAAAGCTGCTCGGTTCGGATGATTTGAATGTAGCGGAAAAGATTTTTTTCGCCAATCAAGCGAACATCCATTTGAAAATGGTGCGCGTGACGTTGAGCAACGGCGAATTATTGCTTGAACCGAGTGCGTTGTATTTTATGAAAGGGCATTTGCAACTGGAATCGACAACGGGCGGTGGAATTGCCAAAGGCTTAATGCGTAAGTTTTTAACAGGCGAAACGCTGTTTCAATCACGCATTAAAGGTAGCGGTGAAGTTTTCTTAGAACCCAGTTTTGGACATTACTTGTTGTTTAATATCGAAAACGACGGGCTGATTTTCGATAAAAGTTCGTTTTATTGCGCGTCAGGCGGTATTGAAGTCAGCGCGAAATTGCAAAGTAATATTTCTAGCGCGTTATTTGGTGGCGAAGGTTTTTTCCAAACGCAAGCCGTTGGCACAGGCGTTGTGGTTTTAGTTTCACCTGTTCCTGTTGCCGAATTAGTCGTTTATGAACTCGCGGCAGGCGAAAAATTATCGGTTGATGGTAATTTTGCGTTTGTTCGCACGGCAAGCGTAAGTTTTCAGGCGGAAATGTCGAGTAAATCGATTTTTGGGACGGTGGTAAGTGGCGAATTGTTGTTACAAACGTTTACAGGGCCTGGTATGGTTTGGCTAGCACCCACTCAAGGTGTTTATGACAAAATGAAACAGCCTTATGGTGTTTCAAATTTGAGTCACAATCACGGTTCAATGGGAACAGATACGCGCTAATTTTATGTGGAGCAAGAGCAACGCAAATATCGCCGATTGCTCCACACCGTAAGAAATTACGCTTGTAACTTCGAAATATCCGCGCAAGTCAAAAATTGTTCAGATAATAAATTCAACAACGCCAAACGGTTTGCGCGTAATTCTAAATCGTCACAATTCACCATCACGCCATCAAAAAACGCATCAACAGGTTGTTTCAATTCTGCTAAACGATTTAACGTCGCTTGATAATCACGTTTTTCAAGTAAAGGTTGAATATCCGCCGCTGATTTTTGAGCCAGTTCGAGCAATTCAATTTCAACAGGTTCAATCAATTTGCCAACGGTTTGTGCGGCGGGGGATTCAGACTTTTTCAAAATGTTCAAAATCCGTTTATTTGCCGCCGCTAAACTTTCCGCTTCGGGTAATTGACGGAACGCTTTCACCGCTTGCAAACGTTGCATGAAATCTAATGGTTCAGCAGGATTTACGGCTAAAACAGCTTCAAATTCATCTGCTGTAAAACCTTTGTCTAAGCAATAACCTTTTAGGCGTTCAAAAATAAAATCTATGACTAATTTTGCATTTTCTTGTTGTCCAGATTCGTTAAATTCAGTAACCACTTTATCTGATTTGAGTGGTGTAATGACTTTGCAAGCAAAATCAATCAACTCAACCAAATTCAAATTGAGTTTGTTCTCAATCAGAATTCGTAACACACCTAACGCTGCTCGACGTAACGCATACGGGTCTTTGTCGCCTGTTGGAATCAAGCCAGCACTAAAAATCCCTGCTAACGTATCGATTTTTTCAGCCAATGCGACAACGCAACCAATATCACTGCTCGGAGTCGCTCCACCTGCTTGTTTGGGCAAATAATGTTCTTCAATCGCTTGTGCGACGATTGGATTTTCACCATCTGCGAGCGCGTAATAACGCCCCATGATGCCTTGTAAATTTCCAAATTCGCCGACCATTTCAGTCATTAAATCGTTTTTCGCTAAAAAGGCGGTACGTTTTGCAAGTTCAACATCAGCCCCAATTTTTGGTGCGATATATTCGGCGAGTTTGATTAAACGCTGAACTTTTTGCGCGACTGTTCCCAATTTTTCTTGGAACACAATCGTTTCTAAACGTGGTGCAAAATCGGCGAGTGAATAACGGCGGTCTTGTTTCCAAAAAAATTCGGCATCCGACAAACGTGGCGTAACCACTCGTTCGTTACCGTCTTGAATTGAAGCGGGGCGCGTGCTTTCGATATTGCTAAACGTGATGAAATAAGGACGCAACGAACCATCAGCATTTTTGACAGGGAAGTATTTTTGATTTTCCTGCATCGTGGTGATTAACACTTCAGCAGGCAACGCTAAAAAGCGTTCATCAAAATGCCCTGTAATCGGTACGGGGAATTCATTTAACGCGGCAATTTCTTCGAGCAAATCTTCTTCGATATGCGCGATACCATTCACCGCCGAAGCGGCTTTTTCAGCATCGGCTCGAATCTGATTTTTACGCGCTTCAAAATCCGCAATCACTTTGCCTTGTGAAAATAAAATTTCAGCGTAATTTTCAGGTTTTGCAATCGTAATCGCTTGCGGCGCGTGGAAACGATGCCCGCGCGTTTGATTGCCTGTTTGCAGCCCTAAAATTTCCGTTTCAATAATTTCATCGCCATAAAGCAAAATCGCCCAATGTACAGGTCGGACAAATTCGGTCGCAAAACTGCCCCAACGCATCCGTTTGGCAATCGGTAAATTCGCAATACTTTTGCGAATAATGTCAGGAATCAACTGTTGTGTGGTTTGACCTGCAATGGTTTGGGTGCAAGCAAGCCATTCGCCTTTGTCGGTTTTTAAACGTTCGAGTTGGTCAAATTCCACGCTGCAACTTTGCGCGAATGCAAGAGCCGCTTTGCTTGGCGAGCCATCCGCTTGAAAAGCCGCTTGCACCGCAGGGCCTCTTTTTTGAACGGTTTTATCGGCTTGTGCGCCTTGCAAATTCTCAATGAAAACTGCTAAACGTCTTGGTGTGGCGTAACTTTTCACGCTTGAAAAAGCGAGTTCAGCTTCATTCAAACCGACCACGATGCCGTCGGTTAAAGCGTTGCTGAGTTTTAATAAGTTTTTTGGCGGCAATTCTTCTGAGCCGAGTTCAAATAATAAATGTTGTGTCATTAGTTTGCTCCTTGCGTGTTTAACATCGGAAATCCTAAGGCTTCGCGGCGTGCGTAATAGGCTTCGGCAACGGCTCTTGAAAGTGTCCGAACGCGCAAAATATAACGTTGACGTTCTGTGACAGAAATTGCATGACGCGCATCAAGTAAATTGAAGGTATGCGAGGCTTTCAAAACCATTTCATACGCAGGCAACGGTAAATCAGCGGCAATCAAATTTTGGCATTCTTTTTCGTAAGTATTGAAACACTCAAATAAAAACTCCGTATTTGCATGGTTAAAATTGAACTCCGACATCTCGCGTTCGTTTTGATGAAACACGTCACCATAAGTCACCACGCCGTGCGGTGTTTCTGTCCAAACCAAATCATAAACGCTGTTCACGCCTTGCAAATACATCGCCAGACGTTCTAAACCGTAAGTAATCTCACCTGTGACGGGGCGACATTCCAGCCCACCGACTTGTTGGAAATAAGTAAATTGCGTGACTTCCATGCCGTTAAGCCAAACTTCCCAGCCCAAACCCCACGCGCCAAGCGTTGGCGATTCCCAGTTGTCTTCGACAAAACGAATATCATGTTCGAGCAAATCAAAACCTAAGCGTTTGAGCGAACCTAAATACAAATCTTGAATATCCGCAGGCGATGGTTTGAGCATGACTTGAAATTGATAGTAATGTTGCAAACGGTTTGGATTATCGCCAAAACGCCCATCCGTTGGACGACGCGAAGGTTGAACGTAAGCGGCACTCCAAGGCTCAGGGCCAATAGCGCGTAAAAAAGTCGCAGGGTGAAATGTTCCCGCACCGACTTCTAAATCTAACGGTTGTAGCAGCACACAGCCTTGTTCTGCCCAATAAGTTTGTAGAGCTAAAATTAGCCCTTGAAAGGTGGTTACTTTTTGATTTGTTGACACGATATTGACCGAAATTAAACGAAAAAAGATACGAAATTATAGCCGAAAATAAGCTGACGTGGCGATTTAGCAAGTCGTTGTATAATTTCGCGACTCACTTTTTGGACACTTAAAACCATGTTAAAAAATACTCAAAATTTACTCGACCTCATGACGCAACTCCGCCATCCAGAAACGGGTTGTCCGTGGGATGTTAAACAAGATTTCGCCAGTTTAATTCCCTACGTTATCGAAGAAGCCTACGAAGTCGTTGACGCTATTGAACGCGAAGATTTAGATGATTTACGCGCTGAACTCGGTGATTTACTGTTGCAAGTCGTGTTTCATTCGCAAATTGCCAACGAACGCGGCTTGTTTTCATTTGACGATGTGGCGCAATCGATTGCCGACAAATTAGTGCGTCGTCATCCGCACGTTTTTGGCGATGCCGTTTTTGAAACCGATGCACAGCGTCATGCGGCGTGGGAACAATCTAAAGCCGATGAACGAAAAGAAAAAAATCCCGAATTAGAAAGCGTTTTATCAGGCGTTGCTCGTTCACTCCCTGCACTTTTAGAATGTGAAAAAATTCAAGATCGCGCCGCGCAACATGGTTTTGATTGGGAAACCGTTCCGCCCGTTTTTGAGAAAGTTTTAGAAGAATTAGACGAAGTCAAAGAAGCGTGGGAATCAGGTAATCAAGCGCATATTCAAGAAGAAATCGGCGATTTATTGTTAGTTGTCGTGAACTTAGCACGGCATTTGAAGGTCAATCCTGAACTTGCGTTAAAAGAAAGTACGCAGAAATTTTCTAAACGTTTTCATTACATTGAACGACAAGTTGCCGACGCAGGACGTGTTTTAAAAGATTATTCGCTAGACGAATTAGACGCATTTTGGAACGAAGCAAAACGCGCGTAATTTAACGAGTTATGAATCTGCCTAGGTTTGCATTAAAATGAAGCCCAATTTTAACGTCAAACCTAGAAAAACATGACTACAAGACCTTCAAAAGACTTAGAAACTTTCCCTAATCCACAAACGGATCGTGATTACACCATCCGTTTCGATATTCCTGAATTTACTTGCCTTTGCCCAAAAACGGGGCAACCTGATTTTGCGACCATTAAAATTGAATACGTTCCCGCTGAATTGTGCGTCGAATTAAAATCACTCAAGTTGTATATGTGGTCATTCCGTGAAGAAGGCGCGTTTCATGAAGCGATTACCAACCAAATTTTAGATGACTTAGTTCGCGCGATTTCACCAAACTTTATGCGTGTTCGTGCTGATTTTTATGTGCGTGGTGGTATTTATACGAGCGTTGTGGTGGAACATCGCAACGAAGCGTGGATTGCACCTGAAGTTGTGACACTGCCTTAATTATGTTGCCGCCTAATTTTGCCGTCGCGCTCAAATACGAACTTGAAAAAGACAATGCGCCAACCGTGACGGCAAAAGGCGCACGTTTAAATGCCGAGCAAATTTTAAAAATTGCTCAAGAACACGACATCCCCATTTATAAAGACCCCGAACTGGTCAATATGTTGTCTAAAATTCCGTTAGGCGACGAAATTCCCGAAGAACTCTATCTCGCTGTTGCCGAAGTCATTGCTTTTGCTTACGGACTCAGCGGAAAAACACTTGATTCCCCAAACTCATGACTTTAAAAAATACGCTCGTTGAATTCTCGCAAACTATTTTGCCGCAACACGCCTTGTCACAATTTGTGAGTAAATTCACGCATTGTGAAAACGTGACATGGAAAAACTTTTTGATTCGTCAAATTGCCATGCGCTACGGCGTGAACTGGGATGAATCGATTACCCAAGATTTAAACGCCTTTAAAAGTTTCAATCACTTTTTCACTCGTGAATTAAAAGCGGGCTCAAGACCTTTAACGACTGAAAAAAATGCCATTGCAAGCCCTGCTGATGGCGTTGTCAGTCAAGCAGGAAAAATTGAAAGTGGTGATATTTTTCAAGCAAAAGGCAAAAGTTTTACGGTCACGGATTTACTCGGTGGCGATGCGGCTCGCGCTGAAAAATTCAATGATGGCGAATTCACGACGATTTATTTATCGCCCAAAGATTATCACCGTTTGCACATGCCGCTCACTGGTACGTTGCGCGAGATGATTCATATACCTGGAAAATTATTTAGCGTCAACGGCGCAACAACGCAGGCTGTGAATGGTTTATTTGCAAAAAATGAGCGTGTCGTGGCAATTTTCGATACCGATATTGGACAAGTTGCATTGGTTTTGGTTGGGGCAATTTTCGTTTCCAGTATCGAAACGGTTTGGCACGGTGTGGTTACTCCGCCAACGCGTAAAGAAGTACGTAGTTGGACTTATGACAACGACGCACCAACTTTGAAAATCGGTGAAGAAATGGGGCGTTTTAATATGGGGTCAACGATTATCATGCTGTTTGAAAAAGACAGAATGAATTGGGATAGTAATTTTGTGGCAGGGAAATCGGTGAAGTTCGGCGAAAAGATTGGGCAAATTCTTTTTTAAGCATGTTATGAACATCAAATCCTTCTTTTGGCTGTTTATTTTGATTCAAACTGTTCATGCAGAATCAAAAAACTACGAGCCAGAAGCAGAATTTATGGATGTATCACTCGAAGAATTAGCAGATGTAAATATCACCTCCATCACAAAAATGGCAATGCCACTTAATAAGTCGCCTGTCACCGCTTATGTGATTTCGCAAGATGAAATTAGTCGCAAAGGCTATCGTTTTTTGACAGATATTTTGAAAAATACGCCCGAATTTTACGTCACCAATTTGGCTCAAACTGAAAAAGCCGTAAATGAAATTTACATACGCGGCATTTTTGCTAATAACAAAATTACGGTGCTTGTCGATGGCAATAAAATCAAAGCCCCGACAGGCGAACCGTCAACATTTTACAATGCCTTGCCGCTCATCGGTGTCAAACAAGTTGAAATTAGTTTGGGTTCATCGTCATCTGTCTATGGTGCGGATGCCATGCTCGCCACAATCAATTTAGTTACCAACACTGGTTCTCATTTGGATACCGTAAAAATCAAAGCAACAGGTGGTACAGCCGATACAGCCGAAGTTCAAGTCAACGCAGAAAAACAAATAAACGACGATATTAACGTTTCATTAACGGGAAGTTTTCATCATTCAGTTCAGGAAAATTTACGAAAAAATTACCCTGAAATTTATGGTAATGCGGTGGTTGATTTGGATTTGACTGAACAAAATTCAAATCTGTATTTCAAAGCCAATTACCAAAAATTAGTTTTTAGCTATTTCCGCACACAAACGAAAAACAATAATGCGCTTTCATTTACGCCAAAGTTTTATTCGGGCGTACCCATTTGGGAACCAACCAATCAAACAGCAAATGTGAGCTATAAATCAGACCTAAATCCATTTTGGCAAGCCAAATCAAGTTTGAGTTATGAAAGCACTGAATTATCAAAAGCCTCCAGTTATCGAACGGGGCTTGCACCTAATCAAGATATGACATGGTTTGGTGAGGCACTGCGTTTTTCAGAAACACTTGCTTATCTCAAAGGCGACATCAATTGGCTAAGTGGTATCGAAGTCAGTGCGATGAATTCGTTACCCAGAAATCAATACGATGTACCCACTTTGCCAAAATATCACCTCAGGTATCAAAATTACGCTGTTTATACGCAACTCAATTATGACGTAACCGAAACATTCGCATTAAATGGCTCATTGCGAATGGATGCCGATTCTCGTTACTCTCCTGTTTTCAATCCTCGGTTTGGTTTCTCTTGGCAAGCAATGACAGAACTTCGCTTTTTTGGCTCTATCGGAACGTCATATTTAGCACCTGCGCCGTCTTCAATGTATGAAACATGGAATATGCCAAGCGATCCCGCTTATGGTCGTCCTAATTTGAATTTGCGCCCAGAAAAAACCATGACGACAGAATTAGGTTTTAACGTTGAGCCATTTAAAGGAAACTCGTTCAAAATGTCGGGCTTTTTTACCGATGGTAAAGACCTTATAAGATTGACAAACATAGGAAATCTTGGCTTTTGGGATAACATTGCAACGTCGCAAACGTATGGTTTTCAAATAGTAGAGCGTCAAACATTTACGCGCGATTTGAGTGCAGACGTGAGTTATACGTTAACTCAAGGACAGCAAGATGCAGAAAAATTAAATAGCATGGTGAACATCACAAATTCTCCCGAACACATGATAAAAAGTAATCTGCTTTACGCATGGGATAAATTCACTTTTCGTTTCACAGGACGTTGGTTTGACGATATTGGCACACATGAATCGAATAAAATTTACCAGGGGGATCAAATGCACGGCACAGCCATTTTTGATAGCAACATCCATTATGTGCAACCGATTCAATCGGCAGAATTTAGTGTGGATTTAGGTGTAAATAATTTACTTGATACGAAATATTATGTCGTGCCTTTGTATGACAATTTTGGTGGCAGTCTGTCTGCTCAACCACAAGAAACTCGCAGAGTGTATTTAACTGTTGGTTTGACGTATTAAACCCATCATAATTACGCAAAAATGCTCACGTTTAAAATATGAAACTAAATCCCCTATTCTTATCATTGGTTTTTACTCAAGTCGTGTGCGCCGAAGGGCAATTTACTGACGTTCCGTTTGATCAGTTAATGGACGTGCAAGTCACTTCGATTACTAAAATGCCGATGTCGATTAACAAATCGCCTGTCACGGCATACGTTATTTCGCAAGACGAAATTTCGCGCAAAGGCTATCGTTTTTTAACCGACATTTTGAAAAATATCCCCGATATTCACCTTGCAAATTTAGCTTCTACCGAAAAAGCAGGCGTTGAAATTTACATACGCGGCATTTTTGCTAACGACAAAATTACATTGTTAATTGACGGTAATAAAATCAAAGCTCCAACGGGTGAACCAACGGCGTTTTATCACGCCATGCCGCTGCTCGATGTCAAACAAGTTGAAATTAGTTTAGGTTCTTCGTCATCCATTTATGGCGCAGATGCCATGCTTGGCACCATTAACATCGTCACGCAAAGCGGTAACGATTTAAATGGCATAAAAATTAAAGCTACAGGTGCAACGCGCGATACTGCCGAAGTGCAAGTCGCGGCAGGGAAAAAAATTAACGAAGACATTAACGTGTCTTTGTCAGGCAGTTTTCATAACAGCGCACAGGAAAATTTAAGTCAAAATTACCCTGAAATTTACGGCAAAACGCCCGTTGATTTAACTGAGCAAAATCACAACATTCATTTCAAAGCTAACTACAAAGATTTAACTCTCAGTTATTACCGTATTCATAACAATGCAAATACCAGTTTGTCGTTTAATCCTGCGCCACCGATTAGCTATGATTATTCTGGTAAGGCGTTTTTTGAAACCGTTAATCAAATGGCAAACGCAACCTATAACTGGGACATCAATCCATTTTGGCAAGCCAAAACCAGTTTGAGTTATGAAAGTACAGAGTTGGCAGATGGTTCAAGTTATCGTGCTTGGGGAGCGAGTGCGCCAATTTCATGGCATGGCGATGCGATGCGATTCAATGAAACAGTTGCTTATTTAAAAGGTAACGTTAATTGGTTAACAGGTGTCGAATTGAGTTTTATGCACTCACAACCCAAAAATAGTGCGGATGCCAGTTCGTTAATTAAACATACGGATTACCAAAATTATGCCGTTTTCAGTCAGTTAAATTACGATTTAACAGAAACACTTGTTTTAAACGGCTCGCTACGGATGGATTCGGATTCACGTTATGACCCTGATTTTAATCCACGTTTAGGCTTTTCATGGCAAGCGTTAAACGATTTGCGTTTCTTTGGCGCGTGGGGAACGTCTTATCTTGCACCATCACCGTATTTAATTTATGAAACGTGGAATACGCCACAAGACCCTATTTTTCATCGAGCAAATTTGGGGTTGAAACCTGAGCGTTTAGAAACTTATGAATTAGGTTTAAATGCCCAGCCGTTCAAAAATAATGCGTTTAAATTGTCGGGATTTTATAACGTTGGCACCGATATTATTCGCGTTGTGAATAACGTTTTTACAGGCAAACCCAATACCAACGATAATTTAGCCACGATTAAAACGTATGGTTTTCAAGTCGGAGAATCGCAAAATTTTGAAAATGGCATTAGCGCAGATGTGAATTATGTTTATACGCTTGGCAGACAAGATGCTGAGAAATTAAACAAGATGGTTGATGTCACGAATGTCCCGAAGCACATGATAAAAAGTAATTTACTGTATTCGCTGGATAAATTTACTTTCCGATTTACGGGACGTTGGTTTGATGATGTAGACTCACATGAATCGAATGTCATTTATAAAGGTAAATCTGCACACGGTGTGACGATTTTTGACAGTAACGTACATTATGCGTTGCCCCTGAATTCGGCAGAATTCAGTTTTGATTTAGGTGTTAATAATGTGTTTGATACTAAGTATTACACCGTGAATTTGAACGATAGTTTTGCCACGATTCCTTTGCCTGACGGCAGTGCGTTAAGCGGTGGCTTGCCACGTTTACCACAAGAAACTCGCCGAGTATATTTCACCGTTGGTCTTTCATATTAAACGCTAGAATGCTGAATACAATTGGCTGCTGGAACGCTTTTCAAACAACGCGAATTTTTCGCATAGTATGCGCGTTCGTGTTGTTTTTGCGACTTTGCTGTTTTTCACCTGTTTTTGCTTTTGCAGATACCGAAGTCGAGCGCACCGAAAAAATCAAAATTGCCTATTTATTTCATTTCAGCCAATTCACCGAATGGGCAACAAAACCATCTATTTTTACTTATTGTGTTTACGATGACGCGCATTTTGGTCAATTACTAAAACAAGCCTATGCGGGAAAAATGATGAGTGGTTTGCAAATTAGTGTGCAAACGGTAGACGCACACGCTAATTTCGACGAATGCCAGTTACTTTATTTTCCAAATGCTGTGCCAGCAGAGGTATTGGCAACGCTTCGTAAAAAATCGATTCTCACCGTTGGCGAACAAAAAAATATCCTTGATCAAGGCATTATTTATTTGTTTGAAGATAACCAAAAAATCCGCTTTTTTATCAATAATTCTCAAGCTCTTTTATCAGGCTTAAAAATTAGTTCTCAACTATTAACTTTGTCAAAAGAGCCGCAGCCATGATTTTGAAACATCGCTCGATTAAAACAAAGTTAATTTTCATCACCGCGTTAAGCAGTATTCTTGCGCTTTTGGTGTTCAGTTTGATTTTATTCACTTACGAAATGACTTTTGCAAAGCGTGATTTGATTCACAATTTGCAAACACAAGCCGAAATTATTTCTGAAAATAGTTTAGCTTCACTTGCGTTTATGGATGATTCTACGACCCGCAAAACGCTTGGTGCGTTAAAACATAATCCTGATATTTTGTTCGCAGGACTTTATAACGCGCAGCAAGAGCTGTTAGATGCTTATCGAAATGGGCATTACACAGGTCAATTGATTGCTGAAAATGATTTATTAACCCTGCCTCCGCAAATTGAGACAGCAGATTTTATACAAATTACGCAGCCTATTGATTTGCATGGTGAATTACTGGGCTATTTAGTTTTACGTTCAAGTTTTGATTCCTTTAACAAAAAGTTGCTGGATTTTACCTTGATGTTACTGAGTGCTTTTGGTGTCACGCTTGCACTCGCACTTTTATTGTCGTTGAAATTACAACGCATCATTTCAACGCCAATTATCAGAATCGTTAATTTCATTCATAGCGTGACAAGTGCAAAAAGCTACAACGTGCAGGCAATTAAAGAAAACAATGATGAATTTGGACGTTTAGTTGATGCGTTTAATGAGATGTTGCGTCAATTGAATTTAAGTTTTCAGCAACGTGATGAAGCCGAGCAAGCCCTTTCGCACCATTTAAAGCATTTGCGAGAAATTGTTGATGAACAAACACTTGATTTACAAAAAGCTCTAAACGCTGCGGATGCGGCGAGTCATTCAAAATCTGACTTTTTAGCCAATATGAGTCATGAAATTCGCACGCCGATGAACGCGATTATGGGATTGACGCAATTAGCACAACGAACCGAATTAACAGAAAAACAACGCGATTATTTGGAAAAAATTGAAACGGCGGCACAAGCATTACTTGCCATTATCAATGACATTTTAGATTTTTCTAAAATTGAAGCTGGGAAAATGACGATTGAAAGCACGCCTTTTTCACTGGATAAATTACTGATTGATTTGCTTGATATGCTCAAAATTCGCGCTGAGCAAAAAGGGATTTCGCTCAATTTCAAAGTGGCTATCAATACACCACATTATTTTATTGGTGATTCATTGCGTTTAGGACAAGTTCTACTCAATTTGCTAGGAAACGCGGTGAAATTTACCCATAAAGGTGAAGTAATGATGTCTATTGAGCCAAGAAATGTCTTTGAAAATGAAGCCGAATTGTGTTTTTGCGTGTCTGATACGGGCATTGGCATGAACGAAGAACAATTGAATGGCCTATTTCAACCCTTTTCACAAGCCGATACCTCAACAACGCGCAAATATGGCGGAACAGGATTAGGCCTTACAATTTGCAAACAATTAGTGGAATTGATGGGGGGGGAAATTCAAGTGAGCAGTGAAGAAGGAAAAGGCAGCACATTTACGTTTAATGTGTTATTGCCACGTTGTGTAGAGGGATTAGAAATGTTCAATGAAACTGAAAAAACATCAAGCGATTATCCTACTTATCACACGCAACGCATTTTACTTGTTGAAGATAATGAAATAAATCAACAAGTTGCACTTGAACTATTAACGTCCATGGGACTAGAAGTTAGCGTTGCAAATAATGGACAAGAAGGTTTAGCGCGTGTTTTGAGCGAAAATTTTGATTTAGTTTTGATGGATATTCAAATGCCTATCATGGATGGTTTGAGTGCTACACGCTTAATTCGTCAAGAAAAACATCTGCAAACTCTGCCCATTATCGCCATGACGGCGCACGCGATGATTGGCGATAAAGAAAAAAGTTTGGCGGCGGGCATGAATGATCATTTAACCAAACCTATTGAAATCGATAAATTGGTCAGTATTTTAAATCGTTGGTTGGCGGGAGATTATGAACTCAAACCCATTGAAAAAAAGCTCGTTCACTGGGATTTATTGCCAACCGATTTGCCGCCGTTTGATTTAGCAAAAGCCTTAAAATTCACAGGTGACGACCCTAAGTTATTGCATCAATTATTACTTAGTTTCGTGCCTCGTTATCAAAATGCCATTGCCGAATTAACGCAATGGATTAGTGAGAAAGATTTTTTTCATGCCGAGCATTTAGCGCATTCACTCAAAGGAGTTGCAGGCACGCTTGCCGCACAAGAATTACGCGCCGCCGCCGATGCACTTGAATTTGCCTTGCATTGTGAACAATATGAAAACATTGAAACCTTGTTAGCAGAACTCGCCCGCACGCTAACTATCGCGCTAAATGCCATTACCTTGTTACCACCAATCCCCCTCGAAAATCTAGTCATGGAAAATGAGCTGGATGACATTGAATTTTCCAAACTACTCGCCCAATTTAACATTGCATTGCGTAGTAATCACTTCAATGCCACTGAATTATTTGAACAAATAAAAGGTCATTTGATGCACAAAGGGTTGCGCGAGGAAACGCAGCAATTAACAGAATGGCTAGATCAATTGGATTTTCAATCCGCATTGCCTGTGTTAGATAAAATTACATTGCATTTTTTGAAAGGAAACAATGATGAATGCTGAACCAATCAGGCAACGTATTTTGATTGTCGATGACGATCCAAACAACATTCGTGCGCTCGCCGCCATTTTTGATAATGAATATCACATTTTGTTTGCAACAGATGGCAAACAAGCATTGCGCGTCGCGATGCAAGAAAAACCCGATGTTATGTTACTTGATGTCATGATGCCTGAAATGGATGGTTATCAAGTATGTCGATTGATGAAATCTGACCATTTAACGCGTGACATTCCGATTATTTTTATCACGATAAAGTCGCATACAGATCATGAAATTTTAGGTCTTGAAATGGGCGCAGCTGATTATATTTGCAAACCTTTTTGTGCCGCTATTGTTAAATTGCGGGTTTCCTACCAAATTGAACTCAAATGCGCTCGTGAAAAATTATTGCAACTTGCGATGACAGACGGTTTAACAGGCGTGGCGAATCGACGTAAATTTGACGAACAGCTCGTGCAAGAATGGCAACGCGCTACGCGAATGCAGCAATATCTGTCTGTTGTGATGATTGATGTTGATTGGTTTAAAAATTACAACGATTACTACGGACATCAAGCAGGTGATGATTGTTTGCGTGAAGTGGCAAATTTGCTCATTCGTAGCGTCAAACGCAGTAGTGATTTAGTCGCAAGGTACGGTGGGGAAGAGTTTGGATTGATTTTACCGATGACAGACGGAAAAGTGGCGTTAAAAATTGCTAATGCCCTGTGTCGTAGCTTGAGAGAATTAAACTTGCCACACGCTGAATCAAACATTGGAAGGCTAACATTGAGTGCAGGTGTTGCAGTAGAAATACCATCAAAAAATAAAACAGCAGAAAAATTAGTTCAACACGCTGACCTCGCCCTTTACACGGCAAAAAATCAAGGACGAAATCAAGCCGTGTTATATGAACCAACAAACAATTAAATGTGTTTTAACGCACTAAAAACGGCTTCGTAATCAGGTTCGTGAGCAAGTTCTGAAACGAGTTGGGTATATAAAATTTTATTTTGCTCATCAATAATTACAATCGCCCTCGCCGTCAAACCCGCTAATGCACTATCACTGATTTGCACGCCGTAATCAGTTGCAAAATGGCTTCGAAAGCTCGATAAGACCACAATATCATCCAAACTTTCAATTTCACAAAAACGACATTGTGCAAATGGCAAATCTGCTGAGACAACTAAAACGACCGTATTTTCTAAATGGGCGGCTTTTTGATTAAATTTACGCGCAGAAGCCGCGCAAGTTGGCGTGTCCAAACTGGGAACAATGCTTAAAATTTTACGTTTTCCCGCATAAGTGTCTAACGTGACATCGTTAAGTTCGATATTGGTCAGTGAAAAGTTCGGTGCATCACTACCGATTGCAGGCAATTCGCCACAAGTTTGAATCGGGTTGTTTTGAAAAGTAATCGTTGTCATAAAAATCTCTCGTCTTGAAAATCAAATTGTCACGAATTTTAACCCAATCAGCACCAGTAATACCGCTAAAATTGGACGTAGAAAACGCTCTGGTAATTTTGCACTTAGCAAACTTCCCACCCAAATGCCTGGTAATGAGCCGATAAGCAAACTGCCTAGCAAAATGAAATCGACATTTCCAAGCATCCAATGTCCAAAACCCGCGACTGCTGTTAAAGGAATGGCGTGTGCTAAATCGGTGCCGACCACTTTTACGGTGATCATTTTAGGGTACAAGAATAGTAGAACAATTGTTCCCAACGCGCCTGCACCAACAGAAGTCAGCGTGACTAAAACGCCTAGTACCGCACCGACCAAAACGGTTGCAGGAATTTGCCAACGATTGAATCTTCCACGTTTAATTTCGTCAATTTTTTCGTCTTGTTCTAATTCAATTTCGGTTTCTTCTTCAACATCGGCAATGGCAACGACATTCACCGCATTTTTTTGATTACGGTGAATCAAAATGCTGCGTACTAAAATTGAAAACGCAGTGAGCAATAATGCAACCCCAAGTGTTGAGGTAATCATGCTGGTGGTTTCTTTACCAATGCTTGCAAAGTGATTTAAAACAAATAATGTCGCCACAGCAAATGGCAAACTACCCAGCGATAACCAACGCACAATGCGCCAATCTACCGAACTGTGTTTTGTATGATGAACCCAAACACCACCTGTTTTTGTCAACGCTGCAAACAATAAATCTGTTCCAACCGCTGTGGCGGGTTTAAAACCGAATAAAAAAACCAAAAGCGGTGTCATAAGTGAGCCACCACCCACGCCCGTTAATCCGACTAATACGCCAACCAGCAAGCCTGAAACGATATAGCCACCGAGTAAATGCAAATCCATGAAAGCCTCTGAAAATGTGTTGAAATCTATTTATGTGAAGAATCGTAGATAAAACTTGCAACAAAGGAAAATGCTATTTTTCGATGCACTTATCTAAAAATCAGAATTCCCCCTTTTTTCTTAGTTAGATTTCATCAGGTCAAGCGCGGCACTAACGACCGCTTTTTGCTGTTCTACATGTACGCGAAAATTTCCCACCGCAGGGGCTGCTGACGCTTCACGTCCCGCATAAATCATTGGAATGCCGACAGGTAAATTATCTGAAAAATGATGATTTGAGTTGTACCACGCGCCTTGGTTTTTCGGTTCTTCTTGGCACCAAATAAATTCTTTTAAATTTGCATAACGCGCCACTTCGGCTTTAAATAATTCTTCAGGGAAAGGGTAAAGCTGCTCAATTCGTGCAATCGCAATGTGCTGTAAATTTTCTTCGCGGCGTGTTTCGAGCAAATCATAAAGAACTTTGCCCGCACAAAAAACCAAACGAGTGACGTTTTCATCGTCAATTTCAGATTCGCCTAAAATTGGATGAAATTGCCCGTTTGTTAATTCATCGAGCGTTGAAACCGCGAGTTTATGACGCAACAAACTTTTCGGACTCATCACAATCAACGGTTTGCGATATTGCCGAAGCATTTGCCGACGTAATAAATGAAAAATCTGTGCGGGCGTTGTGGGACTGCAAACTTGGATATTCTGCTCGGCGCAAAGTTGCAAATAACGTTCTAATCGCGCCGATGAATGTTCAGGGCCTTGCCCTTCAAAACCGTGCGGCAATAGCATTACCAGCCCACACATTCTGCCCCATTTTGTTTCGCCAGAACTGATGAATTGGTCGATTAAAACCTGTGCGCCATTCGCAAAATCGCCAAATTGCGCTTCCCAAATTACCAGCGTATTCGGTAGTGTGGTGCTGTAACCGTATTCAAAACCCAAAACGCCCGCTTCAGACAAAAGTGAATCATAAATCTGTGCATTGCCTTGTTCTTTGTGTAAATACTTGAGTGGCGTGTAAGAGCGATTTTCATGTTGATTGTGCAAAACCGCGTGCCGATGTACAAAAGTGCCACGTCCTACGTCTTGCCCTGTCAAACGCACATTAAATTTATCTAAAAGCAACGTGGCATACGCCATATTTTCCGCAAATCCCCAATCAAGCGGCGCATTTCCCGCCATCATTTCAGCGCGATGCTCCATCACTTTGGCAACGCGCGGATGAATTTCAAAGTTTTCAGGCAAATGCAAAAGTCGCTCCGAGCAATAACGCAACGTTTCTAATTTCACGC
>JAQTXN010000150.1 GCA_028688755.1 Methylococcales bacterium | reverse complement strand
AAATAATTTCAATCCTTTATCCGCCGCCTTTGCCGCCGTCAAATTTTTAAGGTTTTCAATCACATCGTCGAATGCAAATTCTTCATGAGCAACAGATGATTTGCCCGCTTCAATTTTTGAAAAATCGAGTACGTCGTTAATGATGCCAAGCAAGTGATTACTTGAAAGCTGAATTTTTGAAAGGTAATCGTGCTGTTTTGGGGTTAAATCGGTCTGCATTGCCAAATATGAAAGCCCAATAATCGCATTCATTGGCGTGCGAATTTCATGACTCATATTTGCCAAGAAATTCGCCTTTATTTCAGCGGTTTGTTCGGCTAAATCTCTAGCTTCTTGTACTATTTTTTCAGCTTCATACCGCTCAGTAATATCGCGGCTAATGCCTAAAATACCCAGCAATTTATGATTATCGTGACTCCAAAAGGGCGTTTTAACCGTATGCAAAAAAACACGTTTGCCATTTAGACAATCAACCCATTCTTCGTTGCATTGACGTTCCCCGCTGGCTAAAACAAATTTATCTTTTTCACGAAAAAAATCTGCCATTTCAGGCGGAAAAAAGTCGTAATCCGTTTTGCCAATAATGTTAGAAACAGGTTGTCCGATAAACTCTGCACACGCTTTATTACAGCCAAGAAAAACACCATGCACATTTTTGTAAAAAATTAAATCTGGAATGGAATCAAATAATGCCAACGTTTTAGCGTGCGCCGCAGCAAGCTCCGATTCAAGCCTCATGCGTTCTGTAATGTCGGTATGCGTACCTGTGACGCGTAACGCAAAACCACTCGAATCACGAGTTGCCTTGCCGCGTGATTGAATCCATCGCCATTGTCCGTTTTTATGACGCAAACGTATTGTCACGTTGTAATCATTATTAAAATCTTCTAAATGTTGGTCGAGTTTCAAACAAGTCGTATGCCAATCTTGCTCATGCGTAATAGCTTGCCACGCTTCCATATCAGGCGGTAATTCCTCTAACGTATAACCGAGCATTTCACGCATTCGAGGCGAATGATAAATTTCGCCCGTGATTAAATCGTTATCCCAAATACCTTCTTCTGCCCCTTCAATGGCAAGTTCAAACCGTTCTTTCGTATTTTTTAATGCTTGCTCTCGTTGTGCGAGTTTTTCTAATAACCGATTAAAACTTAGAATCAATTCACTAATTTCGTCTTTATTTGGAACAGGCAAAGGTGAGGGGATTTCATCCGAATTGGTTAAGGTGGTTAGAATTTTTATGGTGGAAATAAGCGGCGTGAGTTGGCGTTTTAAACTCCACCATGTCAATCCACCTGCTAATAATGTTAAAACGGATGCCGCAAATAGCATTTCACGTTGCATCTTTTCAATCGGTGCAAAGGCTTCTTTTGTTGGCAAAATGGCGGTGATGTGCCAAGTTGCAACGGAAATGTTCTTAGCTGATGCCATAACTTCAACGCCTTGTGGATCAACAAAAACAGCGGTACCCTCATAACCCTCAAGAAATTCATCAATTTCAGGGAACTGACCAACTAAAGGCACACGTTCCATGATGCGTTTTTTGTCGGTTGCCGTTACAACGATACGTTGATTACAAGCCACAATCAGATAACCACCTGTTTCACCATAGCGATTATCGGTAATCGTACTTAAAAAATTGGGTTGGCTTAAATCAATTACACCCGCTAACGCGCCAATGACCTCACCTTGGAGATTTTTAATGGGGACTGCCATGCCAAAAACAGGCACGTTCAATAGCTTTCCAATGATAGGTGCGCCAATAGCTATTCTTCCCTCAAGCGCGTCGGAGATGCCATGTCTGTCCTTAAAATTGACATCAATGCGATTTTTTGGACTCCCTACAGCAACAATCGCCACGCCATCTAAACGAGTAATAAAAGTCCCTGCGTTAAAAAGAGCCTGAAAAATAGGATAAGCCTCCATTTTTTTTTGTAATTCATTGGGTTTTGCAAGCAGTTCGGGCGTAATTGTGTGGGCAATTGATTCGAGCGAATTTAAGCGAAACAACAATTCTTGATTGATATGAGAAGAAAGTAACGCCACGGTTGAACGTTGTTGTTCACCCAAAACACGCTGCATATCGTCGTGCAGCAAGCGACTGGCATAGAACATAAGCGACCAAATGCTGGTGATAAAAACAACCAGCGTAAATAAAGTCACGCGCGTTTTAAGTGAATGCGGACGAAAAAAATTTACTTTCAAAGCTAACTAGCTCCGTTTAAAAATCAAAAACTGGGCAAAAAACCCGCTGTGATGCGTGGTTGCCCTGCTAAATCGTGATGCGTTTGAACGTTTACAAACCCTGAATTGCCCAAAATAGTTTGCACATCTTTCGCCTGATTATAGCCGTGTTCAAACAATAATTGTCCGTTTGAAGTTAAATAATTTTTCGCATTTTTTGTAATGTCACAAATGTCACGCAAACCATTTTCAGCCGCGACTAACGCGCTTTTCGGTTCAAAACGCACGTCGCCTTGTGTTAAATGTTCATCGTTTTCACAAATGTAAGGCGGATTGCTAACGATTAAATCGAATTTTCGTTGCGGCACGTTTGAAAACCAATCACTCAAAATGAATTCAATGTTTTGACAGTTGTGAAACGCAGCATTTCTTTGAGCGACTTTTAGAGCAGATTCACTTGCATCAACAGCGATAATTTTTGCGTTTGGACGCTCGCAAGCAAGCGTTATCGCAATAATGCCTGAACCTGTGCCTAAATCTAAAATCTGAAATGGTAAATCTTGTGGAATCATTTCAAGGCAATGTTCAATTAAAATTTCGGTATCAGGTCGTGGAATCAAAACGTCTGGTGAAACAAAAAAATCGCGTGACCAGAATTCGCGTGTACCTGTTAAATACGCAATCGGTACGCCTTGTTGACGTTGTGAAAGTAGCGATTCAAATTGCAAAATTTCCTGCTCGTCTAAAATTTTGTCGTTCCACGCGCGAAGATAACTGCGATTTTTGCCCAAAACAAAAGCCAGTAACACTTCTGCATCTAAACGCGGTGATTCTGAAATGGTCGCTAAATTTTGCGTTGCTGTATTGAGAGAATGTTGAATTGTGAACATGAATGAATCCTGACGTTGAATTATATCGATTCCACACCATAACGTTTATAATGCGCGAACTTTTTCCCTCATTTTTACATAGTATCGTTGTGGACTACTTTCCCATTTTTATCAAACTTACTCAGCAACCTTGTTTAGTCGTCGGCGCAGGCAGCGTTGCGGCGCGAAAAATTGAATTGCTCGCAAAAGCGGGCGCAAAAATTACCGTTGTGGCGCAAGAAGTTAGCGAACAAGTTACTAAAATTCCCAATTTAACGATTCATCAAAAAGCCTTTGAAGCCTCAGACTTGGACGGTTTTAAATTGGTCATTTCAGCCACCGATGATTTTCAAACGAATCAATTTGTCAGTGATTGCGCGAAAGCAAAAGGGATTTTAGTCAACGTTGTTGATAACCCAGCGTTGTGTGATTTTATTTTTCCATCGATTGTTGACCGTTCACCCATAACGATTGCCATTTCATCAAGCGGCGTATCGCCTGTACTAGCGCGATTTTTACGCGCAAAAATTGAAACCATTATCCCGCCTGCTTACGGCACACTTGCTGGGCTTGCTGAAAAATTCCGTGAAACCGTCAAACAAAAAATTGCTGTGCCGAATTCACGACGGATATTTTGGGAAAATGTGTTGCAAGGTCGCGTTGCTGAACTGATTTTTTCAGGCAAAAACGAAGCCGCCGAGCTTGAATTAACACAAATGCTTGAGCAATCAAGCCACATTGAAAATCAAGGTGAAGTGTATTTAATCGGTGCAGGGCCTGGAGCAGCGGATTTACTCACCTTTCGTGCGTTACGTTTGATGCAACAGGCTGACGTGATTGTTTATGATCGCTTGGTGTCGCCTGAAATTTTAGATTTAGCACGACGCGACAGCGACAAAATTTACGTCGGCAAAGAACGCAGCAATCACAGCGTCCCGCAAGATGAAATCAACGCATTGCTCGTCAAACTTGCCAAAGAAGGCAAGCGCGTGGCGCGTTTAAAAGGTGGCGACCCGTTTATTTTTGGACGCGGTGGCGAAGAAATTGAAACCTTAATGCAGCAAGGTGTGGCGTTTCAAATTGTCCCAGGAATTACCGCTGCGACAGGTTGTGCGAGTTATGCGGGAATTCCGTTGACGCACCGTGATTACGCGCAATCGTGCATTTTTGTCACAGGGCATTTGAAAGATGATTCGGTAAATTTAGATTGGACGCAACTTGCCGCCCCCAATCAAACGGTTGTGATTTATATGGGGTTGATTGGCTTGCAACAAATTTGTGATGCGCTGATGGCTCACGGTAGCTCGCCTGATTTACCAATGGCGTTGATTGAGCAAGGCACTACCGCCAAGCAACGTGTTTTGACGGGAACATTAAGCACGTTGCCTGAAAAGGTGAAACATGAATCCATCAAACCGCCGTCATTGATTATTATTGGCGAGGTGGTGAGTTTGCATGAAAAATTACGTTGGTTTAAAGGTTGAGCATTAGGCAACTTGCGTGATTTTCGCTAGCCGCCGCTCCATGATAGAATTGCGGCTTTTTCAATCACCTATAAAATCAAACCGTGTCCACTCCTACAGATGATATTCTCAAGCAAGCCTTAGATGAGCTTGCAAAAACAACTGATTTAACAAGTCTTGACGCGATTCGCGTAAATTATTTAGGTAAAAAAGGGATTTTTACCGCTCAAATGAAAGAACTTGGTTCATTACCGCATGAAGAACGTAAAACGGCTGGGCAAGTTATCAATCAAGCCAAAGATGCGTTTCAAGAAAAACTCGACGCAAAAAAAATTGAACTCGAACAAGCCGCTTTAGCTGCACGTTTAGCCAACGAACGCATCGACGTGACGCTTGCAGGTCGTGGACAAAAAGTCGGTGGTTTGCATCCTGTGACAACAACCTTGCGCCGCATTAACAAAATTTTTGCCAGCGTGGGATTTCAAGTGGTGGAAGGCCCTGAAATTGAAGATGATTACCACAATTTTGAAGCCTTAAACATTCCCGCTCATCATCCCGCACGCGCAATGCACGACACGTTTTATTTCGACGCACATCGTGTTTTACGCACGCACACTTCACCTGTGCAAATTCGCGTGATGGAATCTGAAACGCCACCGTTAAAAGTCATTGCACCAGGTCGCGTTTATCGTTGCGATTCGGACATCACGCACACGCCGATGTTCCATCAAGTCGAAGGTTTTTTAGTGGATACCGACGTGAGTTTTGCCGATTTGAAAGGCGTTGTGTATGAATTTTTACGCGCGTTTTTTGAAAAAGATATTCAAGTTCGTTTCCGTCCGTCTTATTTTCCATTCACCGAACCGTCTGCCGAAGTCGATATTGAATGCGTAATGTGTGGCGGCGAAGGTTGCCGAGTTTGCTCTCACACAGGCTGGCTCGAAGTGATGGGCTGCGGCATGATTCATCCTGAAGTTTTCAAAGCCGTCAAAATCGACAGCGAAAAATACAGCGGTTTTGCCTTTGGCATGGGCGTAGAACGTTTAGCCATGTTGCGTTACGGCATTAACGATTTGCGCTTATTTTTTGAAAACGATTTGAAATTTTTACAACAATTCAACTAAGGCAGGGACGAATATGAAAATTAGTGAATCTTGGTTAAGAACGTATGTTAATCCAGCAATTAGCACGGAAGAACTTGTTGCTCAAATCACGATGGCAGGTTTGGAAGTTGATGCCGTCGAACCTGTGGCGGCACAATTTAGCGGCGTAGTGGTTGGTGAAGTTTTGGAAACTCAGCAACATCCTGACGCAGACAAATTGCGCGTTTGCAAAGTGAATGTTGGCGAAGCAGAACCGTTGCAAATCGTCTGTGGTGCAGCAAACGTGCGTGCAGGTTTGAAGATTCCTGCTTCGGTCATCGGTGCAGTATTGCCTGGTGATTTCAAAATTAAAAAATCAAAATTGCGTGGCGTTGAATCTTTCGGGATGCTTTGCTCGGCAAAAGAATTAGGCTTAGTCGCTGAAGCCGAAGGCTTGATGGAATTGCCTAC
>JAQTXN010000149.1 GCA_028688755.1 Methylococcales bacterium | reverse complement strand
GATCCCCTCCTTTCCCCCGTAGGGCGTATGCGGTATTAGCTTAAGTTTCCCTAAGTTGTCCCCCACTAATAGGCAGATTCCTACGCGTTACGCACCCGTCCGCCACTAATCGAAAGAGCAAGCTCTTCCTCATCGTTCGACTTGCATGTGTTAAGCATACCGCCAGCGTTCAATCTGAGCCATGATCAAACTCTTCAGTTTAAATCAGCTTTGCAACTCTAAAATGAGTTGCCAATTTTGGCTCGACTAGAATTAACTGACAATTTAAAAATTGCCGTGTAGTTTCTTAATCGATTATCTTGTTTATCACTCGATACATCACAAGCACCCACACAAATTATTTTGATTTAAGTTTTTAAAGAGCTTTTCGTTTCACCGTTGATTTATCGCCGTGGTGAGCTGCGTATTATAGGGACTTTTTTTATCTTGTCAAAAGTTTTTTAAATTATTTTTAATTTATTTCTTCGTAAGGTTCAAAGCACCTAACAAAGTTTGTTCATTTGAGTTTGATTTAAAAGCATTTTCGCTTAAAAAACGTCGCCATAAACGTGCGCCATATTCGCCGTGAAATAATCCCAAAACATGCCGACTGATACTACTCAACCGCATCTCTGGATTTTGTAATTGCAGTTGAATATAAGGCAATAAAGCCTCGATAACCTGCTCGCGTGACAAAATCGGCGAATCATCACCAAATAAAACTGAATCCACTTCCGCCAATAAATATGGATTCTGATAAACCTCGCGTCCTAACATCACGCCATCAACCTGTTCTAATAACTCAACAGATTGTACCAACGTCGTAATTCCACCGTTAATAACAATCTCAAGTTGCGGAAAATCCTTTTTCAATTGAAACACCACGTCATAACGCAACGGTGGAACTTCCCGATTTTCTTTTGGCGATAAGCCTTTTAACCACGCTTTTCGTGCATGAACAATAAATGTTTCACAACCTGCTTGTGCGACCGTATCAATAAAATGGGTTAATTCTTCGTAAGAATCACGCTCATCAATCCCAATCCGAGATTTTACAGTGACAGGAATCTTGACGTTTGCTTGCATTGCCGCAACACAATCCGCGACTAATTGTGGCTCTGCCATTAAACAAGCCCCGAATTTTCCGTTTTGCACTCGGTCACTAGGACAACCAACATTTAAATTAACTTCATCGTAACCAGTTTCTTCTGCCATGCGCGTACAAATCGCTAAATCATGCGGATTACTTCCACCTAATTGCAAAGCAACAGGATGTTCTTCTGGATTAAATTGTAAAAATCGTTGTGAATTACCGTGAATCAACGCACCTGTTGTGACCATTTCCGTATATAAGAGTGCATTCTTAGAAAGCAGTCGATGAAAATAACGACAATGCCTATCCGTCCAATCAAGCATCGGCGCAACACAAAAGCGGTGGGAGAGTTTATTTTTATTTGTCATATTTTAGTTTCAGATTGGATAAAGCGGTTTTAGCGCGTCCGTTTTAGATTTTGCTAATTTTTCTCGCGCGTTATTTTCGCTAAACGTTTTAAATAATTCTCGCCCCTTCCAAATTTGAGGCTCTTTTGCATAAAGCGTTGCGTTCAGTTGCAAAATTTCATCGCGCAAACGCGCTTCACAATGCGGCGCAATCGAGCCTAAACTGATTTCGTTAAATTGTAATTTCCCCCATTCGAGCAAAGCTGTTTTTGCCGCTTGAGCATCGTCGGTCATGCACGCTTTTTTGAGCTGTTTCACACAAACTTTTAACGAAATTTCAACAGGACTTTCTATTGGCTCGCTAATTTTTTTCGATGCCGTTTTACGCTTGAAAAACAAAAATCCTAGCGTAATCAGCCAACCTAACGTTGAGAAAATAGCCGTTGATTTCCAAAGTAAACTCGCCTGTTCATTTTCAACAACAGGCATTTCTTGTCTTCCTGTTTCTGAAAGGGGAATTGGAGGGATGTGCTTTTCTTCAACGACAGTAGGCGTTTGAGCTTGTGGCGCATTTTCAGCACCAGCAACCGTCAAACTCATTTCGGGCAATGTCGCCAGTTCAATTTTTTGTGTTCGCGTGTTAAACCATGAAATTTGAATTGCTGGCAATGTGTAATTTCCTGCTTTCGCTGGAATAAAAGCAATTTTTTCCTCACGACTGGCCACAATTCCAGCTAACGTTTTGTCTTCATGCAAAACAGGTTGGTCGTTATAGGCTTTAAGTTGCGGGTCGATTTTTGAACTATTTAATTCGGGTAATTGTCCAACCGTCGAACCATTCGCCACCAATTTCACGGTACGCGTCAACGGTTCACCGACTTTCATTTGCGCTATATCGCCCGACCAGGTTTGCGTCAGCTCGAGATTTTCTGCTGTGAGCCAATGTGAATCCGTGAATGTTGCAGGAATCGGTTGCACGTTTAACGTTATTGGATTCGATTTGACGATGCGCCGTTGCGTGATTTGAGAATTAAAAAAGGAATTATTTTGCCGTCCACGCGCCACGGTATCGGCTGTTAAAACAAGCGGTTTAATTGTGGTCACACCACTTTTTTGTGGAAAAATAGCGTATTTTCGTTCAATCACCACATACGTCACGCCGCTGACTTGCGTAGTGTAATTTGCATCATCCGCTAATTTTTCAATCACCGCGTCAGGCAATTCTGGTTCGCTTAAATTCGCTTTCGCAAAATCCACGCGCCGATACAATTTCACCGTATATAAAACTTGCGATTGAATAAACGGTTTTTCCGTATTTGCGCTGACTTCTAAAAATAAATCCTCATCATTTTGCGACGTTTTATTCGCCGAACTCGGCGATACCACAATTTTTAACGCGGGACTGGAATCACTACCAAATTTAATTTTGGGAATAATTAAATTCCCCGAATCGTTCGCCATCACGGTCACAATCCATTGAATGATGCGATTGGATTTACCATTTATCCATTCCATTCGACTATTTTGGCTCTGACTTTGAACCGTAAAATCTTGCTCTAACGGACTGAAATCGGGATCATCATCAGGCGATTCGGAAGCGGTAAAAATGATTTGAAATGATTCGTCAACGCTGACAGGGCTGCGGTCTAATGAAACCGTAATGTCGGTGGCGAAAACGTTGGTCGAAAAACCTGCTAACCAAAGCGAGAAAAATAGAATGAGGAGAGGCATTTTCTAAACGAATAATGAAGTGGCGCACAAACCGAAATTTGTACGCCGAATGAAATTAGAGGAAATCGCGGATTAACACTTCGGCAATTTGAATACTATTTAACGCTGCGCCTTTGCGAATGTTGTCCGAAACCACCCACAAATCGATGCCGCGCGGATGCGAAATGTCTTCACGAATACGGCTCACAAATGTTGCGTCGTGACCTGCCGAATGGGTTACGGCTGTTGCGTAACCACCATTTTCACGTTCATCAACCACTGTTACGCCGTCTGCTTTTTCTAATAATTTACGCACTTCGTCAGCGGTGATTTTATCGCGCGTTTCAATGTGTACCGCTTCGGAATGCCCATAAAACACAGGCACACGAACCGCCGTGGCATTCACTAAAATGTTTTTGTCGCCCATGATTTTTTGAGTTTCCCACACCATTTTCATTTCTTCTTTGGTGTAACCGTTATCCATAAAGACATCGATTTGCGGCAACACGTTAAACGCAATTTGATGTGGATACACTTTTGGGTCAGGCTTTTTAGAATTAAAAATCCCCATCGTTTGCTGACCTAATTCTTCAATCGCTTCTTTGCCTGTCCCTGAAACGGCTTGATAGGTCGCCACGTTGATGCGCGTGATACCAACTGCGTCGTGAATCGGTTTTAACGCCACGAGCATTTGAATCGTCGAACAATTTGGATTCGCAATAATGCCGTGATTTTTATAATCAGCAATTGCTTGAGGATTCACTTCGGGAACGACTAACGGAATGTCATCGACGTAGCGAAATTGCGAGGTGTTATCAATTACCACACAACCTGCCGCCGCCGCGATGGGCGCGTAAATTTCTGAAACCGATGCACCAGGTGAAAACAAACCAATTTGCACTTTTGAAAAATCGAAAGTCGCTAAATCTTGCACAACCAAAGTGCCGCCTTTAAATTCAACCCGTTTTCCTGCCGAATTTGCGCTAGCAAGTGCATAAACTTCACCGACGGGAAAATTGCGTTCGGCTAAAATTTCGAGCATCGTTTCGCCAACTGCGCCCGTTGCGCCAACGACGGCGACGTTATAGGTTTTAGTCATTTTTAACTCCGATTTTTCAAAGCAGTCACCACCGCATCACCCATTTCTGAGCAACTCACTTTGGTCATGCCTTCTGAATAAATATCTACCGTGCGAACATTCGCATCAAGCGCGTCATTGACGGCTTGTTCAATGCGAGCTGCCGCCGCTTCGTTATTGAAGGTGTAACGCAACATCATTGCCGCCGACAAAATTGTCGCCAATGGATTCGCAATGTTTTTGCCTGCAATATCAGGTGCAGAGCCGTGAATCGGTTCATACATGCCTTTTCCTGTTTCATTTAATGACGCAGATGGCAACATACCGATTGAACCTGTGAGCATTGACGCGCAATCTGACAATACGTCGCCGAATAAATTGCTGGTTAAAATCACATCAAATTGTTTTGGCGCACGAACCAGTTGCATTGCCGCGTTATCAACATACATGTGTGAAAGTGCAACATCGGGATATTCTTTGCCGACCTCAGTGACGATTTCGCGCCAGAATTCAGTGCATTCCAATACGTTTGCTTTATCCACCGAACATAATTTTTTATTACGTTTTTGGGCAATTTTGAATGCGGAATGGGCAATGCGACGGATTTCAGATTCGGTATAAGTCGCGGTGTTGAAACCTTGACGTTCGCCGTTTTCTAAAACACGAACACCGCGCGGTTGACCGAAATAAATGCCACCTGTCAATTCGCGCACAATCATCAAATCTAAACCTGAAACGATTTCAGGTTTTAAGGTCGAAGCCGCCGCAAGTTGTGGATACAAAATCGCTGGACGTAAATTTGAAAATAAATTTAACGTCGACCGCAAACCGAGCAAACCTTTTTCAGGACGCACCGAAATATCGAGCGATTCCCATTTATAACCACCGACTGCACCTAATAAAATCGCGTCAGCAGGTGTAACTAAATCGATGGTTTGTTGTGGAAACGGTGTGCCGTGAACGTCATACGCCGCTCCACCGATTAAGCCATTTTCAAACTCAAAATCTAATGCCATGTCGGCATTTAAAAATTCTAAAACTTTGATTGCTTCGGCAACGATTTCTGTCCCGATTCCGTCACCAGCTAAAACTGCAATTTTTTTTGTCATGTAACTAAAACCTTTTTCTTAATTTTTTAAATTGAAATTTCTTTAAACAACCACGGTGCACGTTTGGCGCGTTCGGTTTCGTAAGCGTGAATTTTATCGGCGTGTTGCAAGGTCAAACCAATATCATCCAAACCGTTAAGCAAACGGAATTTACGATTTTCATCCACGTTGAACGCAATCGTTTTGCCGCTTGGTGTGGTAATGGTTTGTGCGGCTAAATCAATCGTCAGCGCATAATCATCGGTTAATTCTTTAAATAAACCATCAACGATTTCAGCGTCTAAGGCAATCGGCAACAAGCCATTTTTAAAACAGTTATTGTAAAAAATATCGGCAAAACTCGGCGCGATAATCGCTCGGAAGCCGTAATCTTCTAACGCCCACGGTGCGTGTTCGCGTGACGAACCACAACCGAAATTTTCGCGAGTCAGCAAAATTTGTGCGCTTTTATATTGCGGTTTGTTGAGTACGAAATCTTTGTTAATCGGACGATTCGTGCAATCCATATCGGGTTGCCCTTGGTCTAAATATCGCCATTCGTCGAACAAATAAACGCCAAAACCTGTGCGGCGTATCGATTTTAAAAATTGTTTTGGAATAATCGCATCAGTATCGACGTTTGCACGGTCGAGGGGGGCGATGATTGACGTTAAAGTTGTAAAGGCTTTCATTTTCTTATTCTCCTGTCCATGAGCTAACATCCACGAAATGCCCAGCAATCCCAGCCGCCGCTGCCATTGCAGGACTAATCAAATGCGTGCGTCCGC
>JAQTXN010000023.1 GCA_028688755.1 Methylococcales bacterium | reverse complement strand
TCTTTAAGATCATCGTCATGGAAAAATGGCGATGTTGTTTTTCCCTTTACTTTAATTGCTTCAACAAGACCTGCTTTAAATTGTTCATTTAAAAATTCATAAACACCGCTATTTTGGCTAACAATTAACGGCACACCTGCGGCAATCGCTTCCCATGCGACTAAACCAAAGCCTTCATGCCATGAAGGCATCAATGCAACGCTGGCAGATTTTAAATCATCATAAAGTTGGTCACGGTTTTTAGTAAACGATAGTGCTTGTAAATTGATTACTCCATCTGCGTAGTATTCAGCAAATTGTTTTAGTTCGATTTCAGGATGAGCTTTGTGTGGATCGTTGTAGTTTTGACGAGATTCAAAGTCCACACCCCGCAATAACAACTTGGGACGGGGATTTATATTGGCTGTTGCTTTAGCAAATCCTGCCACACCTAAATGCCCTTGTTTTATTTTTGCTGCGTCATCGCTAAGTCTGCCACTTAAAAAAGCGGTAAAAGTATAAGGCGTTATATCACTTGGTTGTATATCAGCTAAACCTGGAATAATCAGGTGAATCTTTTCTTTACTTCTGAGCAACATATCAGCTAAAGCTCTTTGTAACAATGAACCGACTGCTAATACTAAATCAGCTTTTTTAAACAATGCTTTTTGGATTTGTGTTTTGCTATAAGCACTTTGTGAATCTTCGGCAAAGGCTTCATAAGCGTCATAACTCATGTGATGAATTAACGCAGAACGACCACCCGCTTGCTCCACCGCAGCAATAGCTGCTTCACCACTGATACGGTCGTGACCTAACCAAACGGTATGTTCTGGAGTAAATGAAATCGCTTGTTTTCCTAATTCATCAATAGCTGTTTTTGCTTGTTCGGCAGTAAAAATTTTGTCTTGGGGTTCATAAGGTAGTTTTACTAAAATGACATGATTTTCTTTTGCTTGTCTTATTTCATCATCGGTCGCAGAACTAACAATACAAATGACTTGTACGCTGTCATGATAATTAACACCAAAAGCTGTTAAAAAATCGGTGTTGAACGAATTAATTCCACCGTATTTACTGCCCCATTGCGTAGCAAAAGTAATCAATGAAAACATCATAAAAGTTCCAAATCTACTAGGTTAATTTGTAAGTGGTTCAGCTCTCGTAAATGATGCTCTTTTTAAATAAAAATTTAAAACTGGGAATTACCATGTTGAATTTTTTCGTAAGTCCCAGTGCCTCTATCGTCATTTACTGTCATTTGTTGCAGTGTTTTATTTTCAACTGCGACAAAATTGCGGCATTTTTTAAACGGGCATAAAAAAAGGCTTCGATGTTAGTCGTAAGCCTTCGATTTATTTGGTGGCGATGGGTGGGGTCGAACCACCGACCTTGGGGTTATGAATCCCACGCTCTAACCAACTGAGCTACATCGCCTTAAAGTTCGCAAATTATAGAGATTTGTGAGAATACTGTCAAACATTGAACCTAAAATGTACCACGTCGCCATCTTTGACGACATAATCTTTTCCTTCCAAACGCCATTTCCCCGCATCTTTTGCTCCTTGTTCACCTTTGTAAGTGACAAAGTCTTCGTACGAGATGACTTCTGCACGAATAAAACCACGTTCAAAATCACTGTGAATCACGCCTGCTGCCTGTGGAGCTGTCGCACCAACGGGAATTGTCCAAGCTCGAACTTCTTTTACACCTGCAGTAAAATATGTCGCCAATCCTAATAATTCATAACCCGCACGCACAACACGATTCAACCCCGCTTCTTCCATTCCTAAATCAGCGAGAAACTCCTCTTTTTCATCGTCATCTAATTGAGCAATTTCTGCTTCAATCGCCGCGCAAATCGGCACCACTTTCGCGCCTTCTTTTGCAGCAAATTCGCACACTTTATCAAGCAACGGGTTATTTTCAAATCCATCGTCTTGCACGTTGGCAATGTACATTGTTGGCTTCAAAGTAATTAAACACAAATCTCGAATCAATGCTTTTTCATCGTCATCTAAATTCAGTGTTCTTGCAGGTTGCCCAGCATCTAATTGTTTAAAAATTTTCTCTAAAACGTCTTTTTTGGCTTGTTCTTCTTTATTTCCAGTACGAGCAATTTTGGTCGATTTCACTAACGCTTTTTCAACAGAAGCCATATCAGCTAACGCTAATTCAGTGTTAATCACTTCAATATCAGAAAGTGGATCAACCGTACCTGCAACATGCACAACATTATCATCATGAAAACAACGCACAACATGAGCAATCGCATCATTTTCGCGGATATTGGCTAAAAATTTGTTGCCTAATCCTTCACCTTTTGATGCACCCGCAACTAAGCCTGCAATATCCACAAATTCAATTGTTGTAGGCAAAACACGTTCAGGTTTCACAATTTCAGATAACGCATCCAAACGAATATCAGGCACAGGCACAACGCCCACATTCGGATCGATTGTGCAGAATGGATAATTTTCTGCTGCAATTTTTGCTTTGGTTAGCGCGTTAAATAACGTTGATTTACCTACATTTGGTAAGCCTACAATTCCACAATACAATGCCATGTAATACTCTTGATAGAAGTTAAATTAAAAAATAATAACTGCGAATTATACAAGCTAACGTCTTAACGATGGGTAAAAATCGAGCCTGCATCACTGTTGTCATCATGAACATCGGATAAGGTCATAATTTTTTCTTCAAATAAGCTCAGATGTTGCTCTGTTTCTGCTTCATTTTTAGCTGTTGTCGCTGAATTGCTTGAAACAGTTTCGGATGCTACTTTTTCCATAATCTGTTTTACCATTAAACGAAATTCATTTTTATATTCGGCGGCTTCTAGCGCATCTTCGTAACCGATTTTTTGTTGAACAAATAAATCACAAATACCTTGATCGAAACTTTGCATTCCTTGTGCGTGTCCTGCGACAATCAATTCTTTAAAGCGATGAAATTCGCCTTTTCGCAATGCTTCTTGAACGGCGGGTGTATTGATTAAAATTTCTGCCACGACATAACTTTTCCCATTCGGTAATCGCAACATGCGTTGTGACACAATAGCACGAAGGCTATTGGCTAAATCTAATCGCACTCGCCTTGCCATTTCCTCTGGATAAAGATTCAAAATTCGTTCAAAAACTTGCTCTGCATTATGACCATTGATAGTCGATATAAATAGCCGCCCCGTATCGACAATTGAAATGGCACTTTGCATTACTTCAGCTGTGCGAATTTCACCAATGGCAACGACATTGGGTGCTTGTTGCACGACATTTTTTAAGGCGACTTCGTAAGATTCGGTGTCCAATCCCACTTCGCGCTGCGTGATAATACAGCCTTTGTGGTGGTGCATGAATTCCATTGGATCATCAAGCATCACAATATGCCCATTGCTGTTTTGATTACGATATTTAATCATCGAGGCAAGCGATGTTGATTTTCCCGAGCCTAAACCACCTGCAAACAAAATCAGACCACGTTTATCCATCGCTAATTTTTTAATTGTCGCGGGTAAATGAAGTGAATCTAAGTCTGGAATTTCATGCTTAATTCGATGTAGAACCATTCCCGCTGCGTCACGTTGAATAAAGGCACTCACACGAAAACGTCCCACTTTTGGCACACCGACGGCAAATTGACATTCTTTTGTGCGTTGGAATTCTTCTTTATGTCGTGGTTCCATCAAACTCATCACTAGCGCGTTGGTTTGCTCTTTATTGAGTGGCGTTTTTGAAATTTCAACGAGCGCGTTATCAATTTTCATCGTTGGCGCACGTCCAGCGGTGATAAATAAATCAAATGAATTTTTTTGCACCATTAAAGCAAGTAACGCATTGAAATCCATGATTAACTCCTAATGAACATATCTTTATTGACCGCTTTTGTGGCGGCAACTTTGGCGGTGACAAGTCCTTTATCGACTAACTCTTTCATATTCTGATCAAGTGTTTGCATTCCATCAACGCGCCCAGTTTGAATGGCGGAATACATTTGTGCGACTTTTGCTTCACGAATGAGGTTTTTAATCCCTGTCGTGCCGACCATAATTTCATGTGCCGCCACTCGTCCACCGCCTACTTTTTTCAATAATGTTTGTGAAATTACCGCTTGCAACGATTCGGACAACATTGAGCGAATCATGTCTTTTTCCGCCGCTGGGAATACGTCAATAATACGGTCAATCGTTTTGGCTGCTGAAGTGGTGTGTAAGGTTCCAAAAACTAAATGCCCCGTTTCCGCAGCGGTGAGCGCGAGGCGAATTGTTTCTAAATCGCGCATTTCACCCACCAAAATAATGTCGGGATCTTCACGCAACGCGGAGCGTAACGCTTCGTTAAAACCTAAGGTGTCACGATGCACTTCGCGCTGGTTAATCAAACAGCGTTTGCTTTCGTGAACAAATTCGATTGGGTCTTCAACAGTCAGAATATGCGCGTAATCGTTGTTATTGATATGGTTAATCATGGCGGCAAGTGTCGTCGATTTACCCGAACCTGTTGGCCCAGTCACAAGAATTAAACCACGCGGTTTTTTGCATAATTCTTGGAAAAATAGCGGAGCTTTAAGTTCTTCTAAACTTTGTACAATCGATGGAATTGTTCGAAAAACCGCCGCCGCGCCACGCGCTTGATTAAACGCATTGACACGAAAACGCGCCACATTGGGCAGCGCAAACGAGAAGTCGGTTTCCAAAAACTCTTCGTAATCACGGCGTTGTTTATCGCTCATGATGTCGTAAATTAACCCGTGAACTTCTTTGTGGTCGAGCGCGGGAACGTTAATGCGGCGCATATCACCGTCAACACGAATCATTGGTGGCAAGCCCGCTGACAAATGTAAGTCCGACGCATTGTTTTTGAATGAAAAAGTCAGTAATTCTGCAATATCCATAATGTTTTGGAATCGGGTGAGGTTATAAAGTTAGGACGATTATGCGTTAAAATCGCGCTTTCAATTTTCATTTTTGAAGCAGCTATTATGCCTACAATCGCTCGTAACCTTAAAAAAATTCAAACACAAATTCATAACGCACAGCAACGTTATCAACGCGAAGAAAATTCTGTTCAGCTTTTAGCCGTGAGTAAAACAAAACCTGCGAGTGCAATGGTGAGTGCCTATCAAGCAGGGCAACGGCATTTTGGGGAAAATTATTTACAAGAAGCGTTAAACAAACAGCGCGAACTTGGCGCGTTTAATATGACTTGGCATTTTATTGGCGCGATTCAATCGAACAAAACCAAACTGTTAGCGACGCATTTCGATTGGGTTCATTGTGTAGATAGTTTGAAAATTGCGGAGCGATTAAGTTCGCAACGTCCCGATTTTTTAGAGCCGTTAAACATTTGCGTGCAGGTCAATATCAGCGATGAAGAAAGCAAAGCGGGCATTTCGTTAAACGAATTGCCCGCCTTGGTGTCGCAAATTTCTCAATTACCGAATTTAACTTTACGCGGTGTGATGGCAATTCCTGCGCCGCAAATTGATTTTGAAGCGCAACGTGAGCCTTATCGAAAATTAGTCGCTGCGGTGAAGGCATTAAAAAATGAAAACTTAACGACGTTTTCGTTTGGCATGTCAGACGATTTAGAAGCGGCGATTGCAGAAGGCTCAACGATGGTCAGAATTGGTACGGCATTATTTGGAGCGCGTTCTTACGTTTAGTTCACAAAAAATGCCTGAGTAATTCGGTTGGCCGCAAAAAACAATGCAATGGAGAATACGTTTTTAACTGCTCACTATCGTGTGCGCCGCTGGCAACACCAATTGAGGCAACACCTGCATTGACTGCCATTTGCAAATCATGCGTGGAATCGCCAACCATCAATGTGCGTTGTGGTGGTACGTTGGTAAATTGCATAATTTCTTCAAGCATTAGCGGATGCGGTTTGGATTGCGTTTCATCCGCGCAGCGTGTGATACAAAATAAATCCAACGTATTTGTGGCATTCAAAGCTTCATCTAAGCCTTCACGAGTTTTACCTGTTGCAACAGCAAGTTTAAAACCTTGTTGTTTCAAGGTTTCGAGCATTTCATAAACACCTGAAAACAAATCTTCACGGCTGATTTTTTTTGAAAAATAAGCCGTTTCATAATGATTCACTAATTCGATAACTTCATCAGGATTTGCGGCGGGATATAACGCTTCAATGGCGCGTTCAATGCTTAAACCGATTACGTCTTTTGCCGCCAAATAATCAGGCGTTGCGTGCTTTGTGCTGTTTGACGCATTTTGCAAACACCGTGTAATCCAATCAATCGAATCAATCAGTGTGCCATCCCAATCAAAAATAATTAAGTCAAATTGATTTTTCATGTTTTAGCCTGAAGCGCGTTCAATCATTTTTTCAGCTTGTTTTGCAAAGGCTTCTAAATCGCCACTTTTAATCGTTTCACGCGGAATCACTAATGCTGTCGATAAGCTAATGTAAATGTAGACGTAATGTTTGCTGTATTCCACGCGCACTAAATCTGACCACAACATTTTATGTTTGCCGCTGGGCGATTTTTCAAGCAAATACTGCGCTTGCGTTGGGTCGATAGTGAGCGTGTAAGTGCCAAACATCGCATTTTTTTCTTTGTAGGTGTAATTGTTTAGAATTTGGCGGCGCAAATCGAGCATGATAATTTTTGGCGATAACCAACCCCAAAGTGCGGCAATAGCTAAAACATAAGCTGCCGAATTTCTATCGCTGTAATAAAAGTAATAAAAACCACCAATTAACAGCATCACAAGTGGCACAATCCAGCGATGTCTACGGATATTTTGTTGAATTTCTTCATTGCGGGTAAATTGCACTTCGTTGAAGTGGATTAAGTCGTCTTCGCGGAATTCGTATTCAATTTCAAACATGTTTTTTATTTTTATAGTTGTTGTAAAGTGCCAAGTTTATCGCAAATCGAGCTAAACGGCGTGAATGAAAAAGCAAATACGATGCGTTGTTCATGTATTTGCATTTCATTTTTAAACTTTCGAGGCGTGTAAATCCCAATCACGATAATTAAAAACTTGCCCTTCAGCGCGAACTTTTTCACAGTTTTGCAAATCAATTTCTGCATAAACCCATTGCGGTTTATTAAATTCGCCGCTTGCTAAAATGCCATTATCAGGAAAACCGTAATCAACAGGCGTATAAATTCCCGCTGAACCCACATTCACATCCACCGCAGGCGACCAACTTGCCTCACCAACTAACGCGGCTTGCGTAACGTAACATTGATTTTCTAACGCACGAGCTTGGCAACCAATTTTCACTCGATGAAAACCTGCAACCGTGTCGGTGCAACTTGGAACGAGAATTAAATTTGCGCCCATTTCGACTTGTTTTCGCGCAAGCAACGGGAATTCGCTGTCGTAACAAATGTTAATGGCAATGCGCCCGAAATCGGTGTCGAAGGTTTTTAATTCGTTACCTGCGCTAATGAGCCATTGTTCATTTTCAAAACGAGTCATCATCATTTTGTCTTGAAAATCGATTTCACCATTTGGCATAAATAAATAAGCCCGATTGTGATAAACGCTCTCACTAATTTGAATAGGAAAACTGCCCGCTTGAATCACGCATTGATATTCTTGCGCTAAACCTTGAAACAAATTTAAAAATGCGCCATGAACGCTTTGCATTTCGACCAATGACAAACTCAACGACGAATACACGTTTTCTGAAAAAAGCGAAGCTAATTCCATGCTGTTGTATTCGGGGAAAAGCAGGATTTTTGCGCCATTTTCAACGGCTTCTTTTACCCAACGCTCCGTTTTACGTTGATAATTTGCCCAGTTTTCTAAAAAACTAATGTCGTACTGCGCCGATGCAATTTTAACGTTCATGTTTTAACCAAAAAGTCATAGGTTTTGCGGTTTCGTCTTCGTCGTCTAAATCTTTCCAAACGTATTCGGTGTGTAATTCGGGATGTTTGACGTAGCCACGTTTGTTCCAAAACGCATCGAGTGGAACGTAATCGGCAGGTCGGCGTGGGTGATTTTCAGGGCGTTGCACACAGCAAAATGTAATATGTTTAAAACCACCTAATTCGGCAGCGTGTGCTTCGCGTTCATCAAAAAATTTAACGCCAATGCCTAAACCACGATAATTTTTGTTTAAAACTGATTCGCTGCAATAAAAAACTTCATCGAGGTTGTAGCCGTTTTCGATAAAGGGCTTTTGAATTTCAGCGGTTTCATATTTCATCGGCATTGCCGTAGATGCACCAACAACTTCATCGCCGTCAAACGCTAAAACAATCACGCTTTGCGGGCAATCAATGTAGGTTTGCAGATATTTTTTTTCGTATTCAAAATCACCGTCGTACAAATACGGGAAATCACGAAACACTTCGATTCGAAGCCGTGCTAAATCGGAAATATGCGGCAATAAATCTTTGCCACTTTTGCGTTCAATGCGAATGTTTTTAGTCATAAATCACACCAAGGTTAGTTAAAAGGCGGCTATTTTAACGAATAACAATTTTGATGCGCGTTAAAAATCTGAAATGAGTGTGTTATAGTCGCGCTTAATGAGAATGGTTATTGATAAGCAACCAAATGGAGCGCGTAAATGATAGATCGTTTAAATAGTTTTTCAGTCGGTGACATTGGCAAAATCACAGGTTTTGACATTGCGGGTAAAGCCTATCGAAAGCGTTTGCTTGCAATGGGCTTAACGCGCGGAACTGAATTTAAAATCACTCGTTTTGCGCCACTTGGTGACCCGATTGAAATAAAATTACGCGGTTTTTCGCTTACCTTGAGAAAAGAAGAAGCCTCAGCAATTTTAGCGGAACACATGCAATGAAAACGGATTTTATTGTTGGCATTGTTGGCAATCCAAATTGCGGAAAAACAACGCTTTTCAACGTATTAACAGGTTCAAAACAATACGTTGGTAATTGGGCGGGCGTGACGGTCGAAAAAAAAACGGGCGAATACCATTTTGCACAAAAACGCATTGAATGCGTCGATTTACCTGGTACTTACTCGCTTGAATCGTCTGATGATAACGTCTCACTCGACGAAAAAATTGCCCGTGATTATGTTGCCTCGCGTGAAGCCGATTTAATTATCAACATTGTTGATGCGTCTAACATCGAGCGGAATTTGTATCTCACCGCGCAACTGATTGAAATGCGTGTGCCGCTGCTGGTCGTTTTAAACATGATGGACGCAGTAAAACGTCGTGGAATTAAAATTGACCTTGAACTTTTAGCACAGCAATTTGGTTGCCCAGTCGTGGCAATTTCAGCGGCAACAAAACAAGGCATTCCCGCGTTAAAAACGGCAATCAATGAGGCTGCCATCTCGCAACCCATTCCAACCTCAAACATTTCTTACTGTGATGAAATTGAACATGCAATTTTACAACTCACACCAAAATTAACCGACATTGCCGCAAATTATCCGTGTGATTCGCGTTGGCTTGCGATGCGACTTTTAGAAAATGACACGCTTGCACAAGCGATTTCAGGCGCACTTTTATTGCCATTTGTCGCTAAGTTACAGAAACAAGTTGAAACGCAAACCGACGACGAAATCGATATTTTAGCTGCCGATGCACGCTATGAATTTGTAAATCAGTTAACCAAACAAACCGTTTGCAAACTTAGCGAAGTGAGCCGACACACCAGCGAAAAAATTGACCGCATTGTGTTAAATCGCTTTTTAGGAATCCCCATTTTTTTACTCGTGATGTACACCATGTTTTTGTTCACCATCAACATTGGCAGCGCGTTTGTGGATTTTTTTGAACAAGTCGTTGGTGCGTTTTTAATCGACGGTTTGAGTGAAATTTTAAAAATTTATAACTGCCCTGATTGGCTCAGTGTTTTACTCACACAAGGCGTAGGCGGCGGTATTCAAGTCGTGGCGACGTTTATTCCAATTGTGGGATTTTTGTTTTTGTTTTTGTCGATGCTTGAAGATTCAGGCTACATGGCACGCGCCGCGTTTGTGATGGATAGATTCATGCGTTTTTTAGGGCTGCCTGGTAAAGCATTTGTGCCGATGATTGTAGGATTTGGCTGCAACGTGCCTGCGATTATGGCGACCCGAACGCTCGAAAATCCGCGCGATAGAATTCTCACCAATTTGATGAATCCGTTTATGTCTTGTGGCGCGAGATTGCCTGTGTACGCGCTTTTTGCCGCTGCATTTTTTCCGACAAATGGGCAAAACATCGTGTTTAGTTTGTATTTACTTGGAATTAGCGTGGCGGTTTTGACTGGCTTAATCATGCGAAACACGTTGTTTAAAGGTGAAACGTCGGCATTTATTATGGAATTGCCTGCGTATCATTTGCCGACGTTGCAAGGCGTGTTGATTCGCACGGGCGACCGTTTGAAATCGTTTATTGTGAATGCGGGTAAAATTATTGTGCCGATGGTTTTGGTGCTGAATTTTTTAAATGCACTGGGAACAGATGGCAGTTTTGGACGCGAAAATACCAATCAATCGGTGTTGAGTGAAATTGGTCGGAAAATTACTTTTGCCTTCGAACCAATGGGAATTGCTGAAGATAACTGGGTTGCAACAGTGGGGATTTTTACGGGCGTTTTGGCAAAAGAAGCAGTTGTCGGAACGCTTGATGCACTTTATGGACAACTCGAAAATCAAACTACTGATACGGAAAAACCCGCATTTAATTTACAAAATGCGCTGACAGAAGCGGCGTTGACTGTACCGAAAAATTTATCAGATGTTGCCAATCGTTTGCTTGATCCGCTGGGTTTGAATGTGGGCAATTTAGAAAATAGCGACGAAGCGGCAACGGCTCAAAATGTAAAAACAGCAACGTTCACAGCGATGCAACACAGTTTCGACGGGCAGGCTGGCGCGTTTGCCTATTTGCTTTTTATTCTGCTTTACACGCCATGCGTAGCAGCAACAGCGGCAATTTATCGTGAAACATCGGCAGGCTGGGCAGCATTTACAGTGGCTTGGACAACGGGAATTGCTTATTTTTCGGCAACGTTGTTTTATCAAACAGCGACATTTTCACAGCATCCCGAAGAATCGTTAATGTGGATTTTAGGTTTAGCTGTGTTGCTATTTACGGTGATTTTTGAATTTTGGTTGCAAGGTCAACGCGAGGCAAGAACTGCATGATTTTGTCGGATTTACGCAGTTATCTAAAAGAGCGTAAAAGTGTGACGTTGCGGGATTTGATGCTGCATTTTGATACGGATGCCGAAGCCTTGCGCGGGATGTTGCAGGTTTTGGTGACGAAAGGTTACGTTACCAAAAATTCAGTTAAAGAAGCCTGCGGCACAAGTTGTTGTAAATGTGACAGCACGTTGACTGAGATTTACGAATATGCGAAATGACATGTCGATTAAAAAAGATTTCTCAGTTTTTGTTTTAGTTCATCAAAATGTGGATGTTCAAAATTGGGAAAAGCATTTGAATTTTTCAATTTCAGTTAAAAAATGATTATCCATTTTGCAACGCCTTCATGGTGATTTTCAAAACAAGGGATGTTGCGAAAAATACGTTCCACCCAAAATAAATGCCATAAAAACCAAATAGGCGACGGCTGCTACGCGACGCGCGGTTTTGCTTTGTTCGTAATTGTTCATAAAAACCTGTGATTAAAAAAATGTATCCGAATGCCGCGATTCTAAAATTTCAACGCGCGGCGTAATGCCACAAACCAGCGTGTAAGGAATGGTATTTGCCCAGCGGGCAATTTCTTCAACAGGCAACTTTTCGCCCCACAACGTGACGCTATCGCCAGCTTTGGCTGTTGAATTTAATCCCAAATCAACGGTAATCATATCCATTGAAACTCGCCCAACAAGCGGCACACGCTCGCCGTTGATTAAAACAGGCGTGCCGTTTTGCGCGTAACGGGGATAACCGTCACCGTAACCAATCGCCACAACGCCTAATTTGGTTGCTTTTTCACTTGTCCAAGTGCCGCTATAGCCCACGGTTTCACCCGTTGCTACGTCTCGAACTGAAATTAAACGTGAATGCAAACTCATCAATGGTTTTAAGCCTAACTCTGCGCCCGTCGAATCCGAAAACGGCGAAATGCCATAAAGCATAATCCCTGCACGAATCCAATCTGTTTGCGAATCTTGCCATGCCAAAATCCCCGCTGAATTTGCCATGCTTTTTTCGCCTTCGTAATCAGCGGTTAATTGTTTAAATAGCGCAATTTGCTTGGCAGTTTTTGAATCATTTTTATCATCGGCATTCGCAAAATGGGTCATGAAATTCAGTGGTTTTTTTACCATTTCACACGCCATCAATTGCGCGTAACTCGTAGGAATTGTGTCAGGTTTAAAACCTAAACGATTCATACCTGTATCAATTTTTAGCCAAACGTTGAGCGGGGCAGGGCGATGAACATGTTTTAAAATTTCCAATTGATGCGGCGAATGCAAAGAGACTTCTAATTCAAAATCAAGCAAATCAAATACTTCTTCGCGCTCCGTGAATCCTTCTAACACCACGATGCGTTGCCAAAGTCCCGCATTTCGCAAACTCACGCCTTCTTGCACTCGCGCCACCGCAAAACCATCAACCAAACCATCTAACGCTTCTGCAATGCGTGACAACCCGTGTCCGTAAGCGTTGGCTTTAATGACTGCCATCAGTTTTGAATTGGGCGCAGCTTTACGCACTTGCGCGACATTGTGGGCAAGAAAACTTAAATTGATAACGGCGTGTGCAGTGCGAATCATGGCATTATTTCAGTGCGTCAGTAACGTGGGGTTCAATGAGTTGGTACATCAATTGATGCATACGCGGACTGGCGGCAATCACGTTACCCGATTCTAAATAACCATCGTTAAATGAAAAATCGGTTGCCACGCCGCCAGCTTCTTTGACAAGTAAAATTCCTGCCGCCATGTCCCATTCTTTGAGTTCAATTTCCCAAAAAGCGTCCAAGCGTCCAGCGGCTAAATACGCTAAATCCAGTGCGGCAGAACCTGCTCTGCGAATCCCTGCCGAATCAATTGTTATCGCTTTAAACATGTCCATGTAAGCGTCTAAATGTTGTGGCACTTTGAAGGGGAAACCTGTACCAATTAACGCGCCTTTCATGCTGGTTAAAGTTGAAACGCGCAAACGGCGATTGTTGAGCATTGCGCCACCACCACGTTTTGCGGTGAAGAGTTCATCGCGCAATGGGTCATACACAACGCCAACTTCTAAACGTCCTTTCAGTTTTAACGCGATTGAAACTGCGTATTGCGGAAAGCCGTGAACGAAATTGGTTGTGCCATCAAGTGGGTCGATAATCCATTGATATTCGTTGCCTTCATGTGCGCCACTTTCTTCAGCCAGAATGCTGTGGTCAGGATAGGCGGTTTTAATAATTGAAATAATTTCACGTTCAGCCATTCTGTCGATTTCAGTCGCAAAATCATTTTTGCCTTTGTATTCGACTTGTAAATGCGCTGCTTTATCAGCAGAACGTAAAAGAATGTCGCCAGCAGCGCGTGCAGCACGAACAGCGATATTGAGCATAGGTTGTTGCATAGGAATTTTCTGTTTGTAAATGAGCGAATTGAAGGTTTAAGTTTAACAAAACTTTTACGCGAAGTCTTTGCAGGCAAAACAACGCTATAATTCAAGTCTTCAACTTTTTTCGACTTTAAAATTTTTCATGCAACGACCTTTTCAAACTATTGGCATTATTGGCAAACCGAGTGACGCGGGAATTACTGACACAATCACGCGCGTTTGCGCTTATTTACTCAGTGAAAATTATCGTGTTTTTGTTGCCGAAAATAGTGCGAAATTCGTGCAAAACTTGAGCGTAAAAGTTTGCGAGGTTTCAAAATTGGGCGAATGTTGCGACGTGGTGATTGCACTCGGCGGTGACGGTACATTTTTAGCGGCGGCTCGTGCGATTGTCGCGCATAACGTGCCGTTAATTGGGGTGAATTTGGGACGATTAGGTTTTTTAGTCGATATTTCGCCCAGTGCCTTACCAGAAACGCTTGCTGCAATGTTGGCAGGGAATTTCACGGAAGAATTGCGTTATTTACTTCGGGCAAAAATTGTTCGCAATGAGCAAGTTATTCATGAAGAAACAGCGGTTAATGAAGTCGCGATTCACCGTTGGATTACGCCGAGCATGATTGAGATTATTACCAAAGTTGACGGCATCTTTTTGAATTCGCAACGCTCAGACGGTTTAATTATTGCCACGCCGACAGGTTCAACGGCTTATTCGCTTTCAGCAGGTGGGGCAATTTTATACCCGTCACTGCCTGCACTGATTTTGGTGCCGCTCAATCCGCATACGCTCTCAAATCGTCCGATTGTCATTCACGACAGCGCGGAAATTGAAATTCGTTTTTGCCAAAACAAACAAATTAACGCGCTGGTAACGTGCGACCACATTGAAATTCCCGATGTGTTAATTAGCGACAAAATCTTGATAAAAAAAGAGCCGTTGCCAATTCGCATTTTGCACCCGATTGGACACGATTTTTTTGAGATTTTGCGAAATAAATTGAATTGGAGTCACTGAAATTTTTGACGATTCAAAGCGAGCCATTGAATCGCAACCATCGGAATTGCCGAATCGATTTCATTATTTTCAATCATTTCGTAAGCGGTAGAAAACGGCACAGTGCGAACTAAAATGTCTTCGTGTTCATGCGCTAAACCGTGAATGCCGCCGGCATTTTCACTGTTTATCAATCCACAAAATAGTGTAAGTTGTTCACTCGAACCACCTGGTGACAAATAAAAACGGTTAATTTTTATCAATTCTGAAATTTCACAACCTGCTTCTTCAAACGCTTCACGTTTTGCAACCTCTTCAGGTGATTCACCTTCTTCCATAATGCCCGCCACAATTTCAATTAGCCAAGGCGTGTTAATTGGATTTTCAATTGCACCGACGCGAAATTGCTCAATTAAAACGACTTCGTCACGTTTTGGGTCGTACAACACGACGGCAACACAATTTCCGCGTTCAAATAATTCACGGTGTATTTCACCGCTCCAACCGCCTGCAAATAATTCGTGCTGTAAATGATATTTTTCCATGCGAAAAAAACCGTCATAAAGTGCCTGTTTGTTTAAAATTTTCACGTCTTTTTTCATGTTACAATCCGCGCCATTCAAAGGTTTCAAGGAGTAAAAACAATGGCAAACAATAGACCACTCTCGCCGCATTTACAAATTTACAAACTACCCATTACAGGGCTTATTTCGATTACACATCGTTTGACGGGCGTGTTTTTAACAATCGGTTTAATGGGTTTTGTTTGGATGCTTGCACAGGTAAAAAGTGGAATGCTCGATTTTTTGGCAATGCAAACGCAGTTGCACAGTCTGCCAATGCAACTATTGCTGAGTTGTTTTATTTACTCGCTGATGTTTCATTTGTGTCACGGCATTCGGCATTTGATTTGGGATGTTGGGCAAAGTTTTACACGCGAAAAATTGACATACTACGCGGTGCTTGAATTGATTTTGGTATTGGTTTTAACGGGAATTACGTTGGCGGTGATTTTATGAAATTAGCAAGCAAACATTGGTGGTCACAGCGTTTAAGCGCGATTTTGCTGATTCCATTGTCCTATTGGCTAGTGGATTTTTTACGGCATTGTTTTCAGAAGAATTATTTTGAAACCGTTGAATGGCTTGCTGCGCCGTTCAATAAAATCGCTCTGTGTGCGTGGGTGATTGTTGTTTTTTATCATGCGGCATTAGGTATTCAAGTCGTTTTAGAAGATTACGTTTCACATCGACAAAAACAATTTATAGCAATTTGGTCAGTGAATGCAGTTTTTGCAGGGCTAGCGTTGAGCGCGGTGGTATTTTTATTTTGATTCGTAGAGACGTTTTTACGTCTCTACATGTTGGCGACGAAATCAATCGTCGTCGCTTTCTGTATCGGCTGAATGTCTAAATTGCAACGCGATACCTTGTAAAAAATTTCTTAACACTTGATCGCCACATTTGCGGTGATGTTTGTGTGATTCATGTCGAAAAAACGCACTCAATTCTGGTTTCGATAATCGAAATCCTGACAGGTCTAACGCATTGAGCATATCTTCTTCTTTGAATTCAAGCGCGATGCGTAATTTACGCAAAATGCCGTTATTGTCGAGTTCAGCCGTTGACGGTTTTACCGTTCCATCTTCTTTTTTACCGCGTTTATAAGTAATTAAACCATCTAAAAACAACGATAATTTTCTATTGTTAATCGGGGCAAAATCGGGATCGTTATCTTTTTTAAGAAATTTTAATAATTCTTCTCGCGTTAATTCAAAATCGCTTAATGCAAATATCTCAAGCATCGTTGCATCGTTTAAATTTAAGGCATAGCGCACACGGCGCAAAACATCGTTATTTATCATGGTTATATTTTGAAATTTGAAGTTAGCAAGCGCGGATGGTCGCACGTTTCTTGGCTGATATGCAAAATAAACGTCGAAATTTAGCGTTCTACATGGTTTGGCGCGTCGGCGTGTGTATGTTATCTTTTCGCGCATTATTTGCTTTCAGACATTCTAAATAACATGACACCCGAACAATTTAACAATTTCGCCCAACAAGGTTACAACCGCATTCCGATTAGTCGCGAAATTCTCGCTGATTTAGACACGCCGCTTAGTGCGTATTTAAAACTTGCCGATGGCGCGTATTCCTATTTGTTTGAATCCGTTCATGGCGGTGAGCAATGGGGACGTTATTCAATTATTGGGTTGCCATGTAAAACGGTTGTGAAAGTGTTTGGCAATCAAATTACTGTAACGTTTGAAAATAAAATTCTCGAAGATTTAACGCACGAAAATCCGTTGCAATGGATTGAAGAATTTAAAGCACGTTTTCGCGTACCTGAAATTGACGGTTTGCCGCGTTTTAATGGCGGATTAGTCGGTTATTTTGGTTACGAAACCATTTGTTACATTGAGCCGCGCGTTTGCAAAATCACCAAACCTGACGAAATCGGCGCACCAGATATTTTGCTGATGGTGTCAGAAGAATTACTGGTTTTTGATAATTTATCAGGCAAATTGTTATTGCTCACGCACGCCAATCCTGAAGAGGCGAACGCGTATGAAAACGCGCAAAATCGTTTGCAAGCATTAGCGAAGAAATTGCGTGAATCCAGCGCAAAACCGCAATCACATGCCGCACCAAAACATGTTGATGAAGAGCATTTTGTTTCTGGCTTCACACAAGATGGTTTTAAGCAAGCCGTTGAAAAAGCCAAAGAATACATCACGAATGGCGACATCATGCAGGTGGTTTTGTCGCAACGGATGACGATTCCTTATTCTGCCGAACCGTTGAATTTATATCGTGCGTTGCGTTGTTTGAATCCTTCTCCGTATATGTTTTATTTGAATTTAGAAGATTTTCATATTGTCGGTTCGTCGCCTGAAATTTTGGTGCGTTTGGAAGATGAAACCGTCACTGTGCGTCCGATTGCAGGCACACGCCGTCGTGGCACAACGCCTGAACATGATTTAGAACTCGAACAAGAATTACTCTCTGACCCAAAAGAAATTGCTGAACATTTAATGCTCATCGATTTAGGTCGTAACGATACAGGACGTGTGGCAGAAATTGGAAGCGTGCAACTCACTGACAAAATGATTGTTGAGCGTTATTCGCATGTGATGCACATTGTGTCGAACGTCACGGGAACATTGAAAAAAGGTAAAAATGCGTTTGATGTGTTAGCGGCAACATTTCCCGCTGGAACGGTGAGCGGTGCGCCGAAAATTCGGGCGATGGAAATTATTGATGAACTCGAACCTGTAAAACGTGGCGTTTATTCGGGCGCGGTGGGTTATATCGGTTGGACGGGAAATTTAGACACAGCGATTGCAATTAGAACCGCTGTGATTAAAGACGGAAAATTACACATTCAAGCAGGCGCGGGGATTGTTTATGATTCTGTGCCGCAAAGTGAATGGGAAGAAACTATGAACAAAGGACGCGCGGTGTTTCGTGCGGTGGCAATGGCGGAAGCGGGTTTAGAAGGAGAGCAAGCATGAAAAGTTTTGGAATCATGCTGGTGATTTTGGGCGTTCTTCTGGGAACCATTGCAATTACTATGGATACATCTGTTTCGACAGGCTTTGGGCGCGTCAATAATCTTGGTCTAATGAATCAACAATCAAATTTTTTAATTGGAGCAGGGATTGCTTTCATTTCAGGGATACTACTTACAACATTTAATTCAAAGAGTGAAAATTCGGAAAGCTCTAAATTAGAGAGTGATAATAAAAAATGTCCGTATTGTGCTGAAATTATAAAAAGAGAAGCAATAATTTGTCGTTTTTGTCAGAAAGAGCAATCAATGCCGTCTGATGTTGCAACTGTAGCTGATTTAAAAATGGAAAAAGAGCAATCAATGTCATCTGAAGTTCTTGTTACGCCTGCTGACTTTAAAAAGGAAATTCTCAAGTTAAGTAACAATGGACTTAGTTATTGGATAATTTCAGTCGATTTTAATGACGCTAATAAGCCAATTCCAAAAACATATTCTACTTTTCAAAAATGGACTCCTGAATTAGTTAAACTCATAGCTGATTCTTAACAGTCTTAGTAATGTTGCTAGACAATCCGAAACTAAATCTCTTAATAACATGAGTTTTATCCAGTTTAAGCGCGTTATTAAGTTTAATTTTCTTGTCATTTTAGATTTTAGAGGCTTAATTTTATGCAACAGATATTCGCGCCATTTAGTGCAACCATTTCTGAATTAAGAAAAAATCCAAAAGCCTTACTTGAAAAAGCGCAAGATGACACCGTGGCTATTTTTGAACGTAATGCCCCAGCGGCTTATTTAGTTTCACCTGCCCAATATGAACGTCTTTTAAATCGTTTAGAAGATTATGAATTAGGCGAAATTGTAAAAGCACGACAAGCTGAAAAACCTTTTGCTGTTGAAGTTTCACTCGATGACTTATAGATTGAAATTTTTACCCAGCGCACAAAAAGAATGGGACAAACTCGACAACAGCATTAAAGCGCAATTCAAAAAGAAGTTAGTAAAATGTTTAGAAAATCCACACATTCCAGCTAACAGACTGCATGATTTTGAATGCGCTTATAAAATCAAATTACGGTCAGTGGGTTATCGATTAGTCTACGAAGTAGATGATGGTGAGATTATCGTGTTCGTCATTGCAGTAGGAAAACGAGAAAATAACGCTATTTATGATGTTGCTACGCAAAGAAAAAGTTAGTTCTATAAACAATCGTAGTGTCACTATTTAAAGAAATTAGGAGAAAACATAAATATGAAAGTCGTAATGGTTGATAACTACGATTCATTTACTTACAACTTGGTGCAGTATTTCGGCGAATTGGGCGCAGACGTTATTGTGGTTCGCAATGACCAAGTTTCAGTTGCTGATATTGCTGCATTGAATCCCGATAAAATTGTGATTTCACCAGGGCCTTGCACACCAAAAGAAGCAGGTGTTTCGGTTGAAACCATTTTGCATTTTGCGGGAAAAATTCCGTTACTTGGTGTGTGTTTAGGTCATCAAAGTATTGGTTATGCGTTTGGTGGAAATGTGATTCATGCAAAACAAATCATGCACGGCAAAACCTCGCCTGTTTATCACGCTGACACGGGCGTTTTCAAAGGTTTAAATAATCCTTTTACCGCAACGCGCTATCATTCGTTAGTCATTGAGCAAAGCAGTTTGCCCGAATGTTTAGAAGTGACTGCGTGGACACAAAACGAAAATGGCGAAATAGACGAAATCATGGGTGTGCGTCATAAAACGCTCGATATTGAAGGGGTGCAATTTCATCCTGAATCAATTTTGACGCAACACGGTCATGATTTGTTACGGAATTTTCTGCAACGTTAATTACAAAACACGAGGTTTAAGACATGAAAAATTCCACAGACTGGCACGTCTTAACCATTCAACAAGCCTTAGAGGCACAGCAAATCACGTTTGCGGGTTTAACGCCTTCGCAAGCCGCGCAACGTTTGCAACGTGACGGCGCAAATCAACTCAAAGAAAAACCGCCAAAATCTATTTGGTGGTTATTTTTTGCTCAATTCCAAAGCGTTTTAATTGTCGTGTTAATTGCGGCGGCTGGATTAGCTACGTTTATCGGTGATGAAATCGATGGCATGGTGATTATGACGGTCGTTTTCATCAATTCGTTGCTTGGTTTTTATCAAGAATTTCAAGCGGAAAAATCCCTTGCCTCGTTGAAAAAAATGTTGTCATTGCAAGCTACTGTGCGCCGTGACAACGACGTTATCGAAATTGCTGCAAAAGATTTGGTGCAAGGCGATATTGTTTTGCTCGAAGCGGGGAATAAAATTCCAGCCGATGGACGACTACTCAAAGCAATTGGCGTTGAATGTGACGAATCGGCATTAACAGGCGAATCAATCCCTGTTGAAAAACAAACTGAAGCCTTGCAAAGCAATACGCCACTAGCTGAACGTAGCAACATGTTGTTCATGAATAATGTGGTGACGCGCGGACGTGGTGAAATGCTCGTTACTGCAACAGGCATGGATACCGAAATCGGAAAACTTGCACAACTTCTCACAGACACCGAAGAACAACCTACGCCATTACAGAATCAACTCGACCGTTTAGGCAAACGTTTGGCTGGTTTGGCGTTGGTGATTGTATTGATTTTATTTTCTAGCGCGTTATGGCGCGGTGAACCGTTAATTGAAACAGCATTCACCGCGATTGCATTAGCTGTTGCCGCAATTCCAGAAGGTTTGCCAGCCGTTGTCACCGTGACACTTGCGCTTGGAATGCATCGCATGGCAAAGCAAAAAGCGATTGTCAAACGTTTATCCGCAGTGGAAACGCTTGGTTGCACGACGGTGATTTGTACCGATAAAACTGGCACGTTAACGGTCAATCAAATGACTGTGCGGGAGTTTTTTTATCACGGGAAAAATTATCACGTCAGCGGCGAAGGTTACAATCCACAAGGCGAAATCACTCCATCTTGCGTGACGAAACATGATTTATTATTGCCCTTGATGTTGTGTAACGACAGTCACAATCACGCTCAAGAAATTATCGGCGATCCGATGGAAGGTGCGTTACTCGTTTTAGCAGAAAAAGGTGGCATGAATTACGAACACGCTCGAATGGAATATCCACGTCTTGCCGAAATTCCTTTTGATGCTGAACACAAATTTATGGCAACGTTTCATCGTCACGGTGGTGACGTACTGATTTTTGTCAAAGGCGCACCTGAAGTGATTTTAGACCGTTGTCAGTTGAGTGTAGATGAACGTGTCGATTTGCGTGCTAAAAACGCCAGCATGGCGAGAACAGGTTTGCGCGTGTTAGCGGTTGCGATGCACCGAATTCCAGCGTCAGGCGCACAACCGCGTTTTAGTGGTATTACAAAAGAGTATTTGTGGCGATATATTGAAAAATTGCAATTCGTCAGTTTAATCGGTTTGCAAGACCCGCCGCGTGTGGAAGTGTGCGACGCGATTCGTTTATGTCATCAAGCGGGCATTGCGGTGAAAATGATTACAGGCGACCAAGCCACGACGGCAACCGCGATTGCAAGAGAACTTGGTTTGCACGGTGAAACGCTTGAAGGTCAGGAATTGAGCGACTTAAACGACGAGGAATTAGCAGAAAAAATTAACGACATTAGCGTGTTTGCTCGCATCGCGCCTGAACAAAAAATGCGCCTTGTTAATGCGCTCAAAAAAGCAGGTCATATCGTAGCTATGACAGGCGACGGTGTGAATGATGCGCCTGCGTTGAAAAGTGCCGACATTGGCATTGCGATGGGAAAAAGCGGTACGGATGTCGCGCAAGAAGCGGCAACCATGATTTTGACCGATGATAATTTTGCTTCAATTGTCAACGCCGTGCGGGAAGGGCGCGGTATTTATGACAACATGGTGAAGTTTATTCGCTTTCAACTTTCGACCAACATCGGCGCGATTTTGTGCGTTGCTATTGCTCCGCTTTTGTATTTGCCACTGCCTTTTTCGGCGATTCAATTGTTGTGGATAAACATTATCATGGATGGCCCACCCGCCATGTCGCTGGGCGTTGACCCCGTTCGCTCCAATACGATGAATGAACCACCACGAGGCACTCATGCTCAATTATTATCGCTTCGACGTTTAGCACAGTTGTTTTTTTACGGCATTATTATGGCAGGCGGTACGTTAGGGATTTTGTTTTATGATTTGCAATTTCATGATGTTGAACATGCGAAAACACTCGCCTTCACAACGTTTGTGTTATTCCAGATTTTCAACGTATTTAATGCCCGTTCAGAAAAAGGCACGGCGTTGAATCGACAATTTTTTGAAAATCGTTGGTTGTGGTTATCGCTGATTTCAGTGGTTGGTTTGCAATTTTCGATGGTTTATTGGGAAATCGCGCAAACGATTTTTCACACCGCCGATTTAGATGTCGATGATGCAATTCTCTCTGTTAGCGTCGCAAGTAGTGTGTTGATTTTGGAAGAAGTGCGTAAATTACTCACGCCAAGTAAGTGGCAATAAAACCTACTTCTTTACTCAACAATTGAAGCCTTCTAAAATGACGCAATTCTTGTCTTTCAGTATTCAAAAATATGACCTATCCAATTGAAAAAATTCGCGCAGACTTTCCGATTCTTAATGAAAAAATCCGCAATAAACCGCTGGTTTATTTAGACAACGCTGCGAGTTGCCAAAAGCCGCAAGTGGTGATTGATAGCCTCGTCAATCTTTACAGTCACGATTATGCCAACGTGCATCGTGGCGTGCATACGTTAAGCGTGCGTTCGACGGATTTGTTTGAAGCAGCGCGTGAAAAAGTAAAATCATTTATCAACGCAAAAAGTGAAAAAGAAATTATTTTTGTGCGTGGCGCGACGGACGCGGTAAATTTAGTCGCGCAAACTTACGGCAAAGCCAATATCCACGCAGGCGATGAAATTATCATTACTGCGATGGAACATCATTCCAACATTGTGCCGTGGCAAATGCTTTGCGAAGAAAAAGGCGCGATTTTGAAAGTTGCCCCGATGAATTTGGCGGGTGAATTGTTGATGCCTGAATTTGAAGCGTTGCTAAATGCCAAAACAAAATTGGTTTCTATTGTTCACATGTCAAACGCATTAGGAACGATTAACCCTGTCGAAAAAATTATCGAACTTGCCCACGCGCAAAACATTCCCGTTTTACTCGACGGCGCACAAGCGATTCCGCACATGGTAGTTGATGTACAAGCGTTGGATTGTGATTTTTATGTGTTTTCAGGTCATAAACTTTACGCCCCAACAGGCGTGGGTGTTTTATACGGCAAACAAGCCCTGCTCGAAGCGATGCCGCCGTATCAAGGTGGTGGCGATATGATTCGCACCGTGACCTTTGAAAAAAGCACTTACGCGGGTTTGCCGCATAAATTTGAAGCAGGCACGCCGAGTATTGCTGAAGTGATTGGTTTAGGTGCGGCGATTGGTTATTTAAACTCAATTGGCATGGAAGCGATTGCGGCGCATGAAGCGGAATTATTGGCTTATGCGACCGAGCAAGCCTTGAAAATCGACGGTTTAAAAATTATCGGTGAAGCGAAAGAAAAAGGCGGTATTTTGTCTTTTACGCTTCATAGAATTCACCCGCACGATATTGGCACCATGCTCGACAGTTTAGGGATTGCGATTCGTGCAGGTCATCATTGCGCGATGCCTGTGATGGATTTTTACAAAGTGCCTGCAACGGCGCGTGCTTCGTTTGCAATGTATAACACCAAGGCTGAAATTGATGTGTTGATGTCGGGGATTCGGAATTTAATTGAGATGTTTGGGTGATTTATGTCAGCAGAAGAAGAAACTGAAAATTCAAAAAAAAGTGGCATAAAAGTGGTCATAATCGCTGTTATTGCAGTGGTTGGACTTTGGTTCGTTACGTTATTTGTCGGTATTCAATTTTTTAATGATTGGCAAACACGAGGTCAATTTGGCGACCTTTTTGGTTCAGTTAATTCGTTATTTAGCGGACTTGCTTTTGCCGCGCTTATTTACACTATTTATCTTCAAAGACAAGAACTTGCTTTACAACGTATAGAATTGAAATTGCAACGAGATGAAATGGTGGCATCACGAGGTGAGTTAGCTGCTCAAGTTGCTATTCAAAAGGCTTTATATAAAGCAACAATTGCCCAAATAAGAGTATCCGCTGAACAAGCACGCGTTGACATGTACAGAACGCAATTTGGAGGCAGTAATTACAAGACTGATCCATTGGTAGAAATGGATTTGATTGCTAAAAAAATCGACAAAATGGCAAATGAGCTAGAAAGTTCCATAGAAAAATAAATTTTACTGAGAGTAACCATGTTTGAAGACCTACGCGACTTATATCAAGAAGTCATTTTTGACCACAACCGCAACCCGCGCAATTTTCACGTCATGGAAAATTACGACCGCATGGTTGAAGGTTTCAACCCGCTTTGCGGCGACCGTTTAACGTTATTTTTGAAACTCGACGGAGAAACCATCACCGACGCGAGTTTTCAAGGGAGCGGCTGTGCGATTTCAACGGCTTCTGTTTCGCTGATGACCGAAATCATCAAAGGTAAAACGCAAGCCGAAGCCGAAGAGCTATTTCACACCTTCCACAAAATCACCACTGGTAAAAGCGAAGAGCTGCAACTCGAAGCCGTTGGCAAACTTGCGGTTTTAGCTGGTGTGCGTGAATTTCCCGCTCGCGTGAAATGTGCAACGTTAGCGTGGCACACGCTTGATGCGGCGTTGAAAAACGAACAACAATCGATTTCGACTGAATAAACGTGTCAACGTATCAAAATAAATTGGCGGTACTTTTTGAAGGACAGGGTTATCTTCCGTCTTTTCACGCGCTTGCCGAACGTTTAAATGTTCCGCTTCGTCACGCAACCGATTCCAATTCTGAAACATTTTTTTTAACGTGGCGCGACGGTGAATTGAAATTGCTCGATAAAGAATTGCTCAAAAAAGGCGGTTTGAGCGTGGATATTTTGCCGCGAAACGGTGAGCAACGTTCCTATCCTGCGCCAAAAGAAGGTGCATTCGCGCAAGCGATTGGGAGAAAAACCAAAACCGTTGTGGATGCGACAACAGGCTGGGCGCAAGACAGTTTGTGTTTGTTTCGGATGGGTTACGACGTAACGTGCATCGAACGTTCACCAATGATGGCAGAATTATTAGCCGATGGTTTTTTGCGTTTAGCGCAAGAATCGTGGGTGCAAAAGTTAGAGCTTGCGCCACCAGTTTTAATGAAAGGCAATGCGATTGCATTATTGCAAACCCTAGAATCTGCGCCCGATTGTATTTATTTAGACCCGATGTTTCCGCCTAAACGCAAAAAATCCGCGTTGAGTAAAAAATCCATGACGATTTTGCAAGAAGTGGTCGGTGAAGATTTGGATAAAACCGAATTGTTTGAAGCCGCGCTTGCTGCAACAGGCAAGCGCGTTGTAGTGAAAAGCCCTGATTATGCCGAGCCTTTAGGCGGCAAACCGAGCGAAAGTTTTGTCAGTAAATTGTTGCGCTACGACGTGTATTTGAAGACTTAAAATTCTTCCCAATCATCTGCGCCGACGCTAAATGTTCCGACCGAATCAGATGCTGTAGCTTTTCTAGCGGGAGCTGAGGTGCTTGCTTTAGGGACTGATGTACTTTTTACCGATGACACGGCTTTTGCTACATTACTGCGGTCATTACCCGTTTTGAAATGTGACATTTCTTGTGCTAAATGGCTGGTTTGCGATTCTAGTGATTCTGCTGTTGCCGCTACTTCTTCAACCAATGCCGCATTTTGTTGTGTCACTTCATCCATTGAGCTAATGGCTTGTCCAACTTGGGCAATACCTGCATTTTGTTGTTCTGATGCGCTGGCAATTTCACTGATAATCGACGTTACTTTTCCAATTGCATCCACGATGTCTTGCATCGTTTTGCCCGCTTCAGCCACTTGACGACTACCGCCTGAAACACGCTCAACCGAATCATTGATTAAACGTTTAATTTCGCCTGCCGCATTGGCAGCGCGTTGTGCCAAGTTGCGAACTTCGGTTGCTACAACCGCAAAGCCTTTGCCTTGCTCGCCTGCACGCGCCGCTTCAACTGCCGCGTTTAACGCTAAAATGTTGGTTTGGAAAGCAATGTCATCGATAACCGAAATAATATCGACAATACGCAATGACGATTCGTTGATGTTGTCCATCGTACTTACAACATCTTGCACAACGCTTACGCCTTTATTTGCTGTTTGTGACGCACCAACCGCTAATTCATTCGCTTGTCGTGCATTTTCACTATTATGAGCAACGGTTGAGGTGAGTTCGTGCATACTTGCAGCGGTTTCTTCAAGGCTTGCCGCTTGTTCTTCAGTGCGATGTGATAAATCGTTGTTGCCCGAAGAAATTTCTTTTGCGACAGATGAAATAACTTCTGTTGTTTCTTTGATTTCTGACATCACCGTTTTGAGATTTTCAGTCGTTGCGTTTATGCCATCTTTTACTTGACCAAACACACCAGGATAATCTTTGGTAATCGATTGCGTTAAATCACCATTTGCTAACGCATTGGCAACACGCAATACATCACCAAATCCCGTATCACACGTTCCAACTAACATATTCAAATTGGTTAACATGGATTTGAACATGAAGTCGAAATTATTGGCATTTGCACGTTTAGAAAAATCCCCGCGTGCGCCAGCTTCTGCAATCGATTCAATTTCTGTGTTAATAGCAAGCAATGCAGTTTTGACTTCTGACATGGCTTTCGTAATTTTGGCTTTTTCACCAGGTAATTTATCAATATCACGAATGAAATTTCCTTTTGCATAATCAGTGACAATATCAACAATGTGCATTTTTACAGCAATATGGGACTGCACTAATTCGTTAATGCTGCGAGCCATTTCACCGTAGCTGCCTTTAAATTGCGTCGTATCAATTTGTTCACTAATCCAACCTTCATTATGTTTTTTCTGAACAGCTTGCTGTGCATCAGTAAAACTGACTAACGTGTTTTGCATAGATTGCATCGCGCGAAGCAATACGCCCACTTCATCATCGGATTCAATCGAAATGCGTGAATTTAAATTACCGTGTGAAATGGCAATGGCAACATCTTTGGCATTATTTATCGAATTTGTAAGACTACGAATAATGGCTAATCCAAGGAAAATTGCTGCACCTAGTCCTACTACCAAAGCAATAATCGAGCTAATCAAAATTGTTTGATACCGTGCTTGTGCGGCTTCATAATTTTCTCTTGAAACATCGAGTTGTAATTGAATTAAATCATCAATATCTTTTGACGTATTGTTAAAAAGTGGACGTAATTTTTCGACAATGAGGTTTCTGAGTTCTTCATTAGCGTTTACTTTTATGAGAGGAATCGCGACCAACAATGCCTGATTGTTATAATTTTCGTTGTCGTGAGAAAATTTTTCAGCAAGGATTTGTTCTTCTGGTGT
>JAQTXN010000148.1 GCA_028688755.1 Methylococcales bacterium | reverse complement strand
GCCGATAATGAAAAACGCGCTAGGTGGCAAAAGCATCAAACCGTTTGGGTCGTACCAGCCGCCGTCTTTGGTTAATTTTAAAACTTCGATGCCAAGCAATTTGCCTGAACCGAAAATTTCGCGGAATGTTGCCACGATAATCAAAATTAAGCTGTAGCCCAAACCGTTACCGATACCGTCGATAAAACTTTCGAGCGGTGGGTTTTTCATGGCATACGCTTCAGCACGACCCATAACGATACAGTTGGTAATAATCAAACCAACGAAAACCGATAATTGTTTGCTCACGTCATACGCGAACGCTTTTAACAATTGGTCAACCACGATAACAAGCGACGCGATAATGGTCATTTGCACGATAATCCGAATGCTGCTTGGAATATGGTTACGAATTGCCGAAATCGCCGCGCTTGAACACGCTGTTACCATCGTCAACGCTAACGCCATAATCAGCGAAGTTGACATTTGTGACGTGACCGCAAGAGCCGAACAAATACCCAATACTTGCAACGTAATTGGGTTGTTTTCGACTAACGGTTCAGTCAATACTTTTTTTGTTTCATCATTCAATAATTCGCTCATTAGTTTGCTCCTTTAACCGTTCTGACTTTCGCCAAATAAGGCGCGAAACCTTCTTTACTTGTCCAATATCTGACTAAGTTGGTCACACCTGTACTGGTTAAAGTCGCACCTGCTAAACCGTCCACTTGGTATTGTGAACCTGCTTTGCTGGTATCTACTGTGCCTTTAATCAAACTTAACGCAGGTTCGCCTACGCCAGCTTCACCAAGTGAACCTTTTTCAGAAGAGGCTTGCTCAGTTTCAGCATAGATTTTTTTGCCTTTCCAAAGCGCACGCCAATTTGGATTCACAACTTCGCCGCCCAATCCTGGTGTTTCAGCTTGGTCGTAGAAGTTGATGCTTTGAACAGTTTGACCATCTGCTTCAACAGATAAGAAACCGTACAATGTTGACCACAAACCATAACCGTTGATTGGTAAAATGATTGATTTCGTCGCGCCGCCTTCTTTTACTAAATAGACTTTTGCCAATTTCGCTTTAACACGAATGTGAGCAATGTCTTTGTCTTTAGTAATTGAAACGCTTTGCGCTGGGTCTTTTGCTGCTTTACGTTGGTCATACGCATTTGCGTCGCCATCCGCATAGTTACCTGTTTCTAAATCGACCAATTTTGCTTCGATTCTTTCTGCAAACGCTTTTTCGATATTGGTATCAGCTTGTAACAAGCCCGCCACATCTAAAATGTTTTTCTTCATGTCGAGTTCTTTGTTACTGACTTGAAGTGGTTTTAACGCCACTGCTGCCATTGAAACAAAAACCGCACAAACTAAACATAACGCTACCGCAATCGCGATAGTTTTTTCTAAGCTGTCATTGCCTAAACCGAGAATTTTTTCAGCGTAGGCTTTGAATTTGCGATATGACTCGTATTGCTCAAGTTTTTCGCAAACTTTATTTAATTTTTCACATTTAGGCATGACGTTTCATCCTTCTTCTGATATTCGCTTGAATGACGAAGTAATCAATCGTCGGTGCAAACATGTTGGAAAATAAAATGGCGAGCATAATGCCTTCTGGGAACGCAGGATTCACAACGCGAATTAACACGGTCATTGCGCCAACTAATCCACCGAATACCCAACGACCTGTGTCGGTCATTGCAGCCGTTACAGGGTCAGTTGCCATGTAGACCATACCGAATGCGAAACCGCCAACGGTTAAATGCCAGTACCAAGGTAATGCGAACATGTGGTTGGTGTCGCTACCGATAACATTGAATAACAATGAAGTTGCAACCATACCTGCAAATACGCCACCCATTACGCGATAAGACGCAACGCGCGTATAAAGTAAGAATGCCGCACCAATCATGATAGCCAATACTGATGTTTCACCTAAACAACCAGGTTCAAAACCTATAAAAGTTTGGAACCAGCTGTAATGTTCTGTGACCGCACTTAAACCGCCGTCAGCTGCTAAACCTAATGGTGTTGCCGCTGTATAACCGTCAACCGCTGTCCAAACTGAATCGCCAGAAATTGACGCAGGATAGGCAAAATACAAAAACGCACGACCTGTTAACGCTGGGTTCAAGAAGTTTTTACCTGTACCACCGAATACTTCTTTACCGATAACGATACCGAAAGAAATACCCAATGCGACCTGCCATAAAGGCATATCAGGTGGCATGATTAAGGTGTAAAGCATTGAAGAAACTAAGAAACCTTCGTTGACTTCATGACCACGAACGGTTGCAAATAAAACTTCCCACACACCGCCGACTGCTAAAGTCACGATGTAAATTGGTAAGAAATATAACGCACCGTGTGCAAAATTCGATAATGGATTCATGGTGTTATAACCAAAAATCATCATCGGAATACTGCGCCAGTTATCAATCGATGTTTTGCCTAACGCTTCCATCGCTAAATTAGCTTGATAACCTGTGTTATACATCGCCATCATGATGCAGAAGAACGTTGCGATTACAACGAATGTCATGGTGCGTTTTAAATCGTTGCCGTCACGAACGTGCGTTTTACCGCGAGTGACATCGGCTGGTGTATAAATGACCGTATCGACCATTTCATATAAGCCGTAATAACGTTCGAGTTTGCCACCTTTTACAAAATGCGGTTCTAAACTGTCTAAAAACTCTCTCGCCGACATTTAGCCCTCCTTCTCAATTTTGATTAAATTCGCTCGCAACACAGGCGCGAAATCGTGCTTACCTGGATCAGCGAATGTGAACAATGACATATCTTCTTCGTCGAGTTCCAAACAACCGAGCAATTGCGCTTGATCTGAATCACCGATAACGAGTGATTTCAACAACGGTGTTGCCAAAATATCCATTGGCATCAAAGTTTCATAAACGCCAACTGGCACGATTGCACGATTACTACCGTTTTTGTCTGTAGTAAGCGGGTACAAACGTTCTTCTGCTTTATTTAAGAACGGAAGCGAGCCATTGTTTTTCTTGTCTACACTTGAGGTATAAACATTCATTGCTGAGTATTTCTTTTTACCCGCGACAATCCAGCCGAATAATTCACGCGCACGACCTTCTTGCAGAGCCGAAACTTGCAAATGGTATGCACCTAAATAATCGAATGCGCCATGTGCTTGGTGTCCGTAAAGAACTGAACCTGAAACAACGCGATTTTCTAAATCGTCCGCTAATTCGCCAGAGGTTAAATCACTTAAATTCGCGCCAACTCGTGTGCGAACTAAACGTGGATTTTTAACAGTTGGGCCTGAAAGCGCGACCACACGTTCAACGTTTAATTTACCCGTTGTGAACAATGAGCCGATTGCAATCACCGCTTGATAATCCAAATGCCACACGAATTTATTGATATTGACTGCATCAATAAAATGAATGTGTGTGCTTGGTAAACCAGCAGGATGAACGCCACCGAATTCAGCAATCGTCACAGGCGCGTTGCCTGTTGGGATTTCTGCGCCAGTTGCTTTACAAACGTAGACTTTGCCTTCGATGAGTTTAGAAATAATTTCTAAACCATTAGCAAAATCCGCTGCACGGTCAGCAATAATCACAGCTGGATCAGCCGCTAATGGGCGTGTATCGATTGCCGTCACAAAAATAGAATGTGCGTGCGAATCAATAGCTGGTACTTTGCCGTAAGGGCGCGTGCGAAGCGTTGCCCACAAACCAGAAGCCACTAAATTGTCTTTGATTTGTTGTGCGGAGATATTTTCTAAATCAGCTGCATCGTATTTTGCAAACGTGATTTCGTCGTGACCATGAATTTCAATCTCAACAGATTGTAAAACCCGTTTATCACCACGGTTAATCGCTTTGACAACGCCTGATGCAGGAGAAGTGAAGTGAACGCCAGCATTTTTCTTGTCGCTGAAAAGAGGTTGACCAAGTTTTACCTTGTCCCCTTCGGCGACCAGCATTGTGGGTTTCATGCCCACATAATCTGACCCCAAAACGGCAACCGATTTAACATCGTTCCCGTTTTCAATGGTTTGGCTAGGACTTCCCGTAATGGGAATATCTAGCCCTTTTGTTATTGTAAATTGCATAGTGGAAGCAAACTCCAAGCAAGTTGCAGAGGAATCTTCTGTTTAAAAAAATAGAAGGATGTAAAGACGTAAAACCGCGTTATTACACCATAAAAAGAAAGGCTACTCAATTAGAGTAATTGTCAAATACAGCCAAAATGCTCGTCTGCACAAAAAACTGTCCAAAAGATAAACAGTGTAAAAAATTAAACGTTCAATGTTGCATTCCGCTAAATAACTTAATTGTCATAACGTATTACTGTTGCTCAAAAAACAGCACATAGACCGTCACTGCTTTGTTAAAAATATAAATTGGTTGACATCAAACAAAAGTCAATTAAAAACAATTGGTTACTTATGGGTATAATAGTTGCCAATAAAGATTAAGCCTTAGGCTATCAAATTTTTAATTTTAATATCGAATGAAAAAAGACAATCTTCATCAATCACCTAAACGTCACACTTTTGCATTACTGATTTCGCTATTCATATTGGCAATTATTGGGACAGGCTTTTATTTCCAGCATTCGTCAACGACAACACCCGATAAAAAACACAATAAATCTAACAATGGCAAACGTGGACATGATGACGAAGACAAACCCGCCATCGTTTCCGTCGAAACAACAAACAAAGCCGATTTTCCTGTTTATTTGAATGGATTAGGAACAGTAACCGCTTTGCGAACAGTAACAGTTCGACCGCGTGTTGATGGCGAATTGGTGCGAGTGGCATTTAGTGAAGGTCAAACAGTTAAAGAAGGTGATTTACTTGCTGAAATCGACCCACGTCCGTTTCAAATTCAACTGCAACAAGCTGAAGGGCAATTGTTACGCGACGAAGCCTTATTGAAAAATGCCGAAATCGATTATGAACGTTATAAAACATTACTCGCGCAAGACTCGATTGCCGCACAACAAACCGCTACACAAGCCTCACAAGTGAAGCAATATCAAGGCATTGTTGAAATGGATAAAGCGCAAGTGAATAACGCAAAATTGCAACTCACTTACGCACATTTAACCGCGCCAATTTCAGGAAAAATTGGTTTGCGTCAAGTTGACCAAGGAAACATTGTGCATGCTAACGATACCAATGGATTAGTCGTGATTACGCAATTGCAACCGATTAACGTGGTTTTCACCTTGCCAGAAGATAACATTCAAGCCTTGATTCAACGCAAAAAAAATACTGAATCCATTAGCATCACCGCTTACGACCGTGCAGGAAAAACAAAATTAGCCGAAGGGAAATTGCTCGCCATCGACAATCAAATTGACCCCACGACAGGCACATTAAAACTCAAAGCCCAATTCGACAATCACGACGGTGTTTTATTTGCTAACCAATTCGTAAATATCAAAATGCACTTGGATACGCTCAAAGATGTCACGCAAGTATCGAGTGCCGCGATTCAAAACGATACGCAAGGCGCGTTTGTTTATGTGATAACGCCTGAAAAAACCGTGCAAATTCGCCGTGTTACGTTGGGCGCAACCGAAGGCGATAAAGTGGCTGTCACAAACAATCTCGCGCCGAATGAAATTGTCGTATTAGAAGGCGTTGACCGATTGCATGAAGGCAGCCAAATCGATATTGCAAAAAAAGACGGTCAACCCGTTGCAAAATCTGACGACAAATCGCCAAAACACGAATGAATTCAGCTAATAGTTTTAATCCATCGCGGCTGTTTATTCTGCGACCTGTGGCAACATCACTGCTCATGGTAGCGATGTTATTGGTCGGTATTTTGGCGTATCGATTGTTGCCTGTTTCGGCATTGCCGCAAGTGGATTACCCGACGATTCAAGTGGTGACGTTATATCCAGGGGCAAGTCCTGAGGTGATGACCTCGGTAATTACTGCGCCGTTAGAACGGCAATTCGGACAAATGCCAGGTCTCACGCAAATGTCTTCGACCAGTTCGGGCGGCGCGTCAGTGATTACATTGCAATTCAATTTGAATTTAGATTTGGATATTGCTGAACAAACTGTGCAAGCCGCTATCAATGCAGCAATGAATTTTTTGCCCAATGATTTACCGCAAGCTCCCAGTTAGAGCAAAGTGAATCCCGGCGAGACGCCGATTATGACGTTA
>JAQTXN010000022.1 GCA_028688755.1 Methylococcales bacterium | reverse complement strand
ACGTCTCAGTCGGCAGTGCGTACAGAATCGTTCAACACAACGTTCCCTCTGGCGGAGTTTGTAAATTCTACTACCCTCCCTCCACTTGGCTGGACGAGTTTGTAAATTCTGCTACCCTCCCCACCCCAAAAGGTCGGTGTGAGAAGTTTTCAGAATCTGCTACCCTCCCTCCACTTGGCTGAACGAGTTTGTAAATTCTGCTACCCTCCCTCCACTTGCACGACAATTTGTTACTTTGTGCGTGGAATACCTTCTGTGGCAAGCATTTCAGCTTCAAATTGGCTCCACTCCGCATGCTCTTTAACTAAATGTTTTGTAGGCTTATCTGGATCTTTTTTGAGCAATCCAATTTTGCGTAACACGGCGGCTAAAAAAGAATGGCTATCTTTGTCTCCATCTGAGAATAATTTTTTAAATGGTTGTGCTGAAATGGATTGGTTTATGCCCATGTGTTGCCTAACACAATTGTAAATGTCAGAGAGTGAAATTATCTTATCGCTAAATGTTCCCTTATCTTCTTCTGTGTGTATCATTCTAATGAACAATTTTTCTGATTGATTTTTCAGAACATCAAAATTAACCTTACCTTTGCTGTGTTTTGCTATTTTCGGTGCTTCACCACCATCTACAAGCGTGTATTCATCATTTGCCATCGGTTTTAATTCCATGAAATTAAAAAAGGCGCATGAGGCGTTTATTTCCCCATGCACCAAAATTAGACTTTAACGCGACGATTTAGTAGTCGTCATCATCGTGAAACCGATTAAATGATTGCTTTTTCACCAATGGGATGCGCCATTTATTGATTCCGTTAATGCGTTTATGTTCGCCTAACATATCACGCAATATAGCAGCACACTCTTTGCAATCAGCATTTCTTGGTCGTTCAATGCCCAAATGTTTCAAAAGCTCAATGGCTGACATTGCAGGCAAATTTGATTCACCTATTCTGTCAATATCAAGTGCAGATACAATCAATTCATAGATGACGCTGATAGCTTTGTGATTGGCATTCGATTTTTCGAGTTCGATTTCCTCTTCGGGGGTAAGCCACCACTGCTCGCCTTTGTCCAAATCAACGGCTAATTGAGCAAACACCTGTTGCATATCGATTCTGTGTTTGTAATTGATTTCTTTGACAGGGATTGTCCACCAACGACTATTGCCCGTGTTATCGACAAGAAAATTACTGTCATTGACCGTTGCTGCGAAAACGGTGCGTCTTGGATATTCGCAAGCAGTACGACCATACGGAACTCTGATTTTGTCTCTGTCAGCAGTGAGTAAGGCTTTTTGGCGTGCGATGTCTTTTTTGAAGCTCGAATCTAATTCACCAATTTCAACAATCCAATGCGAAATAGCCGTTAACACCGAATCTTTGTTTGCACCATCAAGGTGAAACTCGCCTTTTACAAGCATTGCCCTCAGCATTTCGTCAGGTACTAATGAACCAATCCAGCTCGATTTCCCTTTTGATTGCGCTCCTTGAAGTGTTAATACTCCGCGTGCCTTGAATCCACTGATGACTAAAGCCGCCGCTGCTACACTTAGAAGCCAGCGATACATCAACACAATTTTTAACTCATCCGAAAAATCATCTTGTGCCATGATGGTTTCACAAATGGTAGGGATTCGATCAACACCATCCCAAGGCTTGCTTCTAATCCAATCAGCAGCGGGATTGAACTGATTTTGGTCAGCAATTGCCATAACGATTTCAGGGATTGAACTTGCGCTCATGCCGTTTAAATTAGCCAAGTTTATAATGTGCATCATCGCTATCGAATCATAATTTTCAACGGTTCCTGAAACACCAGGTAATGTGATATTTGGCTTTTTGCATATCACATTGTAGCGAGCATTAACGTCATACCTTTTAAGTAGATTTTTTACGTTAGCAATCGTTGGCGGTATCACGTTTGAGCCTTTACGAGGCTGATTTGGGAATGAATCGGGGTTAAGTGGTAGAGCGTGTTCAAGATTGAAAGGCTTGGACTGTGATATGTCCAAATTTTGCGTTTCGGTAGCATCTTTTTCGTCTGATGCTTCATTTAGCAATGATGCACTTTCAGCGTCTGCGGCTTCGCGTGATTCAATCGCGTCAACATTTTCTGTTGCGGCGGCTTCAACGCTTTGTATTTCAGATTCAACGTCAACATTTAACGGTAATGCCTCGAGCGTTGTAGGGATTTGTGATTCGTAAGTTGCATCAACATTTTCTGTTATGGCAACTTCGGGGGTTGATATTTCAGTTTGAACACCACTAGTTTCAGTGGTAATTGTGGTTTCAGTATTTCTCACGGGCATTTCCTAAAATTGAAGTTAGAGAAAATGCGTCCGCTGTTGCGTGGGAATCAGAAACAACGGACGCATAAATGCTTATCCGTATGTATCCACTTCCCTGTAGGTGCTAGAGACCTAAGGTGGATCGTTCAAATGTTCAACTATTTAAAGAGGCTGACCCGCATACGAGGACGGTGTTGTTCCTATGATTAAATAGCCTTTGGCAGTGCTTGCGACAGGATACTTTTCACACCCGAAGTTTAGCAATTACTGCTCTCCCGCTGTCGCACGGTACCGAGCTTCCTACTATGCGTTTTAAATTAGGTCGAGTAGGGTCGACCTAAAGCTAAAAAATAGCGATTCCTCTTGTTATTCTAAGATAAAAATAGTCGAATTTCAAACATCATTTTTCAGACGAATTAACAGTGCCGAATGCCAATACCACCCAATGCCACTAAGCCGAAGAAAACTAACAACTTTCCTTGACGAAGTGGCAAAAAACGCAAATCGTGCCTACAATGTCACAGTTTTGCTTTGTGCTGTGCCTTTACCTAAACGCCAAAACCAGCGCGGCACCGCCAAACAAATCAGAGAACATTCAGCACCATCCCTGCCAACAACAAGCCAGCGAGAACTAAATCAATTGTCGGGTGGATATATGAAACGAGCAGCAAGCCGATTGCGCCAAGCGTTCTGGTTGCTCTGAAGGCAAACAGGGCAGAACTAACACCGATAGCTGTAATTAAAATTGTCATGGTTAGCCTCCGAGTAGTATTAGAGCTACTTTGACGACAACTACAACGACTTTCTTTGCTGCGATAATTGTGAACATAATGAATCCTCTTAGTTATGAATCAGTCACCGTGACCGATTTCATATAAGATGGCTGCATTTGCGTGTGTGTGAACCAGACACCGACCAGAATTTACCCTGCGTTTTGACTTCACCATTGCTGACATAGCTCCACCCACATACGACAACGCGGCACAAGCCAAAGCCAACATCGAAATAAAACGATGCCGCAGCAGAACCAGAAGGCGTGACCAGAATTTAAGGGGAATATGCGACGGTCAATGACAACGACACGTTACCAGAACCGTACCAGAGGTTTGAAAAGAAGAAATTGCAGAAGTGAGAATTAAGTGTTGACAATAATGGTGCCCAGGGGCGGAATCGAACCGTCGACACAAGGATTTTCAATCCTTTGCTCTACCGACTGAGCTACCTGGGCTTTTTGAAACTGGAGGAAAAACTGAAGAATTTTTTGATGGTGCCCAGGGGCGGAATCGAACCGTCGACACAAGGATTTTCAATCCTTTGCTCTACCGACTGAGCTACCTGGGCAAATACACCAAAGACTTGCTATTAGACTAGATTATCTGTGAATAGTCAATGAATAATTCGGTCACGTTAATTATTCAAAGAACTTTTTAAATATCAACTTGCTCTGATGTTAAGAACATTTCTGCGTATTTTTTAGGAATATCGTGTGCAATAAACGCCGCATACAAGTCAGGATCGATATGACCTTCCTCGCTCATTTTGCCCAAAATAAATAACGCATCGGAAAGTTTTTTACCTGGTTTATAAGGTCTATCGGAGGCAGTGAGAGCTTCAAATACATCGGCAATCGCCATCGCTCGTGCTTGAATTGGCATATCTTCACGAAATAGACCTTTAGGATAACCTTTACCATCCATGCGTTCATGATGTCCGCCTGCATATTCAGTGACTCGTTTTAAATGTTTTGGCCATTTAATGGCACTGAGCATCGAAATCGTCACACTAACGTGATTGTTAATGATTTTACGTTCTTCTTCTGTGAGCGTTCCACGCGCAATACTCAAGTTGTATAGCTCATTACCACTTAGCAGAGGTAGTGTTTCACCGTTTAATTCCCAAGTAATTTCTTGCAAACTTTTCAAACGCCGTAATTTATCTTCAGACATAAATTCACCGCCTGTGTTGCAGGTTTTGATGAAATTGAATTCTTCAGTGAGAAAATCGATATTACTTTTTAATCCCATTTCTACAACAATATCGGGCAATGGATTACCTGCTTTAAGGGCTTCGATTTGTCGTTTAAGTGAGGAGATTTCAGCGTCACGTTTTAAAATCTCAAAACGCGCTTCAAGCACATGAATTCGGTCAAAAATGGTTTCTAATTTGGTCGCTTTATCAACCACATATTCTGGGGTGGTGATTTTTCCACAATCGTGTAACAGACCTGCAATGCGTAATTCATATCTATCCGCATCTGTCAGGGTGAAATTTTTCAAATAACCTTCGTTTGTTTGATGCGCCGCTTCAGCAATCATTGTTGTGAGTTCAGGAACACGACGACAGTGTCCGCCGTTATAAGGTGATTTTTCGTCGAGCGCGTTAGCAATCAGCATAATCATCGACTCAAACATTTCTTCTAAGCTGATGATAAGTTGCTGTTTCGTTAAAACAGTTGCCGCTTGTGAGGCAAGAGATTCACAAAAACGTTGCGCGACCGAGTCAAAAGGAATTACGTCACCTGTTTCGGTATGCAGTGCGTTAATCAATTGCAGCATACCAACTGTTTCATATTCGTGGTTTTTTAGCGGTACGGTCAAAAACGAGGTAGAGCGATAATTATTCTTGTCATCAAACATTTTCGTACCACGAAAATCAAATCCTTCGGCGTGATAAGCATCGGCGATATTGATGGTTTCATCTTTGTGATATGAATAACTCACGACATTTTTTAAATTTGGCTCACCATCTTCGCCGAATAATGGCACAACAATTTTGACCCCGTCTTTGCTGGTTGCATGACTTTTCAAACTGGTATTGTGCAAAATTTCTGCTTCAATTTTTCCATCACGCACCATGTAAATGGTGCCACCATCCGAATTCGTCAAAGAAATGGCACCCATCAAAATTTTTTCTAACAGATTAACGGTATTGTGTTCAGTGGATAAGGAAACACCAATATCAGCCAATTTTTCAAATTGGCTCACAATGTGCTTCATTTCTGAATAATGTTGATGATTGATTTGTGTAGTATCTGTCATAACGGTGACGTGTAAGTGGCTAACAACAGTTTTAATAGTAGCATTGAATGTTGATTTTTCACATAAATGTTAACCCCCGCGCAAGGCGTTATGGTTACGGAATTATGCCAATTCACAGTATAATTTTTAAAAATTAGTTTTTACTGCCGATTAAGAGGCAGATTTCACTAAAAGTTTTATGCAGGCAGCTATATTTTAATTTATGGCGAGTCATTTTTAATTACACAGCACACGAGAAAACCATGTTAGTTATTATTGGATATGTATTAGTTTGTAGCGCGTTAATGGGCGGCTATATTGGCGGGGGGGGGCATCCAGCCATTTTATTTCAACCTTTTGAATACATCATTATCGTCGGTGCAGCGGTTGGCGCATTGCTTACCGCAAACCCTGTTGCGCTTGTAAAAGAATCAATTTCAAAAGCGACGGCAACATTAAAACCACAACCTTATACCAAAGAATTCTATTTAGAATTACTCATGTGTTTTTATATGTTAACCAATAAAACGCGTAAAGAAGGTTTGCTCTCGCTTGAAGAATTGATTGAAAATCCTGAAAGCAACCCAGCCATTTTTACAGAAAAATTGACCAACGATCATCATTTGTTGCAATTCGTTTGCGACAATTTACGTTTGATCGTAACGGGCGTTGAAGTTCATCAACTAGAAGAATTGATGGATCAAACCATGGAAACGCATCATGAAGATGAACATGCGCCAGTGCGCGTGATTCAAACAATGGCGGACGGTTTGCCTGCATTTGGTATCGTGGCGGCGGTTATGGGTGTGGTACATACAATGGAACTTGTTGGCGCACCACCAGCAGTTATGGGGAAAGCGATTGCGGCGGCATTGGTAGGTACGTTCATTGGTATTTTGCTTGCTTACGGCTTTATTGGTCCAGTCGGTGCGTTAATGGCGAATCGGGCTGAAATGAGTGGTAACGTTTTCAAATGCGCTCAAAAAGGATTACTTTGCACCGCAAAAGGTATTTCACCTGCAATGACAGCTGAATATATGAGAGCGATGATTTCAAGCGACAAACGTCCATCGTTCCAAGAACTTGATGATTTATTACGCAGCAACAAAGGGTAATTTCAGTCATGGCAGAACAACAACCGATAATCATTAAAAAAATCAAAAAGGGCGGTCACGGTCATCATGGTGGCGCGTGGAAACTCGCGTATGCCGATTTCGTTACTGCGATGATGGCGTTCTTTTTGCTCATGTGGTTACTCGGTTCGACCGATGAAACTACGCGCAAAGGGATTGCCTCTTTTTTCGCTGACCCTTACAAGGTTTCCATGTCTGGCGGAAAATCGACGGGCGAACGAACATCCATCATTGAAGGTGGCGGTTCAGACATGATTTCAACTGACGATGGTCAAGTCAAAATGGGCGCAAATGATGAAGAATTAACGCCTGAAGAAGTCGAGAAAAAAGCGGAAGAACTTGAGCAAAAAAAATTGGAATCTTTGAAAGAGAAAATTCAAGACAAACTCAACGAAACGCCAGAATTAAACGAGTTTAAAGACCAAATCAAACTCGAAATTACGTCGGAAGGGTTACGAATTTTGATTGTTGATGATCAAAATCGCCCTATGTTCAAACTTGCTAGCGCACAAACTGAGCCTCACGTTCGCACAATCTTACGCGCACTGGCTCCAGCGATTAACGAATTACCAAATCGTGTGAGTTTAAACGGTCACACCGATGCGTTGCCATTTCCAGTGAATCAAAAAGGGTATACCAACTGGGAATTATCTAGCGATAGAGCGAATGCAGCGCGTTATGAACTTGTCGAAGGTGGATTAGATGAAAGAAAAGTATTGCGTGTTATTGGGCTTGCTTCGAGTATTCCTTATAACGCCGAAACTGACCCAACAAGTCCAATCAATCGACGCATTTCGATTATCGTGATGAACAAAAAAACCGAACAACAAATTTTGCAAGGCAGTAGCGCAGAATAAGTTTTTCGCTTTTGGTCAAGCAACAAAAAATCGCAAGTTCAGATTTGAATTTGCGATTTTTTTGCGTCAACGTGCCGTCAAATCTTCTTTCTAACATACAATATCCATCATATTTATTTTCACGGCTCACATATTGTAATGACTTCTCCGCTAATTCTTGTCGATGGTTCCTCGTTTTTATATCGCGCTTTTCACGCTGTTCCACCACTGACAAATTCTAAAGGCGAACCCACCAACGCCATTTTAGGTGTGTCGAATATGCTCAGAAAGTTACTTAATGAATATGAGCCTCAATTTATGGCGGTTGTTTTCGATAGTGCAGGCAAAACGTTTCGGCATGAATTATCAGCTGATTACAAAGCGCAACGTACCGAAATGCCCGATGATTTACGCCTTCAAATCAAACCGTTACACGCGCTAATTCGCGCAATGGGCATTCCGTTAATTTCTGCGTCTGCCGTTGAAGCCGATGATGTTTTGGGCGTTTTAGCGAAATTTGGAGAGCGAGAAGGTTTTGACGTGATTATTGCCACAGGCGATAAAGATATGGCGCAACTCGTCAATGACAAAATCACACTCGAAGACACCATGAGCAAAACGAAGCTCAATCCCGAAGGCGTATTCGCAAAATTCGGTGTGCATCCGAATCAAATTGCCGATTATTTAGCATTGGTTGGCGACAGTTCCGACAACATTGCAGGCGTACCAAAAGTGGGAGCAAAAACCGCTGCAAAATGGCTTGCCGAATATGAAACGCTCGATAATTTAGTTGCCAACGCTGACAAAATTACGGGCAAAGTCGGTGAAAATTTGCGTGAACATTTGCCAAAATTGGAGCTTGCGAAAAAACTTACCGTCATTCGCTGTGATTTGGATTTGCCTTATAACTTGGCGGATTTAACGCGCCGACCTTTTCATGACGAGCAGTTGAAAGAAATGTTGTCGGAATTAGGTTTTTTATCGTGGTTGAATGCGTTAAATAAAAATTCGACCGATACAAACGAAAAGCCATTTTTGAAAAAAGTCGAAAACACCGAACCGACTGAAAATACTTCAACGGCGCATTACGACACCATTTTTACCCTGTCACAGCTTGATGCTTGGCTTTCACGTTTAGAGAAATCCGCCTTAATTGCGTTCGATACCGAAACCACGAGTTTGGATTATATGAAGGCGGAAATTGTCGGTTTGTCGTTTGCGGTGCAAACAGGCGAAGCCGCTTATTTACCACTCGCGCATTCGTATCCCGACGCACCAACACAATTAAACCGTGAAACGGTTTTAGAAAAACTGCGTCCACTTTTGGAAAGTCCAACGCATTTAAAAGTCGGGCAAAATCTCAAATACGATTATCACGTTTTAGCCAATCACGGTGTGACGTTACGCGGTATTGCTCACGATACGATGTTGGCTTCTTACGTTTTGGACAGCACGGGCAAACACAATTTAGATTTTCTCGCCCAAAAACACCTGAATTTAAAAACGATTCGATTTGAAGAAGTCGCGGGCAAAAAAGGTGCGAAACAACTCAATTTTTCAGAAGTTCAAATTGACGTAGCAACTCGTTACGCTGCTGAAGATGCCGATGTTTGCGTGCGTTTGCATCATGCGTTGCAAGCGAAGTTACAAGCCGAACCGAATTTACTCGCGCTCTATAACGAATTGGAAATGCCACTTTCTTCGGTCTTAGCCCGAATTGAACGAAATGGCGTGTTGATTGATGACGATTTGCTTGCGGCACAAAGTTTTGAGCTTGAACAGCAAATTATGTCGCTCGAACAAAAAGCGCACAATGTCGCAGGACATAGTTTTAATTTAGGTTCGCCAAAACAAATTCAAACGATTTTGTACGACCAACTGAATTTGCCAATTTTGAAACGTACACCGACTGGGCAACCTTCGACAGATGAATCGGTTTTGCAAGAATTAGCTGAAGATTATGAATTGCCAAAACTGCTGATTGAGCATCGCAGTTTGAGCAAATTGAAATCAACATACATTGATAAATTGCCACAACAAATCAACGCCAAAACGGGGCGTGTTCACACCTCGTACAATCAAGTTGTAACAGTGACGGGGCGTTTATCATCTTCTGACCCAAATTTGCAAAACATTCCAATTCGAAGCGCAGAAGGTCGAAAAATCCGTCAAGCGTTTATCGCGCCAAGCGGTTACAAAATTGTTGCCGCCGATTATTCACAAATTGAACTGCGAATTATGGCGCATTTAGCGCAAGACAATGGGCTGATTACCGCGTTTCAACAGGGCGAAGATATTCACCGCGCAACAGCTTCAGAAGTTTTCAATGTGCCGCTTGATGACGTGAGCAATGAACTACGTCGTAATGCCAAAGCGATTAACTTTGGGTTGATTTATGGCATGTCAGCATTTGGATTGGCGAAACAACTCGATATTTCGCGCACCGACGCACAAACCTATATCAATCTTTATTTTGAGCGTTATCCAAACGTAAAAAAATACATGAACGAAACGAAAATTTTGGCGAAAGAACAAGGTTTTGTGGAAACGCTTTTTGGACGGCGATTGTATTTGCCTGAAATTGATTCGCGAAATCCAATGTTGCGCCAATATGCAGAACGCACCGCGATTAACGCGCCCATGCAAGGCACAGCGGCGGATATTATTAAACGCGCAATGCTTGCCGTGGATAATTGGCTCGAAACCGAAAACATTGATGCAAAAATGATTATGCAAGTTCATGATGAATTAGTGTTTGAAATCAAAACGGAATTGCTCGACAGCGCAATTGAAAAAATTAAAACGTTGATGAGTGGCGCGGCAGAATTGACCGTGCCGCTGATTGTGGATGTTGGCGTGGGTGAAAACTGGGACGAAGCGCATTAAAACCTACTACTTTACTCAAGAATTAAAGCACTCTAAAATACTCATCAAATAAATACACAGAGAAAGTCAATGTCAGAAAGTAACGACGAAATCAACAACCTTTTAAATCAAGAATATAAACAAGGTTTTGTAAGCGATATTGAAGCAGATACGTTTGCGGCGGGTTTGAACGAAGACATCATCGCGCAATTGTCGAAAGTCAAAGGCGAACCCGAATTTATGCTCGAATATCGGTTAAAAGCCTTTCGTCATTGGCAAAAAATGCCATCGCCTGATTGGGCGCAACTTAAAATCGACCCAATTGATTATCAAGCGATTAGCTACTATTCCGCGCCAAAAAGTAAAAATAAACCGAAAAGTTTGGATGAAGTTGACCCCGAAATTTTAGAAGCCTACAAAAAATTAGGCATTCCGCTTGCCGAACAAGAGCAATTAGCTGGCATTGCAGTCGATGCGGTATTTGATAGCGTTTCAGTTGCCACGACTTTCAAAGGAAAATTGCACGAAGCAGGCGTGATTTTTTGCCCCATTTCTGAGGCGATTCGTGATTATCCTGAACTTGTGAAAGAGTATTTAAGTTCAGTCGTTTCAGTCGGTGATAACTTTTTTGCGGCGTTAAATTCAGCCGTTTTTACCGATGGTTCGTTTGTGTATATTCCAAAAGGCGTGCGTTGTCCGATGGAACTTTCAACCTATTTTCGTATCAATGCCAGCAACACGGGGCAGTTTGAACGGACATTGATTATTGCGGATGAAGGCAGTTATGTGTCGTATTTGGAAGGGTGCAGTGCGCCCCAGCGCGACGAAAATCAACTCCACGCGGCTGTCGTCGAATTAGTCGCGTTGAAAGATGCCGAAATCAAATACTCGACCGTGCAAAATTGGTATCCAGGTGACAAAGAAGGAAAGGGCGGAATTTATAATTTCGTCACCAAACGTGCCTATTGCAAAGGCGATAATTCCAAAGTCTCTTGGACACAAGTTGAAACAGGTTCGGCGATTACTTGGAAATATCCAAGTTGTATTTTGAAAGGTGATAATTCGGTCGGTGAATTTTATTCGGTCGCCGTTACCAACAATTTGCAACAAGCTGACACGGGTACAAAAATGATTCACGTCGGCAAAAACACCAAAAGCACCATCATTTCCAAAGGCATTTCCGCTGGCAAAGCGCAAAACACTTATCGCGGTTTAGTCAAAATTTCCAGCAAAGCCGAAAACGCCCGAAATTACACACAATGTGATTCGTTACTCGTCGGCGACAAATGCGGCGCACACACGTTTCCGTATGTTGAAGTGCGTAATTCGTCGGCACAAATAGAACACGAAGCCACCACGTCTAAAATAAGCGAAGACCAATTATTTTTCTGTCAACAACGCGGTTTGTCTGCCGAAGATGCGGTGTCGATGATTGTGAATGGTTTTTGTAAGCAAGTTTTCAAAGAATTACCGATGGAATTTGCCGTTGAAGCGCAGGCATTGTTGGGGTTGAGTTTGGAAGGTTCGGTGGGATAGAAATGAGCATTTTAAAAAATGCGATAGATTCTATTGCTTTGGGATTAGAAGATTATGAAATGTCAGAATCTGACAATAGAAGGATTATTTCATCAACAAGAAACATTTATGCTGGAATTCTTTTACTTTTCAAATACAAACTAGCGTCATTAAGCGATGAAGATACAGATGAAGCCCTAATAAAAGAAAAGGTTAATCCTAAAATTGTTGATAACAAAGTTTTGTGGATTGGAAAGGGAAAGAAAACTGTTGATTATCAAAGCATCAAAGATAGATTTGAATCATTAGGCATTACAGTTGAATGGAAAAGAATTAACGAAATAAACAATTATAGAAATGATACAGAGCATTATTTTAGTGTGTTAGAGCATAAAGCTGTTCAAGGTTTAATTTCTAATTCGTTTATTATCATTAGAGATTTCATTTCAGAACAATTACAACAAGACCCAAAAGATTTACTTGGTGACGAATCTTGGGCAACTTTAGTTGAAATTAACGAAGTTTATGAAAAGGAAAAAGAAGACTGTAATAGCTCAATAGAAACACTAACTTTTTTTAGTGAAACTATATTAAATGCTTTGCTTTCATATTCGTGTAGTCAATGTGGTTCAGATTTAATTTATTCAAATCAACGCGATATAGATGCAACGGATGCCGATTTTGTATGTAAATCATGTGATGCCGAATATACCTATCAAGACATTATTCAGTCTGCGATTGCTGATTATTTTCAACATGAAATTTACGATGCACAAAAGGATGGTATAGACGATTACATTGTTACTGATTGTCCATTTTGCGGAGGTATTTATCTTTATGAAGAAAAAGTATGTGCTGAATGCGGTGACAGTGCGAATCATGAATGTGATTTAGATGGGGAAAAGATTGCTCCATCTGAATTAACTGATGGCAATTTCTGTAGTTATCACGCTCATATAATGTCAAAAGATGACTAAACACCTTAAGAAGGCAATATGCTAGAAACCACAGCAACAAAACTACTTCAAAATTTCCCAAAAGAAATCGCACCGTGCTTTGATAATCACGATGGGTTGTATGTCAAACAACAGGATGGGAAAGACTTTGTGATTCATAGTGCCGAAGATTGGCGAGCCATTGAAGAAACGTTGTTTTTAAATGCAATTCCAAACATGGTAAATAGTATTCAAAATGCCGCTCGAGAATCATTAGCCGAGGGTGTGAATTTTGAGGATTTAGACTGGTGAGTTGGCAAGTGATTTTAAGTCGTCAAGCAACCAAAGATGCAAAACGTATTTCGCAGGCAAATTTAAAACCTCAAGCTCAAAAATTGCTGACACTTTTAACGGAAAATCCTTATACCACGCCACCACCGTATGAAAAGTTAGTGGGGAATTTACAAGGCTTTTATTCGCGGCGAATATCCATTCAACACCGTTTAATTTATCGCATAATCGAAGCAGAAAAAGTTGTTCATATCTTGCGAATGTGGACGCATTACGAATAATTCAACTCATAAAAATAATTGGAACACTCAATGCTCAAAATCAAAGACCTAACCGTCAACGTCGGAACTAAAGAAATCCTCAAAGGCTTAAACCTCGAAGTCAACGCAGGTGAAATCCATGCCATCATGGGGCCTAACGGCGCGGGGAAAAGTACGCTTTCGCACGTTTTATCAGGCAAATCGGGCTACGAAGTCACAGGCGGTTCAATCACTTACAACGGTAAAAATTTGCTCGAAATGCCCGCTGAAATTCGCGCTCGTGAAGGCGTATTTTTAGCATTTCAATATCCTGTCGAAATCGCGGGCGTAACGAATGTTTATTTGCTCAAAGCCGCATTAAACGCCGTTCGCAAACACAAAGGTTTAAGCGAAGTCGATGCGATGGACTTTTTAACGCTCGTGAAAGCGAAAACCAAAGCCCTCGAAATGGACGAAAAATTCTTATATCGCGCGGTGAACGAAGGTTTTTCGGGCGGCGAAAAGAAACGTAACGAAATTTTGCAAATGGCGATGCTCGAACCGCAACTTTGCATTTTGGACGAAACCGATTCGGGTTTAGACATTGATGCCTTGCGAATTGTTGCCGACGGCGTGAACGCTTTACGCGCCGAAAATCGCAGTTTTATTATGGTGACGCATTACCAACGCTTGCTCGATTACATCAAACCTGATTTTGTTCACGTTTTAGCCGACGGCAAAATTGTGAAATCAGGCGGCGCGGAGTTGGCGTTAGAACTCGAAGAAAAAGGTTATGGTTGGTTGGAGCAAGCATGAGCATTTCATGGTTAGACGATATTCGCACGCAAGCTAAAAACCAATTTGAAAAAACAGGCTTCCCCGCGTCGAATTTAGAAGATTGGCGTTACACCAACGTTTCGGCGATTGCGAAAAAAGAATTTTCAGTTGCGAAATTTGTTGAAGATGTCGATTTTGATGCCGTTGAAAGTGGTAGCGCGTTTCATTTTGTATTCGTGGACGGTTATTTTCGTGAGGAATTATCGAATTTGCCCGAATCGATTACGATTTGTTCAATCAACGATGCGCTGAAAAATCACGCGAATTTATTGCAATCAAAATTCAATCAAGCAATTCAACAATCACACGGTTTTATTGATTTCAACACGGCAAATTTTACCGATGGTTTGTTTGTGCATATTCCAAAAAATACAATTTTGGAAAAGCCGTTGCAAATTATTCATATCGCTACGCAAGCAGCGATTTTGCCGACACGCCATGTTGTGATTTTGGAAGCAAATGCGAAAGCTGAATTGATTGAAATGTTTGTTAGTCCAGAAAAATACGCTTATTTAACAAATAGCGTTTCTGAAATTTTTGTCGGTGAAAATGCTGATTTAACGCTCTACAAAGTCCAACAAGAAGGCGAAAATGCTTACCATTTTGGCGGCACTTATGTTCAGCAAGCCGATAACGCGCGTTTCACACATCATAATTTTGCGTTAGGAAGTTTGTTGGCGCGTAGCGATATTGTCAGCGATTTAGAAACGGCGGCAGAATGTGAATTAAATGGGCTTTATTTAGGCTCGAAAAATCAACATCTCGACAATCTCACGCGCATCAATCATTTGCAGCCCAACGGTATTAGTCGAGAATTTTACAAAGGCATTTTGAACGACCAAGCAAAAGGCGTTTTTCAAGGGCGAATTGTGGTCGCTGAAAACGCGCAGAAAATCGATTCGCAAATGAACAACCGTAATTTGTTGTTATCGAATGAAGCGGAAATCGATACGAAACCGCAACTTGAAATTTATGCCGATGATGTGAAATGCGCTCACGGCGTGACGGTTGGGCAGTTAGACGAAAAATCGATTTTCTATTTGCAATCGCGCGGCATCGACGAAGAAACCGCAAAACACATTTTGACCTTTGCGTTTGCGAATGAAATGGTTGATCGCGTTACATTTGAACCGTTGAAAGTGCAACTTGCCGCGCTTTTGGCTGTGCGTTATCCAATGGACTAACGAATGCAATCAGTTGATTTAAAATCGTTAAGCCCTTTGCAGCGGATTATTTTAATTTCCGATGGCACACTAACCGAATTGTTAGAACATTTGATTGATGAACCGTTGCAAGTGGTGAAATTGCACGAAAGTATCGAGGCAACGGATGATGAAATTGCGTATTTGGATTTGCCCAAAAATCAGCAGGTGATTACACGAGAAATTTGTTTACAAGGTAAAAAGAGTGGGCAGAATTGGCTTTATGCGAAATCGAAAATTGTTTTAGATCGTTTGCCGCCGTTATTTCGAGAAGATTTACTCGCGTCACAGATTCCGATTGGCAAATTGTGGGCGAAACATCGCGTTGAAACGTATAAAGAAATTGAGCCGCCATTTTTTGAAACGGCTGAAAAGTTGGCGATTCACTTCAACATTGCGCCCGAAAAGGAATTACTCGGGCGCACTTATCGCGTTTTCTCCAGTCAGCAGCCAATGATGATGCTGACTGAAAAATTCCCCGCATCGTTTTTTAAAGAGTTGCGCTAACTCGCGGCGTTTGAATCGCTGGCAACATTCTTTTTCGCACCGCTTTTAAAATCGGTTTCGTACCAGCCGCTACCTTTCAAACGAAAACCCGCCGCTGAAATTTTCTTTTCTAATGAAGGTTGTTGGCATTTTGGGCAATCTTTAAGCGGGTCAGCACTGAGTTTTTGCAAGGCTTCATGTTCATTTCCACACGCTTTGCAAACATATTCGTAAAGAGGCATATTTAACTCCTAAAAATAAAAAATAATGACGCTTTTTGTTCATTTTTCAAGGCACTTGCCTATAGAATGCGCGTATTTTACAGACTTTGAAGGCACTTTGATGAAAACATTAACGATTACTCGCCCCGACGATTTTCATTTACACATTCGCAACGGCGAAATTTTAAAAACGGTTTTGCCTCATACAGCGCGACAATTTGCCCGCGCGGTTATCATGCCAAATCTAAAACCACCTGTGACAACGGTTGAACAGGCGTTAGTTTATCGTGAGGAAATTTTGCATGCTGTGCCAGCAGATTTGGATTTTACGCCGCTCATGACGCTTTATTTGACCGCTGCGACGAGCGTTGAAGAAATCAAAAAAGCGGCGCAGTGCGAACACGTTTATGCGTTTAAATTGTATCCTGCTGGCGCAACCACGAATTCGGATGCGGGCGTTGCAGATGTAACAAAAATTTATACTTTGCTTGCAGCACTAGAAAAATACGATTTACCGCTGTTAATTCACGGTGAAGTGACGGACGAAACGTGTGATATTTTTGACCGTGAGCGCGTTTTCATTGAGCGATATTTGCTGGACATTGTTAAACACTTTCCAAATTTACGAATTGTCTTAGAACACGCAACCACAAAAGAAGCTGTTGAATTTGTTGAATCGGCTAGTAAAAAAATCGCTGCCACGATTACGCCACAACATTTATTGTTTAATCGAAACGCAATTTTAGCGGGTGGCATTAAACCGCATTATTATTGTTTGCCGATTTTGAAGCGCGAAATACACCGTGAAGCATTAGTTAAAGCAGCAACTAGCGGTAATCTGAAATTCTTTTTAGGCACAGACAGTGCGCCGCATTTAACGCATTTAAAAGAAAATGCTTGTGGTTGTGCAGGTTGTTACAGTGCCTTTGCTGCGTTAGAACTTTATGCACAAGCCTTTGAAGCTGCGAATGCGCTGGATAAATTGGAAGGTTTTGCCAGTTTTCATGGGGCGGATTTTTATGGTTTGCAAAGAAATGTTAGAACGGTGACATTAGAAAAAAGTGATTGGCAAATTCCCGCAAGCTATGACGGTATAACGCCGTTAAAAACAGGTGAAATGTTAAGCTGGAAAATGATTTAATTATTTGTTTTTGAAAAAAAAAGTGCTTTATGTCAAACCAAAAATAATAAAAATTATTCAAATAAAAATTGACGTTAACACGCCAGCTGATTATCATGTGCGCTCTTGGTTCAACGGACTAAGACACATCAAAACAAAGATTATTCGGGGTATAGCGCAGTCTGGTAGCGCGCCTGCTTTGGGAGCAGGATGTCGGGAGTTCGAATCTCTCTACCCCGACCAACTTTGCGCTTGTAGCTCAACTGGATAGAGCACCAGCCTTCTAAGCTGGGGGTCGCAGGTTCGAGTCCTGCCAAGCGTACCACTAAAATCCCTCGTTTTAAAAAGTTACACATACGCTATGGTGAGCGTAGCTCAGTTGGTAGAGTCCCGGATTGTGATTCCGGTTGTCGTGGGTTCGAGCCCCATCGTTCACCCCATAAATTTCAAATACTTCTTCTGTTCAACTTCAAATAATAATTTTTAACTGCACGATATTGGTGTTTCAACATGCACTCGTGATTGCTTTTGAGATTTACGGACTGGTTACTTTCGTTCTGCCTGTTGATGTGATGTTAAGTGTTCGTGTGTTTGAACCGTCTGCATTTTTAAACGTAAATCCACATGTCGGAGGCGTGCTGTTTCCAATTCCGCAACTCACGTTTTGTGGTGCTGGTGTGCCATTAGCAATGTAACCTGACACTAAACCTGCTTTTGTGATGTCGATGTTTGTTGATTTTTCAAAGGTTGCTAAGGGAGCTGTTGCATCTTTTACTGTTACTTGCCATGTCGCCCAACTGTCTGCCGTCGTGACATAAACATCTTTGTGCTGCTTGATTGCTTCAAAACGAGCCAATTGGTACGCACTTAACATTGCGTTTGCTGTCGCTGTTAGACGGCTATCTGTAATAATTGACTGAAAACTTGGCAAACCAACTGTCAACAATATTGACATGATGGCAACGGTAATCATCAATTCAATGAGCGTAAATCCTTTATATTTGTTCATAATTCCTACTTTAGACATGATGTTTCATGCCAATCTTCCTGATTTAACTATTTAACTAAATGTCTCTTAAATACATGATGTAATGGTGCTTGTTCGAATTCGTCCCGTCATTGCGATAATGATTGAACGATAATCCTTGCCAGAGCAAAACGTAAAATGTCCTGCGTTAGCACGACCTGTTGCAGTGAAACTAATGTAATTTGGATAAGTGGATACAATGTTGACTGTTGAATTAAGTGAATCAAACGTACTGACAACTAAAACCGTTTCTCCCGAGTCAAAAATTTTATTTTCAATTAAATCATCCACAAAAACTTCCCAGCCATTTGCCCAATTATTATTTTTTTTGCGAATGACGACTGTTTTGTGCTGTTTTATGGCTTCAGATTTAGCTAATTGCAACGCGCTAATTATCTCATTTGTAGTTGATGTTAATCGATTACTTGCGACAGTTGATTTAAAACTGGGCAAACCAACCGTCAGCATGATTGATATAATGGCGACGGTAATCATCAATTCAATGAAGGTGAACCCTTTGTTTGTGTTCATTTTTTACGTTCCACAACCAACAACATGGTCGCTGATGATTTCTCTGCTTGTTCCATTTGAACTCGTTGAAATTACATCAATTTTATATACTTCCTTTGGACAGCTAGATAATGGCAAGGGAGTTGGTGGAGTAATTCTACATCTTGGATTCGGATTGTAGTTATCATCTGGGTTTGAACTATTTGTGATATTCGGGTCGCTTCCACCATTTGGATTACTACAGGTAGGGTCATAGGGTTGATAGCAAGCATCGGTTGGATCAGTAAAAAGAGCTGCAATTTCGTCAATACTTTTTCCCGTACAATTTACGCCACTTGCACCAGCACTTTTAGGGTAGCAAGTAAGTTTAGATCCAACATAATCAGTGCATTTCGTTGTACCTATAGACGACATACATGACGCTGATAAAATTGTTGCCGAATTATTCACTACGCCTGCAGGCAATATATGTTGCTTATATGCGCTTGTTGGTACACATTGATGGTTTGGATCACTTGGTGGTAAAGGTGTCGCAGATGGATCAATATGTGCTGGCTTAGTATTGATTATATTCTTTGCCTCTGCCAAGACACCTTCAGCATTAGCAAATTCTTGTGTTGCTTGTCTTGCATTATTTGATATTTCTAATTGCTGTTTATTTTGCTGAATCATGCGTGTAGCGGCTAATGTCAGCAGCAACAACATCACAAGACTAAATGCCAATACAGCCCCTCGTTGTTTTTTTAAATGAAAAAATTTCATAATCATTTCTCAATGGCTGTTAGCACGCAAAAAGATTGTTTTTGAAAACACTTTGTAAAGTCGATTGTCTACAGCGGTATATTCAGTATCTTCAATTTTGTATTTAATTTTATTTCTGGTTAATTTGTCATCGACACTACGCACGACTAAAAATACCTTCACTGCAAAAATCTTTGTCCAGTCGGCTACATCAGCTGCTTTTGCATAATAAAATGAATTAGCGGCAATTTTAACGCCATATCGAAATTCTATTTTTTCAACTTCTGAAATAAGGTCTTGAGCAGTAATGTTTGATTTGCAAGACAAAACGTTGGCAGGACTGTTATAAATATGCACAGTGATTATGCTACCAACACTAGGCGAACCTGTAATACAAACCGAGTTATTTAACTGGCTAGAATCACCTAGTCTGAAGCTATAGTACAACTTGTTGTCTGTGCTGTTAGTTCCAATATAACCATTGACAGTTGTGCCATCGTCCGAATAGCCTGCCAATAAAATCCCTTTTGCTAAATCTTCCAAAGCAAAAGACGCATCATCTGTCATATCACTTAAATTGCGCTGCAAGGCAAAACTTTTTTGTGATTGTACAAATAATTGCCCAACACCCGCTATAAGACCCAAGCCAAGCATCATACTAACCATGAGTTCAATCATCGTTAAACCAAGCTGCTTTTTAATCATGGCGTGACCTCCAAATAATAGGTTGCAGTATCAGACAGTTTTGATGCTTTATTTGTATCTTTATTGTTTGTTCGCGCCCAGCGGGTAATTAAGCAAAGAGATGTGGCATAAGTTCCTTTACAACCTGCGTTGTTCATTCCTACACTTGACTTGATTTCAACAGAATTTCCTGTTTTTGGAATTGGCAACGTGGCTTCCACACTTCTTTTCCAATACCCATAATCATTATTTGCCATTGTCTGACTATCGCAAGGTGTCGCTTGTGTACAGTCTCCCGTTCCAATTGTTACGGTTGTCCAATTTGCGTCATTATTTCCTCTAATTCGATCTTGCATTTCATACGCAAGCAATGTGGCTTGTTGATAATTATAGGCATCTTGATTATCACGCAGCGAAATCCCTTGCATTGCAGCAAGTCCAAGCAACCCAATCGCTAAAATTACCATCGAAATCAACACTTCAATCAGCGTAAAACCGCGTGAATTAAACATCTGCGCCTTCAATTCCGTAAAAACTTTATAATAGTTCAATTATAAGCCCGTTATCTTGACGGTTGCCATTCTAAAAATACGAAAAAATGACACAACTTTACGATTTACATTGCCATTCCACTGCCTCAGATGGCGCGTTATCACCGACCGATTTAGTTAAACGCGCCGCTGACAATGGCGTAACAACACTTGCTGTCACTGACCACGATACAACGTCAGGGCTTTTTGAAGCACAAGCCTGTGCAAATTCGCTGGGTATCCGTTTAATTAACGGCATTGAAATTTCGGCACAATGGGAAAAATTAGGGATTCATATTGTTGGCTTGAATATCAATCCTGAAAATGACGCATTGCAAAATATCATTTCTCAATTACACGATATGCGAACCGAACGCGCTGAAAAAATCTCTCAAAAATTGGCTAAAAAAGGCATTTTTAACGCGCTTGAATCGGTACAAAAAGTTGCAAGTAACGAAATGATTACTCGTGTGCATTTTGCCAATTTTTTAGTTTCGCAAGCGCACGTTTCGAGTATTTCAGAAGCGTTTGATCGTTATTTAGGTGATGGAAAAGTGGCGTATGTTTCGACGGTATGGACACCGTTAGAAACAGCTGTGCAAGCCATTCGCGCAGCAGGCGGCGTAGCAGTTTTAGCACATCCACTTCGTTATAAATTAACAGCAACACGTTTGAAAAAATTATTAGGTATGTTTAAAAACGCGGGAGGGCAGGGCATGGAAGTGGTTACAGGGCGTTACAACCCAGATGAAATGCGCGTTTTAGCAAATCATGCGTTGCAATTTGAATTAGCTGGTTCAATGGGTTCAGATTTTCATAGTCCAACAAATCAGTGGCTGGAACTCGGAAAACTTGCCCCCTTACCTGAAAAAGTAAAACCTGTGTGGGAGCTTTGGGAATGAGTAAATTTTGGGAAACAAAAACGCTATCTACAATGACTGGCGAAGAATGGGAATCGCTTTGTGACGGTTGTGGGCAGTGTTGTTTGCATAAACTCGAAGATGAAGACACGGGCGATATTTACATGACCAGCGTTGCGTGTAAATTGCTCGATTTAAAAAACTGTCGCTGTACAAAATACAGTTTGCGTACGGAGCTTGTGGCTGACTGTATGAATTTGCGTGACGTAGATTTCCATCAATATGATTGGTTGCCTAAAACATGTGCATATCGTTTGTTACACGAACAAAAGCCACTTTTTGCATGGCATCCGTTAATTTCTGGGCAAAAAAATAGCGTTGGAAAAGCAGGCATATCGGCGAGTGATTTTGCAATTTCAGAAACGGCTATTGAAAATATGGACGATTTAGAAGACTACATTTTGGAGTAATAAAAAAGGGGCGAAATTTACATTTCGCCCCTTTTTTTTACACGAACTAAAAATTAAGCGTTACTTTTGCCCGCACGTTTGCGTTCATTTTCAGTCAATAATTTTTTGCGTAAACGAATCGATTTTGGTGTGACTTCAACTAATTCGTCATCAGAAATGAATTCTAATGCTTGCTCTAACGTTAATTTTTGAATTCTTGCAAGTACCAAACTTTCGTCAGTACCCGATGCACGAACGTTGGTTAATTGTTTTGGTTTGCAAGGATTGACGCATAAATCGTTAGTGCGTGAATGCAAGCCAACCAGCATCCCTTCATAAACTTCGTCACCGTTTACAAGCAACAATTCGCCACGTTCTTGCAATGGATGCAATGAATACGTTACGGCTTTACCTGCAATCATTGAAATCATTACGCCGCGTTGACGTGAGCCAACATCGCCTGCTTTCATCGGACCATAATGGTCAAAAACGTGATAAAGCAAGCCTGAACCTGACGTTGCGGTCATAAATTCGGTTTGGAAACCAATCAAACCGCGTGACGGCATCATGTATTCCAAACGAATACGACCTTTACCATCGGGAACCATATTGGTTAAATCGCCTTTGCGATCGCCCAATTTTTCCATGATGGTACCTTGATGTTCTTCTTCGACTTCAATCGTCACCATTTCAAATGGTTCACATTTTTTGCCATCGATTTCTTTCAAAATTACTTCTGGACGTGAAACCCCCATTTCAAAACCTTCACGACGCATATTTTCGATTAACACCGACAAATGCAATTCGCCACGACCTGAAACTTGGAATTTATCTGGATCAGCGGTGTCTTCAACGCGAAGTGCCACGTTATGTTGTAATTCTTTTTGCAAACGGTCACGGATTTGACGAGTCGTAACAAATTTACCTTCACGACCTGCAAACGGTGAATTATTGACTTGGAACGTCATCGAAACGGTTGGTTCGTCAACAGATAACGGTGGCAAAATTTCCACTAATTCTGGGCTACAAATCGTGTCTGAAATTTCTAATTTTTCAATCCCCGCAAACGCAATAATATCACCAGCGCGCGCTTCTTGAACTTCAACACGTTCTAAACCGTGGAAACCATAAACTTGTAACATTCTGCCGCGACGTTCAACGCCTTCACGGTTCACGATAACAAGTTGTTGGTTTGGTTTAATTACGCCACGTTGAATACGACCGATACCGATAACACCTGTATAAGTGTTGTAATCCAAACTAGTAACTTGCATTTGGAAAGGGCCATCGATGTTCACAGGTGGTGGGCTTACTTTATCGACAATTGTTTGGAATAACGGTGTCATGTCGCCGCCTGAAACCGTTGGTTCTAACCCTGCGTAACCGTTAATCGCTGACGCATAAACGATTGGAAAATCTAATTGTTCATCGGTTGCACCTAAACGGTCGAACAAATCGAATGTTTGGTCAACAACCCAATCAGGACGCGCACCTGGGCGGTCAACTTTGTTGATAACAACGATAGGTTTTAAACCTAAAGCGAACGCTTTTTGCGTTACGAAACGGGTTTGTGGCATCGGGCCATCAACGGCATCAACCAATAATAAAACCGAATCGACCATCGATAAAACACGTTCAACTTCACCACCGAAGTCGGCGTGTCCTGGGGTGTCAACGATGTTGATGTGGTAGCCATTCCAATCAAGAGCGGTATTTTTTGCCAAAATGGTAATGCCGCGTTCTTTTTCAATGTCGTTTGAATCCATAACGCGCTCAGTCACTTTTGAATGCGCGGCAAAGGTTCCTGATTGTTGCAATAATTTGTCCACAAGCGTGGTTTTACCATGGTCAACGTGGGCAATAATTGCAATGTTTCTTAGTTTTTCAATCACTTTTTGTACTCTTAGTTAAATAAAATTTATTGTGTCGCTATTTTAGTTTCGAAATGTTTCAGCTCTGTTGCCAAGGCAATCCCGCAAATCGCCAGCCGTTCACGTTGCCGCGTTGTTTATTGTCGTCTAACGCGCCTTCAAATCCTTCTTCGATATTGATTAAATGCGTATAGCCTGATGCTTGCAAAGCCGCCGCTGCTTCAAGCGAACGTTGACCACTACGGCAAAGTAATAAAATCGGTGTATTGGGATTTGAGACAACTTGACGCACTTGTGCAACGAAATTGGGATTGAGTTGCCAATCAGGAGCTTCTTTCCAAGGAATATGAATGGCTTTTGGTGGATGACCAACAAACAGATGTTCCATTTTCGTACGAACATCAATCAAAGCAGCATTTGGATTTTGTTGCAGAAAATCCCACGTTTGTTGCGGATTTAAGTTTTCAATCATGGGAAAAACTCCGAAAGTTAAAATAATCGGCGACCATTATCGCATTCCTTGAGAATTTTGGCGCGGCTAATGGCAAAAATCACCATAATTTCAATGCAATCCCACCAAAAACCATTGCCCCCGTTTGGTTATAAGAAAACATCATTTGCGAAGTATTGTTAGTTAAATTTTCACCTCGCACATACAAACTCAACTCTGGCGAAACTTGATAATTGGCGTGAAGGTTAATGCGAAAATTTGCATCAACAGGCAGATTATTTGCGATATTTTGTTGTGCTTGATTTTGATAAATCCCTTCTGACCACAAAGTTAAGGGTAAATTCGCCGATTTCCATTCGCCCCAAATTCGCGAAACATGGCTAGGACGAAACGGAATAGCTTTGTGGTTCGCTAAGTTTTCCGTGTCAGTAAAGGTATAAGCAAAACCACCACGCCATTGCGGATTAAAGGTAATTTCACCGCCTGTTTCCATGCCTGCGACAATCGAATTATCAATACTCGTTAAACACACATTGCCACACGGAGGCTTTGTGTTATACGCCAACACAATCATGTCCGAATAGCGCGAATAAAATCCCGTGGCGTTTAATTTCAAATTCGACAACGCTTGCCATTCCAGCCCTAAATCACCACCGATATTACTTTCGGGTTTCAAATTCAAATTACCAACCACGGGAAATAGTAGCTCTTGATAACTCGGCATTCGAAAGCCGTTACCCGCATTCGTAGTGAGTTTCAATGTTTTTGATAATTGCCACGCTGTCCCTAAATGTAAAAGGGCATGATTTCCATATTGTTCATAACTTTCATAACGAATTCCCAAATCACCACTAAACAAACCATAAGTGAAACGATTATCTAAAAAACCTGCTTCTTGATGACGATGTTGCGACACCGTTACGCCTGTTAATTTTGGTGGGATTTCTCTGTTTGCCAATGGCGCAGATGCCGTTTCATAACGTTCTTCTGCGCCCCAAATCATGTTAAATGAGTTGTTATTATCTCGCCAAATTTGCTGATCATTTTCCCAACGCGCCATATAAAAATCGCTTTTGATTGCAGGTGAAAGGGCAGATTGCGCTACATCAACATCATTTTTGGTAAAACCCAATTGCAAACGTGAAATCCATGTCTCGTTGATTTTCGCTTTTAACGTATTTTGAGCAAACCAACCTTCATCAACTAAAAACGATTTTTTGTCATCAACATGTTGCAAAATGCCATTCTTCAATCCCCCAGCATCCGCGCTGTGATTGGACTTGTGGTAACTCATCGTGCCGTTCCACAAAATATCCTCCGTAATATCAACATCTCCGCGAAACATAACCTGAGTGCTGTGAAATGGGTCACGTTCTGAATTGCCATTTCTAAAGTCTGCTTGCCACGCACCATCGAAAGTATCGCTACGATTTGCAGTCACGGCTAAACGTGCATGGTCGCTGGCAAAATTGGTTCGCAAGGTTTCTTTTAAAAAACCATACGTTCCGCCTTCAACACGCACATCACCGCTATTATCTATCGCCTCGCGCGACGTTAAACGAATCGAGCCGCCTAATGCCGAAAATGCTCTCGACGCTGGTGAAAAACCGCGTGTGACTTCCATTTCCCCTAAACTGTCTGGAATTAAAAGGGCTAAATTCATTGCATTCGGTAACGCTTCGGCAATGGGAATGCCATCTAACGTAATTAAACCGCGTCCGCCAACGCCTCGTAAATAAATTCTTCCCGTACCTTGCGTTCCTGGTTTTGTAATTGAAATGCCTTTTTCACCACTCAACACATCGTCAATTAAGCGTTCATGCCCCGCCTCTAATTTTTTAGTATTGTAGATGTCGCTGTTTTGACTAGGATATTCATCTAAAGGTTGGCGAGATTGGATAATTGTTATTGGGGGAAATACTTCATCAATTTTATTGTCGGCGGATGACATCTGTGAAATAACGAAAAGAAAACTGATTGAAATAAAATTTAAGTATAATGAACGCATCCCACCCTCTTTATGTTGTGATTCTCGTACAAATAGTCACATAAAAAATTCCCTAATTCAAATCACCCGTTAAACAACAAACGATGCACTTTCTGATTGCGTTATTTTTTCTGAGTATTTTTGAGTTCTGTACGCAGGTATCGGCGGCGAACGTGCCTGAGCATCCTCTTGTCACGCAAGAAAAAACATTAAAACACAATACGTTAATCGTTTATTCAGGTCATAGCAGTGTTCCTTCTCACATAAAAATTCGAGAAGGTTTTCAAGAACGACTCAAACTATCAAAACCCGAAAATGAACATGTCGAAGTCTATGAAGAATACATAGATGACTATCGTTTAAACATTACTAAAGAAAAATTAGATACATACTTCATTGGGTTATGGAACGCAAAATATGCCAACGTCAAAATAGATATGGTCGTGACAGTCGGGCCAACCGCCGACGATTTATTGATTCGACATCCAGAATTTTTTGCTGATGCGCCCCATTACCAAGTCAGAGTTTCAGGATTGAGTAATACTATTCAACACACCACAAACAATCCAAACAACATTTTGAGACTTTTTGATGTTATTTCAGCCGTGTTGCCAAATACAGAACGGCTTATTGTCGTTGTACCTGATAAATCCAGTGGTTCCTCCTCGAAGCTAATTGACGATTTTAAGGCAATTAAACGGTTATTTTCACCCAAAGCCGACATCGAAATTTGGAACGACTTTAGTTTTGATGAACTTTATAGTCGTTCAAAACAACTACCTGAAAATACCGTGATGCTCTATTTTCCCGTCGGCGTTGATAAGTTGGGACAGCGAAAACTGCCTTTTGACGTAATTAAACAATTAGCGCAAGTCGCCTCAGCACCTATTTTTGTTCATGATGATACTTATCTTGGTTTAGGTGTCGTTGGCGGATATTTGCGAAACATCAAACAAGAAGGTGACATCATTGGTCGCCTGATACTTGGTCTTAAAGTGCCAACTAGCGTAGAAGAATACGATGCTGAAGTGCGCGGGTATTTTTTCGATTACAACGCATTAAAACGTTGGCATATTCCAGAAGAAAATTTGCCACCCAATAGCACGATTATCAATCGTCCCGAATCGCCTTTTTACGTTTATCGTTGGTACATTTTCATGTCATTTGCCATATTGGTAGAGACATTGTTGATTGTGATGCTGATTCGCAGCGTGCAACGAAGTAAAAAACTCACCTTAGAACTCGCTCAAGAGCGCAATTTATTGGAAGAGCGTGTTAAGGAAAGAACGAGCGAATTAGAAGAATCACAATTGTTATGCCAAGACGCGGTCAGTGTTGCAAAATTAGGTGTGTTTAATTACGACTTAACGACCAACGAATTGCGTTGGGATGATGCGATGTATGCGATTTATGGCGTTGACCCGCAAAACCGT
>JAQTXN010000147.1 GCA_028688755.1 Methylococcales bacterium | reverse complement strand
ATGGAATCTAACGCTGTCCCATCTTCTCTCGCAATAAACTCAACGGTTTTTTGAGCGACCTGTTTTTTTAATTTTTCATCAATTAGCATTGTGTTACCTTTTAACTTTATCTTTATGAATAAACTACATGCTCTCGAAAATATTTTAAATAGCAAATGAGATTTTTTTGAAAAAATAGCACAGGTTTCATCATGTACGCCAATTGAATCAATCAAAAATCTGGTGAAGACATCTGATAGCTTGAGAGATGAACAAAAATTCCTATGAAACACTACCATCATACAAGAAAGAAACGGTAGATTTTTTATGACACTATTTGAAGGTAAAACATGATTAAATGGAAATTGATGTTGACGACACTTCCTTTTACGATCGTCCTTTTGTTATTGACCTTTGTGCGTACTCAGACGCTCGAAATGTCGCCACTATTTGAGTTCTCGGATACTGCACCGATTATCACTGTGACAGCATTAGTAATTGGATTTATGTTGTCTGGTGTGATGGCAGACCACAAAGAAGGTGAAAAGTTACCTGCCGATATTGCGTGTGGCTTACAAGGGATCGAGGACTGTATTCAAGCGGATGCGGTACACTTATCCGAAACGGATTTAATAACATTAAAACAGCACTACGCCGTGCTTTGTCAGAGTGTGGTGAACTGGTTATTCAACCGTGAAAATACTGAAAACAGTTACGCGGCGTTGCGTGCTATTGTTTCAGCACACGGTACATCGCCGTCCTTTAAAGTGAATGTATTACGAAACATTGATGCGATAAGACGCAGTATTACTCGTGTCGATGTGATTCGACGTACGGATTTCATTGCAACAGGTTATGTGTTACTGGATGTTTTTGTGACCTTAACGTTGGGATTACTGGTGTTTGCAAACTTCAAAAATGCGATTGCTCAATACTGCATTATCAGTTCTATTTCGTTGGTGTACGTTTATATGTTGCGGTTGATTCGAGATTTGGACAATCCGTTTGATTATCAGCAAGACGGTACGGCAGGAGCTTCAGAAGTGGATTATTTTCCAATTACGGAAGCATTAAAACGATTAGGAGAAGCGGATTATTATCAACTAAATGTAGATTCAAAAATTAGGTGAGTATTTCCGAATACTCGACTTGCAGAATGGGCAAGTCAATTGGGATGTAAGCGAACTATTCACGGATTCTATTTCAGGCAACCCACTGTTTCGCATCAATTATTTTATTGCTGTAATCATTTAGGAATTTATGAATAAACTTATTCAACTTCACTCTGATATTGATACACGAGTAAACGCTATTCGTGAGAGTAATACTGATTGGCAATGCAAAATGGGTTGTGATGCCTGTTGTCATAGATTAGCCGAAGTACCCAGATTAACGACAGTAGAATGGGACTTACTACAATCTGGATTGACGGCATTGCCTTCAGAAACGTTGCAAGAAATTAGAGAAGCTGTAGCTGCCTTATCAGAGCAGTCAACACCATTTGTTGTGTGTCCGATGCTAGATAAATTAAAAGGTGCTTGCAGGGTATATGAACATCGTCCCGTAGCGTGCAGAACCTATGGTTACTACGTTCAGCATGATAAAGGGCTTTACTGCAACGATATTCTTACTCGTGTAACCAGTGACGATTTAAAAGATGTAGTATGGGGCAATCAAAATACGATTGATCGTCAGCTCAGTTGTTTGGGTGATACCAAAGATTTAACGGAATGGTTTGCATATTGGGAAAATGCAACACGATGAAAAATCATCACACTGTCCGTTTCAATCTTTCTTTGTCTACAGAAGACTTTTTGCGTGTTTATCAAGGAATTACTAAACACATTGTTACCCGTACCGATGATGGACAAGTGCTTAAATTTCCTGCACAAAATATCAAACAATTTCTTACCCATAATGGTATTCATGGCTATTTTGAGATGGCGTTTTCCCCTGAACATAAATTTATAGGAATTAAACGTTTAGAATAAAAAAATAAATGATGCCTTCCAAATCAGCGTCAGTTACCTATAGAGCGGTGACAATTATTTTGTCTGGTGGTAGCCTTGCGTCTTAAATTTAACTTTAGCTTTAATGGATAATTATGGACAGTTCTGTAGATAATAATTTTGTCTGGCTTGACGAATACAAGATAGGTCACGATACCGTTGACAAACAGCATCAATACTTATTTGAATTGGCAAAACGAATAGTTAATCCTGATAACGATCAGCAAGCCACCCATCTCAACGTTGAAGCATTGTACGAATATACGCATTCACATTTTAGAGATGAAGAATTGTTAATGGAACAGAGTCATTACCCTGACTATGAACTTCACAAAAAAGCTCACAAAAAATTGATAGCACAGCTTAATGCAGTGAGTGGTGGGATTTTAACTGACGAAACCCCACGAGCTGTCGTTGTAAAATTTATGAAAGATTGGCTTTTAATACACATTCTTGATGAAGATATGCGTTTCGGTGATTTTCTCAGAACAATCTCCAAAAATGAACAAGATGCGGCATCTAGTGATGAGACATAAAATCGCCTCCAGAACAAAGCGTGATGCCTTTTTGAAGTCTCACAAATAAAAAATTTCAGGTGATGGTTTTACAGAAAAAAAAGCCCCGATTTGCTGTGATGCAAGTCGGGGCTTTTTCGTTACCGCTAAAATTATCTTTTTAGGTTCAACGAGGTGATGCCAAAACCTTGTAACGCGGCTGGAATATCACTGTATTTCAATTTTTAATTGCACCATAATAGGCACACATTTTTAACCGACAAACTGCAAAAAAATTATGTTAAAAGTTCGGTTTTTCAAAACTGAAAATGGTGCTGAACCTGTACGCGATTGGCTTAAAGATTTGAGTATTCGTTGATAAAAAAATTATCGGTTGCGACATCAAAACAGTGCAATACAGTTTTCCGATGGGCAAGCCGCTTGTTGCATCGGTGGGAAATGGTTTGTGGGAAATCAGGTCACGCATCACTGATGGCATTGCGCGAGTTATCTTTTTTGAATATCACAGCGATTTGATTTTGTTGCACTGCTTTATCAAGAAAACGCAAAAAACACCCATTCACGACATTGATTTGGCAATCAGCCGAAAAAATAAGTTAATCAACGCAAAGTAATAACGGAGTAAATCAACATGAATGAGCAATATCTTGGCTCAGATTTTGATGATTTTTTAGCAGAAGAAAATTTGCTTGAGCATTGTCAAGCAGTTGCAATTAAGCGGGTGATTGCTTTCCAATTGATGCAATTTATTGAAGAAAATAAATTATCGAAATCCGAAGTTGCTAGACAATTACAAACCAGTCGAACTGCGTTAGATAGGTTGCTCAATCCAAATAACACGTCTGTCACGCTTGAATCAATCGTTAAAGTGGCTCGTTTAACACAAAAACGGCTGTCGATTTCGTTGGCGTAGAAAGCAAAAAAAAGCCCCAATTTGCTGTGATGCAAGTCGGTGCTTTTTTTGTTTAAACATTCTCACACACATTTTAGATTGTTAGCTTTGCAAATAAACACTCTTAATTTTTTGATTTGTTGTTCTAAATCATAAATTGATAAATCAACGGCATAATTTTCCACATAATGCCTTGCGACTTTCACTTTATCTGCTGTTTTTTCTTTTACTGTTCGCTTAATTTTTTGTTCATATTTAAGCGTATTCTCCCATTTATTTTTGGAGATAATTTCTAATGCAGATGGATGAACAGCTATAACGCATTCTTCTATGTGTTCAGGATTAACATAATTTTCTGTTTCACGACCAGCCGTCACCCACGCAAAGCCTTCGCCGTCATCAAATTCTTTTTTTAAGCGTTGTTTTGTATCATTGATTCTTTTGGTTGGACTATCTTTGTCACTATCAAAAAAAATACAACTATTCCGATTCAGTTTTCTGACCGAAATAAAATCGTTTAATTCCTGTTCCATATCTTCTTTATCATTCGCGGTAATGTGACTAAAAAGCCGACCACCAAAAAACATAATCGAATAATGAATCCCTTCAACAAGCATTTCATCAACACTTTTTAGCCAATGATTAAGATAAATTCGGTCAGATGGCCCTTCAACCCAAATTAAACAATTCGCTTGCAAAATATCGGAGGCTTTATAACCCAAGTCATGACAAATTCTCGATTTATCTTTTGTGCTTGAAATCGCTTCAACCGTTGTTTTGCCATTGATATTTCTAACGTGAAATATCTCCGCGTCTTCGGTATCCAACAAATGTGCGGAATGCGTGGTGAAAATATATTGATTACTTGTTTTGTCTGATGAGAGGTATTGAATCAATTTACGTTGCAACAACGGATGCAAATGCAATTCGGGTTCTTCTACACATAAAATAGATTCTTCTAGCAATGTTGCTGCTGATGCCAAAATAACAACCTCGTGAATACCCGTGCCTAATGAGGATAATGGTAAAGTTTTTCTATCCATGTGAACCAATATCGTATTTCTATCATGTGGAATTTCCAACGTGGCACTGTCATTTTCTAAAACAGTTCTGAGAAATTCGTTAATTGCTTTAAATTTTTGTTTATCGTCTTGTTGTTCTAAAACGGGATTTTGTAGTTTTGCGAGTTTTTCAATAATACCTAAACCGCTAAAATCATCGCCTTCTGTTCCAGCTTCGCCAATTTTTCGTATTGCGGGGATGATTTCAATCGGTGGGATTTCTTTTGGAATATGAGTGGAAACAATTGCTTTAACGGTTTCGGGAATCCAATGTTCTAAGCTGCCTCCGCTTTGACGAGTCAATCTTTTCCATAAAAATTGCCATTCCTCAGTAGTTATAACAGACTTAATTTCATTTTTATCAAACGAAAGTTGATAAGGCGAATTTAAGTCATCTGCTTCATAAACAGCCAAAACATATTCGCCATACTTTATAAAATAATCAGATTGTAATAGTTTTTTTAATGGGTAAGTCTCATCGTCCCATTTTTCCATAGAAATAGGAAAAGCAATTTTATGCTTTATGGGCTTTGCTGATATGTGCTTATCAATTTTGGAAAAATTCTTGCGGGAATTTCTTGGATTGTTAATTTGATTTACTGCATTCGGCAATCCATCTTTCAAAAAATTGATGATATTGGATTTCCCCGAATTGTTTTGCCCAATAATCAAATTGATTTTTTTAAGCGGGGCAATTAAGACTAATTCATCACCCACATTGCGATAACCTGAAAAACCAAAACCTAAGAATGACATTATTTATCTCATGTATTACTTAAACAAAAAACGGGGCATCAGAAAATTCCCAATGCCCCGTTATTTTAGCGTTTAACTCAGCAAAAAACTAACCGCCAAAATCATCCAACATAATGTTTTCAGGTTCAACACCGTTGTTAATCAACATGTTGATAACTGACGTATTCATGATTGGAGGCCCACACATGTAGAACTCACAATCTTCTGGTGCTGGATGTTTCTTAATGAATTCTTCTTCCAACACGTTGTGAATAAAGCCTGTGTAACCTGTCCATTCATCTTCTGGCAATGGGTCAGACAACGCACAATGCCAAGTGAAGTTTGGATTTTCACGAGCCAACATATCGAAATCTTCCACATAGAACATTTCACGTTTGCTACGCGCACCGTACCAGAAAGTCATTTTGCGTTTTGATTTCAACCGACGGAGTTGGTCGAAAATGTGTGAACGCATTGGAGCCATCCCCGCACCACCGCCGATGAATACCATTTCAGCTTCAGTTTCACGCGCGAAGAATTCACCGTAAGGCCCTGACACGATACATTTATCACCTGGTTTCAAGTTAAAAATGAACGATGACATGATGCCTGGCGGCGCATTAGGCACATTGAAAGGTGGCGTTGCAATACGCACGTTCAACATGATTTCTTTTTCTTCTGGATACGAAGCCATCGAATACGCACGCAACGCAGGTTCTTTCACGTTTGAAACGTATTGCCACAAATTGAATTTGTCCCAATCGCCACGGAAACGTTCTGCCACGTCGAAATTTTTATAATCTGCAACGTGTGGCGGACATTCAATTTGAATATAACCACCTGCGCGGTATTTAATTTCTTCGCCTTCTGGCAATGACAACACCAATTCTTTAATGAAAGTTGCCACGTTATTATTTGATTTAACGGTGCATTCCCATTTTTTTACGCCGAAAACGCTGTCTTCGACTTC
>JAQTXN010000021.1 GCA_028688755.1 Methylococcales bacterium | reverse complement strand
AAATTTACATCCGCTAATTTTTCTGACCATTGGCTTAAATCAACGGTATTTTTTAATGATTCAGGGAGTTTTTGGATTTCAGCGTTAAACATAGTTATTTTTCCAAGTCACAGAGTTTGACGATTACGTTAGCACAAGGCATTGCAATTGCGGCGCAATAATCAGGCGAAATAGCGATTTTTTGGGTGAACCATTTTTCAGCAATGGGCAAATTTAAAAATTGATTTGGCAAATTTACGTCGATTTCACAACGATTTAAACCCAATACGATGCCACGCCCGATACCTTTTACAACCGCTTCTTTGCGCGTCCAAAAATCGTAGAAAACGGTCGTTTTTTCTGTTTCAGGCAACGCAAGCCAATAATCTTGTTCTGCAAGTGAAAAGCATTTTTTTATCAACCCGTTCAAGGCATTTCGCGGTTTAATTTTTTCAACATCAATCCCGATAGACATTTCAAAACTCACGGCAATCAATAATTTTTCGCCCGAATGCGACACATTAAATTGCCATTGCGGAAAATCAGGCAAAAACGGTTTTCCAAATTCGCCGCGTTCAATTCGCAAATTTTTTTCAGGCAAATAATGCGCTAACACTTGCCGCAAAAACGGTTCGGATTTTTGTTTTGGTTCGATGTCGAACTGCCAAATATCAACCGATTTCACGGGTCGCTTTTGACAATCTATCGTTAATAGCGTGCCATGCTTCGCTTTGCGGCGGCTGTTCGACGACAATAAAATCGAGTTTCAGTGCGTCTAATTCGCGCAACTTGGCATATAAATTTTGAGCATAACTCACTGAATCAGCAGGCAATTGAATCACGGTGCGTGTTTGCGAGGCAGGAATCATTGACCCGCACGTTAAAACGCCGATTTTTTGCGTGTCATTTTTTAACTGTTCGAGTAAAAAACGGGTTTCACAACGAAACGCAGGCGTAGTGGGGGCGTAATGAATTGCCATCATGCCCGCAGTTCGCACGGTGGTTTGCGAAAGCGAATCGGGAATAAAAACGTCGGTTTGCAAAACGGCTTCTAATTCGCTACGGGTAATTTGTCCAAATCGCAACAGCGTTGGTCTGTCGCCACTCAAATCGATAATAGTCGATTCCACGCCGATTTGACACGCGCCACCATCCAAAATTAAATCGACATCTTCACCTAATTCATCAGCAACGTGCTGGGCTTGCGTGGGACTGATTCGACAAAAACGATTCGCCGACGGCGCGGCAATGCCACCATTAAATTGACGTAATAATTCCAACGCAACAGGATGATTTGGAATTCGCAATGCAACGGTATTTTGTCCGCCTGTGACGATTTCGCTAACTTCGGGGCGTTTTTTTAAAATAAACGCCAGCGGCGCAGGACAAAAATGCTGCGCTAATTTGTAAGCCGATTCGGGAATCGCTTGCGCCCAATCGTCGAGTTGCGAGGCACTTGCAAGATGCACAATTAACGGATGATTTTCAGGGCGATTTTTCGCCGCAAAAATACGTTTCACCGCGTCGGGATTGCTCGCATCTGCACCCAAACCATAAACGGTTTCGGTTGGCATGCCGACCAATCCGCCATTTTTTAAACATTGCACGGCAAGTTCAATGCTTTCAGGTGTGGCTTGTAAAATCGCCATTTTTAACCGACCTGCAAGACAATGTGATAATCGAATTCGTTGGTGAATGTGTCTAAAACCGCATGACCGTTGATGCGGCACCATGCGGGAATATCTTGCAAAATCCCTGAATCAGTACCGATGATTTCTAAAATTTCGCCTGTGGTGAGTTTTTTTACCGCTTCTTGCGTGCGAATTACGGGCATGGGGCAAAGCAGGCGGCGAGTGTTTAAAGTATGTTTGAATTGCATCATTTTTGGTGTGTCGTGGAAATTGCTTGCATATTTACCGATTCCATTTTTTGCGGTTCTAAATACGCTACATTCAAATGATCATCAATGAGGTATTTTCGCGCCACGTCTCGAACTTGTTCAGAAGTGACTTGATTGATTTTTGCAACATATTCGCCCGCTTTTTTATAGCCTAATCCAACCGTTTCAAGCATTCCAAGTTGCATCGCTTGATAAAAATTTGAATCACGTTGATAGACTTCACTAGCTAAAACTTGTGCTTTGATACGTTCTAATTCCGCTGGTTCAACCAGTTGATTTTGTAATTTTACAATTTCAGCTTTTAACGCGGCTTCAACCTCTTGCACCGTTTTACCTTGCGAAGGTGTCGCTTCAAGTTCAAATAAATCATCAAGTCGTGAGGCTAAGTTATAACCCGCATTTGCGGCGACGGCGATTTGTTTGCCGCGAACAAGCGAACTGCTCAAACGCGCACTGCTTCCTCCATCTAAAACACCTGCAAGCACTTCTAGCGCGTAGGCTTCGGTTTCATTTTCAGCGGTTTTCAAACTCGGAACGTGATAACCCAATACCACTGACGGTAATTTTGCAGGTACTTTCACGGTCATTTTTCGCGTACCAAGTTGTGGGGCTTCTTTTTGTGGTTTGAGCGGCACGAGTTCGCTGGGTTGTAATTCACCAAAATGTTTTTCAGCCAACGCAAAAACATCCGCTGTTTTCACGTCACCGACCACAACGAGCGTGGCATTATTTGGCGCGTACCAACGTGAATACCACGCTTGCAAATCAGGCGCAGTGTAGGCAGCAATATCGGCTTGCCAACCAATAATCGGATTCTTATACGGACTATTTGTGTGTACCATCGCTGAAAATTGCTCTGCCATTTTCGCTTGCGGATTATCATCGGTTCGCATTCGGCGTTCTTCGGTGACAACTTCAAGTTCTTTTTTGAGTTCTTCGGGCAAAATATGCAAATGGCGCATTCGGTCGGCTTCAAGTTCAAAACTCACAGGCAATTTTTCGGCTGCCATCGTTTGAAAATAAGCCGTGTAATCGTAGCCTGTGAACGCATTTTCCTCGCCACCATTTTCAGCAATGATGCGAGAAAATTCGCCAGCGGCGTGTTTGTCTGTGCCTTTAAACATCATGTGTTCAAGCATGTGTGAAAGTCCCGTAATGCCGCTGGGTTCGTAACTTGCACCCACTTTGTACCAAACTTGCGACACGACAACAGGTGATCTGTGATCTTCTTGAACGAGGATTTTTAAACCGTTGGCGAGCGTGTGTTCGGCAATTTCTGGTGTGGCGAAACTGGTAGCAGGTAAAAGCAATAATAATGATAAAAATTTTTTCATAAGCCAATTCCAAAATAAAAACGGCGCATTGCCAAAACAATACGCCGTAAGCCAAAAAATTAAAATGCCGCGTCTTAGCCGTCAGCGTTAATTTTTGCAATGATGTCTTTCAAATCTTGTTCTGCCGTTTCATTTGCCACTTGGCATGTTCCCGCATTCAAATGTCCACCGCCGTTGTAGCTCAAACATAATTCGCCCACGTTGGTTTCTGAAGTCCGATTCAAAATCGATTTACCAATGGCAAAAACGGTGTTTTGTTTTTTAACGCCCCACATAACGTGAATTGAAATGTTGCATTCAGGATAGAGCGCGTAAATCATGAAACGATTGACGGCATAAATGGTTTCTTCATTACGCAAATCCAAAACGGCTAAGTTGCCATAAACGGTAGTGCAACGGGTAATTTGTTCTTTTGCCGCCGTTTCGTGTTCTTTGAACAGTTTTACACGCTCTTGCACGTCAGGTAATTTCAAAATGTCATCAATTGAGTGATCTTTGCAGTAATCAATCAAATCCATCATCAATTGATAATTTGACACCGTAAATTCTCTAAAACGTCCTAAACCTGTTCGAGCATCCATCAAGAAATTGAGCAAAACCCAACTATCAGGATTGAGAATTTCATTTTTATTGAATTGTGCGGAATCACCTTTATCAACCGCTTCCATCATTTCAGACCAATGCGCGGGGAAACGATCTACGCCACCGTAATAGTTATAAACCACGCGAGCCGCTGACGGGGCATCGGGTTCGATAATGTGATTATCTTGTTTGCCGTTGCGAAGCGTTTCGCTCAAATGGTGATCGAACGCTAAATACACGCCTTTTACATACGGCAAGTTTGTAGTGATGTCGTTATCGGTAATTTCAACAATTTCGTCTTGCATATCTTTTGGATGAACGAATTTGATTTCGTCAATCAAATCAAGTTCCTTCAAAAGTACCGCGCAAATCAACCCGTCAAAATCGCTACGAGTCACCAATCTAAATTTTTTATCTGACATAATTTTTAACCTTAAAAAAAGAAAAATGTTTAAAACAAACCTGTAATTTTGCCGTCGTCATCGATGTCGATGCGCTCTGCGGCGGGAACTTTTGGCAAACCTGGCATGGTCATCATATCGCCTGCAATCGCCACGATAAAACCAGCGCCATTGGCAAGTCGTACGTCACGAATTTCAATTGTATGTCCTGACGGCGCACCTTTTAACGCAGGATTGGTTGAAAATGACATTTGTGTTTTTGCCATGCAAATTGGGAATTTTCCGTAATCCGTATTCCATGCGGCAAGCTGTGATTTTACTTTCGCATTCACCGTCACGTTTGCCGCACCATAAAGTTTTGTGGCAATGGCTTCAATTTTTTCGAGCAAACTTAAATTCTCGTCGTACACAAACTTAAATTCAGGTTCACGATTATCAACAATTTCAGCAACCGTATTCGCTAAATCTTCAGCTCCCGCGCCACCATTTGCCCAATGTTTTGAAACCACGCATTTCGCGCCTAATGTTGCACATTTTTGTTGTAACAATGCGAGTTCGGCTTCGGTGTCAAACGTAAAATGATTAACACAAACAACGCACGGCAAGCCGTAATGTTCCGTAATGTTTTTATAATGGCGTTCAAGATTTTCAAAACCTTTTTCAACTGCCGCCACATTTTCTTGATTTAAATCCTCTTTTGCCACGCCTCCGTGGAATTTCAAGGCGCGAACCGTTGCTACTAAAACAACCGCTGACGGTTTCAAACCTGACATTCGGCATTTGATGTCGATGAATTTTTCTGCGCCTAAATCAGCCCCAAAACCTGCTTCAGTGACAACATAATCCGCCAGTTTCAACGCCGTTTTTGTTGCCGTCACGGTGTTGCAACCGTGCGCGATATTCGCAAAAGGGCCGCCGTGAATAATGGCAATGTTATTTTCAAGCGTTTGAACTAAATTCGGTTTGATTGCGTCTTTCAAAAGTGCCGCCATTGCACCGTGGGCTTTTAAATCACGCGCATAAACAGGTGTTACTTTGTCGGATTTGTAACCAATCACAATGCGTCCGAAACGCTCTTTCAAGTCGGCACGGCTCGTGGCTAAACATAAAATTGCCATGACTTCTGACGCGACCACAATGTCATAACCGTCTTCGCGCAAATAACCGTTTGCAGCACCGCCCATGCCGACCACGATATTTCGTAACGCACGATCATTCATATCAACAACCCGTTTCCATTGAATTCTGCGTGGGTCGATGTCGAGTTCGTTGCCGTGATTGATGTGGTTATCGATGAGCGCAGATAACAAATTATGTGCGACTCCAATTGCGTGGAAATCACCTGTGAAATGCAAATTGATGTCTTCCATTGGAACAACTTGCGCGTAACCACCACCTGCCGCGCCACCTTTCACACCAAAACAAGGGCCTAATGAGGGTTCACGCAAACACATAATCGTTTTTTTATTCAAACGATTCATCGCATCGCCTAAACCAACGGTTGTTGTGGTTTTGCCTTCACCTGCTGGCGTTGGACTAATTGCGGTGACAAGAATCAATTTTCCGTCTTGTTTGCCTTCTAAACTATTGACGTATTCAAGCGAAAGTTTCGCTTTAAAATGACCAATCGGGTCTAAATGTTCAGGCGCAATGCCGTAATTTTTTCCCGCAAGTTCAATAATCGGTTTCATTGTTGCGCGTTGCGCGATTTCGATGTCTGACATTTTTTGTCCTAAAAATTTAAATGTTTTGTACCACTTTGAATGGCGATAAATTTATCAGCAATCGTTACAATAGCCAAACACATTACGCAATCTGCACTACTTCATGAAAAAATTCTTATTTTTATTGTTCATTAGCCCCTCAATTTTTGCTTCACCCCCTTCGCTTGAACGGCAAATTGAGTTGCAAAATTTACTTAAAAATGACTGTGGCGCGTGTCACGGTTTGACATTGCAAGGCGGTTTAGGTCTGCCTTTGCAGTCACAAAATTTATCTGGCAAACCTGATGAATACTTAATCGACATTATCACCAACGGGCGCAAAGGCACAGCAATGCCGCCTTGGAAACCGTTTTTAAATCAAGACGAAATTGCATGGTTGGTGCAATTTTTGAAAAATCCGAATCAAGAATAAAAAGGACTGACATTTACAATGAGCGAATTACCGCTACTGATTTTAATCATTATTTTTACCGCTGTAGGCGGCGTTTTGAGCGTTTTAGCCGCTGGCATTTTTTTGTTATTACCCGAGAAAAACCAACGAAACGTTTTACCTCATGGAATTAGTTTTGCGATTGGCGCATTACTCGCTGTTGCCTTTTGGGGCTTAATTCCCGAAGCCTTTGAACACGCCAAACCTGAGCAGATTCAATCGTTATCCGCCACGATTTTAGCGGGAATTTTAGGCTTTTTTGTGTTAGAAAAATTATTGTTATGGCGGCATTGTCATTTTGGTGAATGTGAAGCCCATGGTGACGACGAGCATCAACATCCAGAGCATTCACATAATCACGGTCATTCACATTCACACGGTGAAAAAAGTGCGGGGGCATTCATTATTTTAGGCGATAGCATTCACAATTTTGTTGATGGTGTTTTAATTGGTGCCGCATTTTTGGTGAATCCACATTTAGGAATCGTGACCAGTTTAGCCGTTGCAACACATGAAATTCCGCAAGAAGTAGGCGATTTCGCGATTTTGCTGCACAGTGGTTATTCGCGCAAAAAAGCTCTTTTTTATAACGTGCTTGCCAGTTTGACGACTGTTATTGGTGGCGTTTTGGCGTATTTTTGGCTTGCTGATTTGCGTGACAGTTTGCCCTACTTTCTCACCTTAGCCGCTTCCAGCTTTATTTATATCGCTGTGGCTGATTTGATTCCGTCGCTACATAAAAAGACGGATATAAAAACCTCACTGGAACAAATTGCATTGATTGGCGCAGGTGTATTTTTAATTTGTGGGTTGCATAATTTCGCCCATCATTTTGAATTGTAAGCAAACATAAAAAAAAAACGCCTTTCGACTTCAAATCGAAAGGCGGTTTTTTTGTGCGTGAAAGTTTAATCCACAATAAACAAATTCGATGCACCTGTTTCGGCAGATGATGCGCCTAAACGGAAATGACCAAACATTTCACGTCCCATGCCCATGTGGTGATTGTGTGCTGAATTTGGCACTGGCACGCGAGCGTTAAACTCTGCGTCATTCACTAACACGTTAATATCACCCGTTTGCAAATTGAGCGAAATAATGTCGCCATTATGAACTTTTGCCAAAGGCCCCCCCATTTCACATTCAGGGCATAAATGAATCACCGAAGGCACTTTACCTGACGCGCCCGACATTCTGCCATCAGTAATCAACGCGACTTTAAAGCCTTTGTCTTGCAACACGCCTAATGGTGGTGTGAGCTTGTGCAACTCAGGCATTCCATTCGCTCTTGGCCCTTGGAAACGAATCACGGCAACAAAATCTTTTTCGAGTTCACCACGTCTAAATGCCGCAAGCAAATCTTCTTGGTCATCAAACACAATTGCAGGAGCTTCGATTACTAATTGTTCTGGAGCAAGTGCAGATAATTTTGATACGCCGCGACCTAAGTTTCCTTTCATCACATGCAAACCGCCACTTTCTGCAAACGGTTTTGCTACCGTGCTAATCACGCTTAAATCTAGCGGTTCAACTGGCGCATTTTCCCATGTTAATTTATTACCGATTAAGCGCGGTTCTTTCGTGTAACTTGCCATGCCGCGTTTTGATGCAACAGCAATTGTGTCTTCGTGCATCAAACCACTATTTAACAATTGTGAAATAATCGTCCCCATACCGCCTGCTGCATGGAAGTGATTTACGTCTGCCGAGCCGTTTGGATACACTTTCGCAAGCAATGGAACCACTTTTGACAAACGGTCAAAATCATCCCAATTCAAATTCACCCCAGATGCTCGTGCAATCGCAATTAAGTGCATGGTGTGATTGGTTGAACCACCTGTTGCAAGCAAACCAATCACCGCATTCACAATCGCTTTTTCATCCACAACGTAAGCGAGTGGACGATAATCGTTACCTAAATCCGTGAATTTCAAGATTTGACGTGCGGCTTCTTTGGTGAGTTCATCACGCAACGGCGTATAAGGATTTACAAAAGAACTACCTGGTAAATGCAACCCGAGCATTTCCATCATCATTTGATTGGTATTCGCTGTGCCGTAGAAGGTACAGGTTCCTGCACTGTGATAAGACGCAGATTCAGCTGCAAGTAATTCTTCGCGACCAATTTCACCGAGCGCGTAACGTTGACGAGCTTCAGATTTTTCTTTGTTTGTAATACCGCTTGGCATTGGCCCTGCGGGGACAAAAATTGCGGGTAAATGCCCAAAACTTAACGCGCCAATCAATAAACCAGGAACAATCTTGTCGCACACGCCTAAATATAAACCACCATCAAACATGTTGTGACTCATGCCGATTGCCGTCGTCATCGCAATTAAATCACGACTGAAAAGCGATAATTCCATACCTGCTTGACCTTGGGTAATTCCGTCACACATTGCAGGAACACCTGCGGCAACTTGCGCCACACCACCTGCTTCACGAATCGCCGCTTTGATTAAATCAGGGTAATCTTTATACGGCTGATGTGCTGAAAGCATATCGTTGTAAGACGTGATAATTGCAATGTTGGGTTTTTGCTCACCTGTTAAATCGACTTTTTCTTGTGCATCACATGCCGCAAAACCGTGTGCTAAATTCGCACAACCCATGCCCACACGTTGTGGTTTTTTCTTTGAATAAGTATCGACGTGTTTCAAATACGCAGAGCGAGTAACATGACTACGTTCGATAATTTCATTGGTAACGCTTTGAATAATTGGATTCATTCTAATTTCCTATGTAGTTTTTTATTATTTTAAGGTGCATTTCACGTCAAAAATCAGTTTCACGGATTTGATGATGCACTTGTTGCTTGCATTCTCGCGCCAATTCCCGTCGGTGTCACAAGTCCTGTTGCAATCGAAATTATCACGAAAATAAATAACACGACAGACAAAGCAATCCGCACGGTTAAGGCTTTGACTGTTTTTTGCGAATTTTCTGGGTCTTTATGTTTTACTAAGTGAAATAACGCTGTGCCTAAACTAGTGATAATAATGATAAATGCAACGATAATTAACGATTTGATAAACATACAACACGTCTCAAGAAAAGCGAAAATGCTATTTTCGATGATTTTGCAACGACAATACAACTTTAAAGGCGACAAATGAACATAAAATTACGGTGGCTGTTTGCTTATTTAGGGTTATTTACCTTATTTTTGAGCCTAGGCGCGTGGCAAATTAACCGTGCAAATCAAAAACAAGATTTTTTAGACATGGAAGCTAAACGAGTCAATGAAAAAGTCGAATTAACGGCGCAAACACCTGATGATGCGGCGGCGTTGCGCTATAAACCTGCAACCGTTGTCGGACATTTTGAAGCGTCAAAACAGTTTTTACTCGATAATCAAATTGATTCGAGCAAAGCTGGTTATTTTGTTTTCACACCATTTAAAATTCAAAACAGTAATAAAGCGATTTTGGTCAATCGTGGCTGGATTCCGCTAGTTGAACCGCGTGCAACGTTGCCAAATGTCGATTTTCAAGTCGAAAATGAAACGGTTTTAACGGGCAGAATCAACACTTTTCCAAGCATCGGTTTGAAATTAGAGGGCGCGAATCAACCGACAAATACGAATCCTGCCGTTGTCGGTGTAATTGATACGCAAGTTTTAGCGCAGCAACTCGGTGATGAATTATTCAATTTTCAATTTGAACTTGATGCGGCAGCACCAAATGGTTTTAAACGCGAATGGGCTGTTGCGAAAGTCATGCAACCTGAGCAACATTTAGCGTATGCCATGCAATGGTTTGGTTTAGCGTTGCTATTAACCGTCATTTTTTATCTTGTCGCCTTGAAAAAAGAACCACAAAAATGAATGTTTTAACTCAATACATCGTCAAAGAAATCTTAAAAGGCTCATTTATTGCCCTGATTTTGTTATTGACGTTATTCAATTTGTTCACGCTTGCAGATGAATTAAAAGACATAGGCAAAGGCAGTTACGATTTACCTGCTATTTTTACTTATCTTGCCCTCACCTCGCCGCGTGTTTGTTATGAATTAGTGCCAGCGAGTGCGTTGCTAGGCAGTTTGTTTGTTTTGGGTGCAATGGGGAATAACCGCGAATTGATTGCCATGCGAGCAGCGGGCGTTTCGGTTTTAGGCATTATTCAATCGGTACTTGTTGCGGGGGCAATTTTGGCAACGTTTGCGATTGGAATGGGTGAATTGATTGCACCAACCGCTGAAACGTCCGCGCAAATGCTGCGTGCGACCGCACAAAATCAACAATTGGTTTCCAATGCGCGATACGGTTTGTGGCTGCGTGAAGGCGATAAATTTATCAATGTTCGCAAACTCGAACCCAATGGCGAATTAGCAGACGTTAGCATTTACGAATTGAATAATGACGCACATTTGCAAACCGTCACCCACGCACAAAAAGCGACGTATTTAGAAAATGAACAATGGCGTTTAGAAAACTTAGCGCAATCGCACATTTCCATCGAGAAAATGCAAGCGAATACCCAAACACAGCAAACGTGGCAAACTAAAATTGCGCCTGATTTAGTGAAAATTGCGGTGGTGAATCCAGATAATTTGTCGTTACTTGATTTGGCGCAATACATTCAATTTTTGAAAAGTAATCAGCAAAAATCGCAAACTTTTGAACTCGCATTCTGGGGGCGAGTCGTAAATCCATTTGTCACATTTGTGATGTTGCTCGTTGCCACGCCGTTTGTGATTGGTGTGAAACGTGGCGTAAATGTTGGCAGTCGTATGATGATTGGTATTGTGATTGGGATGAGTTTTAACATTTTGGACAAAATTTTCGGACACGTTGGGCTGATTTACGATTTCAATCCGTTTTTAGTGACCATTTTGCCGAGTTTGATTGTGAGCAGTGTCAGCATTTACGCGCTCAAAAAGGTGACGGTCAGTGCGTAATTTTTGCTTTTTTCTGATTTTACTTTTTTTTCCGTTTTCGATTTCCGCAAAAGAATTACCTGTGAAGCCAAAACCTGTTTTGCAACGTGTTTTATATATTGGTGATTCGCATTCAGTCGGAATTTTTGGTCACACAATGACGACGTTAATTCGAGACGATTTACCAAAAAATGTTGCGTTAATGGCGGTCGCAAGTTGTGGCAGTGAGCCGCGTTGGTGGCTGGAAGGAAAAACCACTAATTGCGGACTGCGCACACTTTATCCAAACGGTTTTGACGACGAAATTCACAAAGCGCAAACGCCTAAAATTGCTGAATTACTAAACATCGTCAAACCCAAAATCACGATTGTGCAACTCGGCTCAAACCTTGTTTTAGTCAGTGACGAAGAGCGCGAAAAATCAACCGATGCCATGATGGATTTAATTGAACACAAAGGCGGACAATGCGTGTGGATTAGTGCGCCCGACTCACGAAAATTCAGTGCTACTGAAATTGGCAACGTACATGAATTGCTGAAAAAATTAGCAAAAAAACACCGTTGCAAGTTAATCGACAGCCGAAAATACACCAAATATCCCGCTGGTGGCGACGGTTTGCATTATGGCGGCAAAGATGGTGCGCCAATTGCGAAGTATTGGGCAGAAAAAGTTTTTGCGAATGCAATCAAACCTGAACTGGCAAAAAATTTCACGTTGTCGCAAAAACCAATCGTAAAACCTGCACCTAAAGTTGAAACGAAACACAAAGTTGAATTCAAACCAAAAATCCAACCTCCACACGCAAAAACTTATGCCGACAAAAAAAGAAAATAATTATTTGCATTTTTTAGATGGTTTGCGAGCAGTCGCCATTTTGGCTGTGCTAGCGTTTCATTTTGATAATACTTGGCTTTCAGGCGGCTTTTTAGGTGTAGAGATTTTCTTTGTGATTAGCGGTTTTATCATCACAAAATTGCTACTCGCGGAATGGCAAAAAACAGGCAAAATTGATTTGAAACGTTTTGGGCTGCGAAGATTTCGCCGTTTAATTCCTGCTGCGTTTACCGTGATGCTGGCAACGTGGATTTGCGTATTATTGTGGTTTCCCGAAGAAATAAACCAAGTTTTTGAAGACCTCATTTACGGCTTAACTTTTACCAATAATTGGAATTACATCGTCAATGAACGCTCGTATTTTGAATTGATTGGCAGACCGCGCTTGTTTGAACATTTATGGTCGCTAGGTGTGGAATTTCAGTTTTATGTTTTTTGGGCGTTACTTTGCACGGTTTTATTTCGCTTAAAAAAATCCATGTCGATTAGCATCATTGCACTTTCTGCCTTTGCATCAACGTGTTTAATGGCAACGCTTTTTAATCCTGAAATTGACCCATCGCGGATTTATTTTGGTACCGATACACGAATTAGCGCGTTGCTCATCGGAAGCATTGTGGCACTTTTAGTTCGTGAAAATGACGAACCGTTAAATTCTACAAATCACCTTTTGCTAAATTTCGTCACATTTATCGGTGCAGTCGGCTTGGTGAGTTTCTGTTTGTTTACAACTTCATCAGACGCATTTTTATTTCAAGGTGGATTTTTAGCCGTTTCAATTTTAACGGCGAGCGTGATTGTAAGTTGTTTGCTAATGTCAAAAACAACAGAAAATGTTTCGCCGATTTTGTGGTTACTTAGCAGTGCGCCGCTACGTTTTATTGGTATTCGCGCTTACGGGCTGTATTTGTGGCATTGGGCGATTTTTGCACTCACGCAGCCCTTTGTTGACGTGCCTTTTGAAGGGCTTACATTGTTATTTTTTCGCTTAGGTTTAACACTTATGTTTTCTGAAATCACGTTTCAATTTATCGAAAAACCGATTCGCAACGGCAGTTTGGAACGCTTTTTTATGCAGCAAAAATCATTTGCGTTGTGGATGTTTGCAGGTTCTATGAGCTTGGTGGGCTGTTCGGGCTTAATGATTGCCACAGAAAAAAAACTCGAAACCACACCGCAATATGTCATTAACGAAGCGATAAATGAAAAAGCGGCGAGTTTAAACGAAGGTGCGTTAGATGTGCCGTTAATTGAGCGGGCAAAAAATGATGCAATCTGTGATGTAGAAGAAAATGCACAGGTTATTTCGGCTGAAAATAAATTGTTTTTGGTTGCTGATCAAACGGCAAAAGAATCGAAACCTGTGAAATTGCACGACATTAAAGTGCGTCCTGCTGAAACAAAAGTGCAAACAACAACGCCGCAAAATCGCCTGCAATTTGAACGTGCAAAAGGCAAAGGCTATGTGAATCGCGTCACAACGGTCGAAAAAGCAGGCGAAAAATCGCCCGTGTTTTTGCTAGGCGATTCGGTGATGGTTGGTGCAACCGATGAATTAGTGAAACGTTTGCCTAACGCAAGTTTGGATTCACAAGTGGGACGACAACTCAGCAAAGGCATTCAAATTCTCAATGAGCGCAAAGCCAATAACACGTTAAGTGACACGGTAATCATTCATCTGGGAAATAACAGCCCGATTAACCAACATCAAATTGATGATTTGGTGTCGCTGCTGACTGAAAAACGTAAACTCGTGTTTGTGAATTTGAAATTGCCGCGTAATTACGAATCGGCAAATAATCAATTGCTCGACGAAGCGGCAAAAAAACATCCCAACATTCGAGTCATCGATTGGCATTCACGCAGCATGAACGCAGAAAATATCTTTGGCAAAGATGGGATTCATTTGCTCGGCAATGGCGCGAAACTTTATGCTGATTTGATTGCGAATGCGCTGAAATAAACACCGATGATTGAACAATTTATCGTTCTTATTGCAGCACTAATTGCAAATACTTTTTCAGCGTTAGCAGGCGGCGGCGCGGGGTTGATTCAATTCCCCGTTTTATTATTTTTGGGCTTACCATTCAGCATCGCGCTAGCAACACACAAAGTCGCATCTGTCGCGTTAGGCATTGGCGCGAGCGTGCGCTATTTCAAAGAAGATTTGGTGCAGCGAAAATTTGCGTTGTTTATGTTAATGGTCGGTTTGCCTGCGGTGATTTTAGGTTCATTTGCCGCCATTGAAATTCCCGATGTTTTCGCAAAGGTTGCACTCGGTTTGCTAACTATGTCGCTGGGAATGTATTCCATTTTTCAAACCCAACTTGGACAAACTTACGCACCACAACATCGAGACAAATCAGGCTTTATCACGGGCGGATTGCTGTTATTTTTAATCGGTTTTTTAAACGGTTCGATTGCATCGGGAACAGGATTATTTGCCACCATTTTGCTCGTAAAATGGTTTGGCATGGATTACAAACGTGCTGTTGCTTACACATTGGTTGTGGTCGGTTTATTTTGGAATGGCGTAGGCGGCGTAACGCTTGCCATCATTTCGCAGGTCAAATGGGCGTGGATTCCCGCGTTATTACTCGGTTCATTTGTCGGTGGTTATTTAGGCGCACATTTGGCGATTTTGAAAGGTAATTTGTGGATAAAACGCGGCTACGAAATTGTCACCATTTTGGTGGGATTGAATTTGTTGTTTTAGCCGCCCGCTCAATGAAACGGACGATTCCATTTTTCACGCATCGCTTCGCGTTTTTGGGTATCTAAACGCAGATATTTAAGATTGTTATTTGCCATCAGATTTGGTTTTAAATTGTGAAACCAACCGTGATACAGCGCGAAATTTTTAGGATTAAAACCCAACACCCACGGCGCGTCATGCTGCACAATTTTTTGCATTTTTTGAATAATTTCGTAGCGTTCTGGCGAATTATCCATGTTTCGCATTTGCTCAAACAGCTTGTCAAATTCCGTATTTTGATAATTACTGGAATTTTCACCACCAAATTTCACTTTGGAATTCGCGCCATAAAGCAAAAAGAAAAAGTTTTCTGCATCAGGATAATCGGCGTTCCAACCTAAAAAAAACAGTTGTGCATTTCCCGTACGAAGTTTTTCTTGAAAACGGTTGTAATCGGTGGCTCGAACAATCAATTTGATGCCCAGCTTTTCAAACTGTTTGCGATACCAATTCATGCGAGGGCGGTCATCAGTGCTAGTTGATGTCGTGTCAAAATACAAAATCAAGGCTTCACCCGTTTTCGGGTCAATACCGTTTTTGTAACCTGCTTCGGCTAAGAGTCTTTTAGCAGCTTCGATATTTTTACGTTGTGGCGAACCATTCCATTCATAAACCGCCGTATTTAAGCCCGCTTCACCGTCAGCATAGCCATAAATTCCTTCGGGCAAAATGCCTTGTGCTGGCACGCCGCGACCATTCATAAAAATCGAAATGTATTCTTCATAATCCACGGCAATGGCAATCGCTAGCCTTAGTTTTCGAGCGGATTCGCTTGCGCCACCAACGGTTGCATCAAGCATATTAAAGCCCAAGTAATAATCCGACAGCGTGACAGACGTTTCTAATTGAATGCCTTTTTCTTGCATTGACGGCGTAAGCGCAACGCCGCCACTGCCTGTAAATTGCACTGCCTGATCAAAACTGTCTGAGGAAATTCCTGACAAATCATAATAACCTTGCAAAAATTTTGTCCAATAGGGAATCGTCTCTTTTTCGAGCATGAAAACGACTTTATCAATGAACGGCAACGGCTTTCCCGCGTCGGCAAGCAAACCATTTTTTGCATCGTCATTTTCCCCTTCAGTTGGGTAATTTTCGCCATGAAAGTTAGGATTTTTCAGCAAAATCATGCGGCGATTCGGGTTATTCTCAGCTAAAAAATACGCGCCTGTGCCAACGGGAAACCAATCAAGCGTGATATTTTTTTCACGCAAACCCGCTTGCGAATAAAACGCATCGGCTTCCCACGGCATCGGTGCAAAAAATGGCATCGCTAGCCAAAAAATGAACTGTGGCGATTTTCCGTGAATACGAATTTTATATTGATAGCGATTTAACACTTGTGCGCCAAAATCCGCTTCGTTGAATTTATCAAAATTCACGATGTAATTTTTCATCATTTCGGCAATCGGCGATTGCAGTTTTGGATTGGCTAGCCGCTTGATTTGATAAACATAATCGTCAGCCGTGAGTTCGCGTGTACTTGTTTGTGGAAAATCGCCAATGTTATTCACCGCTGCAATTTGCTCGGGCGAAAGCGTGTGATACATAAATTCACCCGCAGTATTTTTTGCAAATGCAGGATGCGGCTGAAAATTTACATTTTGTTTGATGTCGATAATGTAATCAGTAAAGGCAATTTCGCTGTCTTTAGGCTGATTCAAAACATCCCCATTTTTGTCTAAATAACGCACCGTCGGCATTTTTTCTGCTGACAAAGGCGTGAGCTGATAAGGGCGTTTTAAATAGTGATATTGCAATGGCGGTTCATAAACTTGCCCGATAATCGCGTATTCATTAGAACTATAAGCAGCGACAGGGTCTAAATGTTTTGGGCGTTCGCTGAACGATTCGTATAAAACCGATTTCGTTGTGTCGTTGTCTGAATACGGATTATTGAGTTGCGAATCGCACCCTGTTAAAAGTGCGATGCAAAAAGCGAGTGTTTTTAGTTTCATTCGGAAATTTGAAACATGGGTGTAATTTTAAAAAATTACTTTTTGAATTTTCGTAGCAAATTTTGAGCAATCTCAAAAATCGATTTCAACGTAGATTGGCTTAATTCGAGTATATAACTCACGATTTCGCCCGCACTCATGCCTTTAAATTTACTAGCAAGCATTGGTGCAACGACAACGCCAAGTAATAAACCAATAATGGTTACACCTGAAAACGCACTTTCTTCTTCAACCACTACAGGTGCTGGTGTGGCTTTTTTAGCACTTTCAACAACAGGTTCTGGTTCAGGTAAATCCGCTTCAGCATGTGCTTTTTCAAGCAATTCGGGTAACGTAATTTTGTAATCATCAGGCACCGTGTTCGCCGTTACATTTGGAATACTCGGCAAATCCCCATCACCTTTGCCCACTTTGAGCTGGGCTTTCATGCCTTTTTCCATGTGTTGCGCGATGTCACAATGTACCAAATAGGTTTTATCACCAGGTGGTAAAATCAATGTGCCTGAAATTTTTGCAGGTCCTGACACTTCTAAATGAAACATTCCTTTTGGATACAAATACTTTGGCAAACCGTGCATCATCCATTGATGGCGCACATTATCGTCATTGATGAAATGAACTGTCAGTTTTGTACAAGGCTTAAATTGAAATTCTTGGGTATCAAACGCAAACATTCTACCTGGAAATTTTTCGGCGTATTTATGCCCCGCTCGAACCGTAATTTCTTTGGTTTCGGCGACTTTCTCACAACCACCAGGAAGCGTGTCTGGATTGTTTCCCATCACCATTCCGCCTGCCATATCCATTAAATGCCCGTCACCATGATTCATGAGCATTCCATCATGGTCTTGATATTCCACAGCAAAAGTCGGTAGCGAAAACAACGCTGCAAAAACACTTACCGATACTAATTTCATCATTTTTTATTGCCTCAATTGTCAGAAAAACGACATCCCTGTCTTTAGATTCACGTTGCTACGATTCAGCTTTTGATTTTTTCAATTGCACCATCGACAGCGCGTTTGAAGCCTGCGCTTGATAAATACACAACGTATAACCCCGCAAATGCAAAGAATGAATATAAGAATAATTCATTTTTACTTGCAGTTTGACCTTTACCCGCTTGGAAACTCATGTGAGCATCCAAACGTTCTTCAGACGAACCTTCTTCAGGCAAAAGAGTGATGTGAATTAAGTATTTACCCACTTCAGGTACGCCTTCTTTCAAATCAAGTAATACCGTTCCAGATTTGTGTTTCGCGGCTTCTTGGAAAAATACACGCTTACCTTCTGGTTCTTTCGTCACTTCGAATTCAATCGCACGATTGCGATATTTCATATCTTGATAATCGAAAACAAGTTGGGTTAATGCGTTGATATTCGGCAAATTACCGCAGAAATCTTCAGCAGGAAAATCTTTTGGTTGGTACGCGGTGTAGTGAAGCCAATGGTCTTTTTCCAATTCAAATTTACATTGGTCAGTATCAGTCCCCGCTGCGCCACCGTGCGCCCAAAGTGCTGATGAAAAAAGTAATGCAGTTAAACCGAGTGATGTTTTTTTGAAAAATTGTTTCATAGTCATAAATCCTCTCTAGCTTGTTTAATAATTATTATTTTTTTAAATCTACTGCACACATTGACTATATACAGCATGGGCTAACTTTAACACGTCGATTTATGCAAATAAAGCAACAGTTAGCGATAAATTCACCATAACAGAAGTAAGCAACTCAAAGAGATAAACCATGCCGTGCATTATTGCTATCTGCCCTTAATTTTCGTAGACTTGAGGCAATTTTTCTTTTTATTGGAGTTCTATCGCATGGCATCGTTGACCGCTACGCCCGCTTGGGCAGCATTGCAAAATCATTACGACGAAATTCGGAATCAAAGTTTGGTTGAAAGTTTTAAAAATGACGCAGCACGTCATGAAAAATTTTCACTCACTTTCAATGATATTTTGTTTGATTATTCCAAAAACCGCATCAACGATAACACCTTACCGCTTCTTATCAATTTGGCAAAACAAGCGGGTTTAGAATCCAAAATCAACGCGATGTTTTCGGGTGAAAAAATCAATATCACTGAAAAACGCGCCGTGTTGCATACGGCATTGCGTAATCGGGCTAACACGCCTATTTATGTTGATGGTAAAGACGTAATGCCTGACATCAATGCCTCTCTTGAAAAAATGCGCGGCTTTTGTGAGCGCGTCCGTTCAGGCGAATGGAAAGGTTACACAGGCAAAGCCATTACGGACATTATCAACATCGGTATCGGTGGCTCTGATTTAGGCCCTAAAATGGTCACTGCCGCGTTGCATCCGTATTCAAAACCTGATTTGCGTGTGCATTTTGTTTCAAACGTTGATCAAACTGATTTAATTGAAACGCTAGAAGTCGTATCACCTGAAACGACTTTGTTTTTGATTGGTTCAAAAACGTTCACCACACATGAAACCATTACCAATGCAAATTCGGCTCGTGCATGGTTATTAAAAAATGCGCCTGATAAGTCTGCGGTTGCTAAACATTTTGTTGCGTTATCAACGAATGCTAAAGAAGTCGCTGATTTTGGAATCGACGTGGCAAATATGTTTGAATTCTGGGATTGGGTTGGTGGTCGTTATTCGCTTTGGTCAGCGATTGGTTTATCGATTGCACTTTATGTTGGCATGGATAAATTTGAAGAATTACTCGATGGTGCATACGAAACAGACAACCATTTCCGAAATACGCCATTTGAACAAAATATCCCTGTCATTATGGGATTACTTGGCATTTGGTATAACAATTTCTTTGGTGCAGAAACACACGCTATGCTCGCGTATGATCAATCAATGCGTTATTTCGCCGATTATTTTCAACAAGGCGACATGGAAAGTAACGGCAAAAGCGTGACGATTAACGGTGAAAAAGTCGATTACAGCACAGGTCCAATTATTTGGGGACATCCAGGCACTAATGGTCAACACGCTTTTTATCAATTGATTCACCAAGGCACGAAGTTAATTCCATGTGATTTTCTCGCGCCTGCAATTAGTCATTACAATTTGCCCGAACATCATAAAATTTTGATTTCAAACTTCCTCGCGCAACCTGAAGCCTTGATGCACGGAAAAACAGTTGATGAAGTAAAACGTGATTTAACCGAAGAAGAATGCAAAGACAGCGTTTTAGTTGCTTCGAAAGTGTTTGATGGCAACAAGCCTTCAAATGCGTTTTTGTTCAAAAAATTAACCCCTAAAACATTAGGCTCGTTAATTGCACTTTATGAACACAAAATTTTCGTGCAAGGTGTGATTTGGAATATCAATTCTTATGATCAAATGGGCGTGCAACTTGGAAAAGTGCTTGCGAAAGTGATTTTGCCTGAACTGAATAACGATAACGAAATCACTAGCCACGATTGCTCAACGAATGCCTTGATTAACGCTTACAAAAAATTGGCTCGTAGCGAAGGGTAAATCGTCCCATAAAAAAAGCCCTGCAACGTTAACGTTTGCAGGGCTTTTTTGTGTCAAGCGTGAGGAATTAAATAAGACCTTTCGCATCAAGAATTTGTTTGTGAGCGTCGCGCAATTTAGTTTCTGCTTGTTGTGCATTGCCATCTTGTACGTCTTTACGCGCAGCTTTAACAATGTTAGTTGCTTTTGCAACAGCACGTGCAACGCGGTCATTTGCGTTCACTTCTTTTGAAAAATCAGATGCTTCTTTAATAACTTTTGCAACTGTTTCAGCGTCTGAACCTGAAGTAACAGCGTCAATTGCTGTTTGAACTTTTGCCGCTAACATATCAACAGCTTGAGCTGCTGGGTAAGAAATACGACCTGGATCGCTTTCAGCAAAAGAAGTTGTAGAAACTGCACCTAAAGACGCTGCAACTAAAGCAGCTAAAGCGATTTTTTTTAAGGTTTTCATTAACATTTATCCTCGGATTGTTATTATTTTCAGTGTTTAAAGAAAATAGCTGACGTGAAAACGACGAGCTGAGGCAATTCTAAACGTATTTACCTTTTTTTTAAACACTCAAAGACCGTTAATTTACCGACCACTCAACAATACCGCTGTAAGCTGTTGCTAAAACAACCACGCCAAAAATCAGTCTATACCATGCAAAAATCAAAAAATTGTGGTGACTGATATAACGCAACAATCCTTTAATCGCAATTAACGCACTGAAAAATGCCGTTACTGTCCCCAAAAGGAAAATAGGCATATCAGCGGCAAGTTCAAGTAAATCACGGTGCTTATACAAATCATACAAACTCGCAATAATCAGCGTTGGAATTGCCAAAAAAAACGAAAATTCTGTTGCCGCTTGTCTTGATAAGCCAAAAAATAAACCACCAACAATCGTTGCACCAGAGCGTGATGTCCCTGGAAAAAGTGCAAAAACTTGAGCAAGACCAAGTTTTAGTGCGTCTAATTTTGACAATTCATCGACGGTATTAACTCGTACCGTATGTTCGCGTTTTTCTGCCCAGATAATAACGAATGCACCGACTATAAATGCTAATGCTACTGGAACAGGTTTGAACAACAAGGCTTTAATATGTTTACCAAACAAAAAACCAAAAATTGCGAATGGCAAAAAAGCGATAATTAAATTGGTTGTAAAATTTTGAGCGATTTTTTCTTTGTGAAATAAGCCACTAAATGTGTCACTAATTCTGCGTCGATATTCCCAACATACAGCCAAGATTGCACCGACTTGGATAACTATCTCAAATAGTTTTCCTTTATCGTCGTTAAAATTCAGCAAATCGCCGACTAAAATCAAATGTCCCGTGCTGGAAATCGGTAAAAATTCTGTTAAACCTTCGACAACGCCTAAAATAAGTGCCTTTGCGGCGAGTAATAAATCCATAATTTTCTGTTAGTATTGAGCCATTAGTAAAAGTTTCAGCATTTTATCGAAGATGCGCCAAATCACTCATTCATTTTTAAATTATGAAATTCGCCCTGCAAATCAATTCTAGCCCTTACCATTCCTCAGCAAGTCAAACGGCTTACCATTTTGCGCGTGAAGTGATTGCCCAAGAGCATGAAATTTTGCGTGTTTTTTTTTACCACGATGCTATTTATCATGCGTTCAAAACAGTAAATCCCCCCGATGATGAAATATCACTTTTCAAATGCTGGACAGAATTAGCATTACAGGAACAAATTGATTTAGTAGTTTGCGTTTCAGCGGCGCAACGACGCGGTTTGAACAGTGAAAATTTAGCTGTTGGTTTTCGTTTAGGTGGTTTAGGTCAATTACTTGAAGCCACGATTTTAGCTGACCGTTTTTTGGTTTTTGGGTAAAAATGCAATGAAAAATTTTTTATTCGTACTTCGAAAACCCAGTTACAACGGGCTTTATATTCAAGAAATGCTCGACATCATTTTAACCACAGCCGCATTTGAACAAAATGTCAGTGTTTTATTGTTGGACGACGCGGTTTTTCATTTAAAAACGGGTCAAAATGCTCAAAAAAATACTGCCACAATGTTTGAGTTATTGCCAACAATGGATATAACAGACATTTTCGTTGAAACAGAATCGCTTGAAACACGCGGTTTAAATGCACAAATGCTGACTCAAAAAGTACAACTGAAAACACGCGCCACGATTTGTGAATTTATGTCACAATTCGATACCGTTTTTGCAGGTTAATTTTCAAATACAAGCATTTCAAAGAGAAAAATTATGTTAGGTAAAGCACTCGAAGCGACATTAAATATCACCTTTAAATCTGCACGCGAACGGCGACACGAGTTTGTCACTGTCGAACATTTGTTATTTGCATTGCTTGATAATCCTGACGTAATTCCTGTGATGAAAGCGTGTGATGCTGATATACCGTGGTTGCGTGGGCAATTGGCACGTTTTATTGACGATACAATCTCTTACTTACCAGACGGCACAAAACGCGACACTCAACCCACGCTCGGGTTTCAACGGATTTTACAACGCTCCGTTTATAACGTTCAGGCATCAGATAAAGTTGAAGTCACAGGTGCAAATTTACTGGTTGCCTTGTTTAGTGAACCCGATTCACACGCGGTTTATTTACTGAGCAAACAAGATATTACACGCCTTGATGTGGTGAATTTTATTGCGCATGGTATTTCAAAATTTGACGACCCTTACGAAGAGCGCGAAACCTCGAATGGGCGTAAAAATCCTGAAAATGACACCAGCAAACCATTGGAAAAATATGCGGTAAATCTGAATGAAGAAGCCGCGCGTGGGCGCATTGACCCGTTAATTGGTCGTAACGCAGAAATTGAGCGCACGATTCAAACACTTTGTCGTCGCCGCAAAAATAATCCGTTACTCGTCGGAGAAGCAGGCGTTGGCAAAACGGCGATTGCCGAAGGTTTAGCAAAACGCATTGTCGAAGAAGATGTACCTGATGTTTTGCTTGATTGCGTGATTTATTCGCTAGATTTAGGCGCGTTAGTAGCAGGAACGAAATACCGAGGTGATTTTGAAAAACGCTTGAAATCGCTTTTGAATCAAATGAAAAAAGAAGCGCACGCAATTTTGTTTATCGATGAAATTCACACCATTATCGGTGCAGGTTCGGCATCTGGTGGTGTGATGGATGCCGCGAATTTAATTAAACCGATGCTTGCATCAGGTCAATTACGTTGCATTGGTTCAACGACGTATCAAGAATATCGTGGCATTTTTGAAAAAGATCACGCGCTAGCGCGGCGTTTTCAGAAAGTCGATGTGTTAGAACCGTCGGTTGAAGAAACGGTGCAGATTTTAAAAGGTTTAAAAACCCGTTTTGAAGAACATCACGGCGTGCGTTATTCGCCTGAGGCATTACGTTTAGCCGCTGAATTATCGGAGCGTTATATTACCGACCGTCATTTGCCCGATAAAGCTATTGATGTCATCGACGAAGCAGGCGCAAAACAACGCATGACCAATGCGGTAGATAAAAAAGAACTGATTGAAGCGCATGAAATTGAAGAAATCGTCGCCAAAATCGCCCGTATTCCGCCCAAATCGGTTTCGAGTAATGACATCGACAAATTAGCGAATTTAGAAAAAAACCTCAAAATGCTGGTTTTCGGACAAGATGATGCAATTTCAGTTTTAGCATCAGCGATTAAATTATCACGCGCGGGGTTGCGCGACAGTCAAAAAACAATTGGTTCATTTTTGTTTGCAGGGCCAACAGGCGTAGGCAAAACTGAAGTCACGCGCCAATTAGCAAAAGTGTTAGGCGTGGAATTGATTCGTTTTGATATGTCTGAATATATGGAACGACACACCGTTTCACGTTTAATCGGCGCGCCACCAGGTTATGTGGGGTTTGACCAAGGTGGATTGTTGACTGAACAAGTGAACAAACATCCACACGCGGTTTTGCTTCTCGACGAATTAGAAAAGGCGCATCCCGACGTGTTCAATTTATTGTTACAAGTCATGGATCACGGCACGTTGACCGATAACAACGGACGCAAAGCGGATTTTCGTAACATCATTTTGATTATGACCACGAATGCTGGTGCAGAAGAAGGTTCACGCGCGTCAGTGGGTTTTACCCCACAAGACCATTCTAGCGACAGTTTAAAAGTGATTGAAAAAGGCTTTTCACCTGAATTCCGCAATCGTTTAGATGCCATTATTCAATTTAAACCGCTTGATATAAGTATCGTTGGCAGCGTGGTGGATAAATTTATTTTCGAGCTTGAAGCAATGCTTGAAGATAAAAATGTGACCTTGCATCTCACGCCTAAAGCACGTTTGTGGCTGGCTGAAAATGGTTGTGATGCAAAAATGGGCGCACGTCCCATGGCGCGATTGATTCAAGAAAAAATTAAAAAGCCGCTGGCTAATGATTTACTTTTCGGCGAACTCGCGCACGGTGGACACGTTAAAATCGGTGTGAAAAATGATGAACTCGTATTTACGATTGAAAGTGCTGAAATGCTGGTGACAGACTAAACGCAATTGAGCGAGTACGTTAAAAAATTAACGTACTCGAAATGTGATACGACCTTTGGTTAAATCGTAAGGAGTCATTTCAACTTTGACGCTATCTCCCGTCAAAATGCGGATGTAATGCTTACGCATTTTGCCTGAAATATGCGCGGTAACGATGTGACCGTTTTCGAGTTGTACACGAAACATCGTATTCGGCAAAGTGTCGATAACCTTACCTTCCATTTCAATTTGATCTTCTTTAGCCATTTGTTTATCTCTCTTGTGAATTATAAAGTGTTGAATTGTAGCACATTAGCGCGTTAAAAATCGTGTTACAACTTAGTAATTTTCCAGCAATAGTGAATTTTCATATCGCGTGCAAAATCGTCAGGAATCGTTTTTGCCGTGATGTCCAAAACGTTCAAATCCGCAAACAAACTTTCATCAAATTTAAAGCGTCTAAAATTCGTGGAAAAATACAACACGCCATTTTCAGTTAATAACTTTGCTGAATTTTGAATAAGTTGAATGTAATCGCATTGCACATCAAACACATCATCCATTTTTTTTGAATTCGAAAAGGTCGGCGGGTCTAAAAAAATCAAATCGTATTGTCGCGCGGCAGTTCTTGCTTCTTTGGCAAGCCATTCCACGCAATCCGCTTGAATAAATTCGTGTCGTCCTGTTGTTGAATTTAACGTTAAATTATTTTTTGCCCACTGCAAATAAGTATTCGACATATCGACGGTTGTGGTCACGCTCGCGCCACCCACTGCCGCATGAACTGTCGCACTTCCTGTGTAAGCAAATAGATTTAAAAACCGTTTTCCTTTCGCTTCCTTTTGAATTTGCAATCGAATCGGACGGTGGTCTAAAAATAACCCCGTGTCTAAATAATTTTCAAAATTCACCAGCAATTTGCAACCGCCTTCGACAATTTCATGAAAAACATCAGACTCCGCTTGTTTTTCGTATTGGTCAGTATTGCGTTGTTTACGGCGAATCTTGAGCAAAACCTGTTCTTTCGGTACGTTTAAAACATGGGGGATTTCTGCCAATAAACTCGCTAAACGCGCATTGGCTTTTTCTTCATCAATGCTTTTGGGTGATTGATATTCTTGAACAACAACCCATGTTTTTTCGCATTGATAAATATCGACTGCCGCCGCGTATTCAGGTAAATCGGCATCATAAACACGATAAGCAAAGACATCATTTTGTTTTGCCCATTTTGCAATCTTTTTGAAATTCTTTTGCAAACGATTAGCAAACATCGGAGCGGTAAATTGCTCTGCATTTTCTTCGATGATTTCGGTAATGTGTTCAATGCGCTGTTCAATCGGTGTTTCTTCAATTTGAGATTCAAAGGTTTTTTCTTTTGGAATGAAAAACGCTTTTTCCTCAATGTTCAACCGCAACAATCGACATTCCAACGCGCCATTAAATAACGTAATCGGTTTGTGCGAACGAATCCCTAAACGAAAACCTAACTCAGGATTGCTGATAATTAACGCTGCTTGCCAACCCACAAAATTATTTTTCAAAGTTTGCCCAAATTGTTCATACAAAATCGCCGTTTCGGCTTCATCGCCCAAACGTTCACCGTAAGGCGGATTACAAACAACTAGCCCTTTTTGCCAACTTGCAGGCGGTTTTGCATCCGAAATATCGCGACGTTCAATGTGGATTTTGCCTTCTAAACCTGCATTCGCAACGTGTTTTAACGCAGTGTGAACCGTGTTTTTATTTTTATCAAAACCGATAATCATCGGTAATTTTTTAATGCCGACAATTTTTCGCCATTCCGCGTCACGACGCAGATTTTGCCAGCATTCTTTATCGTGTTTTTTCCAACCTAAAAATCCAAAATACTCACGTCCCAATGCAGGTGCAACATCAGCGGCAATCATTGCTGCTTCTAAAAGTAATGTTCCTGAACCACACATTGGGTCTAAAAGTGATGCGCCCTGCTCTGCCAATTTTTGCCAACCACAACGCAACAACATTGCCGCCGCTAAATTTTCTTTCATCGGAGCTTCAATACTGACATCTCGATAACCGCGTCGATGCAAACTTTCGCCCGACAAATCTAAACTCAACTCTGCTTTTTCTCCGTTTAAATGCACGTTAATTCTCAAGTTTGGATGCTGCGTGTCGATACTCGGACGTACACCGAACTTTGCACGCATTTGGTCAACAATCGCATCTTTGACTTTTAACGCGCCAAAATGGCTGTTGGTAATCACCGTTGAATTTTTAGAACTGAATGAAACCGCAAAGCTACCGTCAGCGTTGAAATGTTCGAACCAATTGATTTGTTGTACTGCGCGATATAAGTCATCTTGACTACGCACATCGAACGTACTTAAAACCAATAAAACGCGATTTGCCACCCGTGACCACAAACACACACGATACGCACTTTCTAAATCACCTGAAAAGGCTACGCCTGCTGTCGTGGCTTTAAGTTGCGAAATACCTAAAGCGCGTAATTCAGTGATTAAAATATCTTCGAGAGCTTTGGGCGTGGTAGCGAAAAATTGGTAACTCATAATATTTGGGATTCCTGTGATATTCATGTGCAAACGCTTTTAAAAAAAGCGCGTTTGCTCTAACCTAATCAACATTATTGAAAGAGACTTTCTTAAATCATGTCATTTAAAAAACTGAAACATTATCGCATAGCCCGTTACATTGGACTGGGGCTATTGTGTTTTTCACCTGCGCTTCTTGCCGATAAAGACTCTTGGTCGGATTCAATTAACGTGTCTGGCTACGCAAAATTTGCAGCGAGCGCACCGAATAGAGAACCGACTTCAGTTTCTATTGAAGATGTAAGTTTGTTTGTGTCTGGAAA
>JAQTXN010000146.1 GCA_028688755.1 Methylococcales bacterium | reverse complement strand
TCAAGCAAAAAGTGATAAATATAAATTTCTTGCTCAGGCTCATCTTTAATTTCGAGTGGTTCACCTAATTTTTTAACGACAGCCGCTTTTTTGGGCAAATCGTCCGAAATTTTTTCTAGCAACGCGCTATTGGCTTTGAGCTGTTTTTTCTCTTTATCGATTTCCGCACCACCGATAGAACGCAAAGAAACTTCTAAAAATTTAGGCGGGGCAATTTCCAAAAATAACGATGAAAACGACCATGCAGTAAGTTTTTGTTCTTTGTTGAAATACAGGTCAGAATAAAACTTGATTTCAGGTTTGATAATGTTGCCGTCAGCGTCGATTTTTCGAAACCAATACCGCCATTTTCGTCCATCACCATGCGGAGAATCATCGCTCGGCTGCAACCTTGAAAGCGAAACAAAATCTTTGCTGTATAAAATTGGCTCTTTAAATTTGAGCGTAAATTCATCTGTCACGACAATTTCAAAATACTTGTCGAATTCGCTCATTTGCAAATAAACCTGCCCCGCGCGAAGCCAATAAATACAGCCTGTTAAAAGTAGTGACATTAGCAAAATGCTAATCAATGATTTTCTTTTTAAAATTGCATTCATACTTTTTACCCCAACGATCTAACTCGTAATTTGCGACCTTTAATTTTGCCATTTTGTAACCGTGACAGCGCGACATTTGCGCTGGTGCGTTTGATAGCAACGTAAGTTCGCACATCGAAAATATCGATTTTGCCAACTTCATCGCCTGCCAAACCTGCTTCACCAGTCAATGCACCCAAAATATCTGCGGCGCGAATTTTACCTTTGCGTCCGCCATCAATCACTAACGTCACCATTGCAGGGCGCAACGTGGTGTTTTTTGGCGTTTTTCCCGCTGGATATTTGCCCCATTCAATTGGCTTATTTTGGTAAGTTTCAATCGCTTTTGCGCGTTCTAATTCATTTTCAGCACACAAACTTAACGCCAACCCTTTTTGCCCTGCCCTGCCCGTGCGACCAATGCGATGAATATGCACTTCAGGATCGGGCGATAAATCAAACACAATCACCGCAGACAAATCTTTAATATCCAGCCCTCGCGCCGCGACATCGGTGGCCACTAAAATCGAGCAGCTTTTGTTGGCAAAACGTAACAACGTTTGATCGCGTTCACGTTGATCTAAGTCACCCGTGAGTGAAAGCGCGGAATAGCCTTCTTGACCGAGCCAATTTTCCATGACTTGGCAAGTGTATTTCGTGTTGCAAAAAATGACGGTTGATTCAGGTTGATATTTTGCAAGCAACGCGCTGACCGCTAATGGTTTTTGCAACTCTTCGGCTTTGAAAAAAAGTTGTTCGATTTTTCCATCGTCATGTGTTTCATCGACGCTAATTTCAACAGGCGTATTTTGAATATGTGCGCTCATCTCTAAAATCGAATCAGGATACGTTGCCGAAAATAACAGCGTTTGTTTCGTTTTCGACGTTTGTTTCACGACGAATGAAATTTGCGCTTCAAAACCCATATCAAGCATTCTGTCTGCTTCGTCTAAAACCAAGACACGCAATTTTTTTAGATTCAAACTTTGACGTTTTAAATGGTCTTGAACACGCCCAGGCGTACCGACCACGATGTGTGGCGCGTGTTGGTCTAACGATGCAATTTGATGACCTTGAGGCACACCGCCACAAAGCGTCAGCAATTTTACATTCGGGGTAAAACGCGCCAACGCACGAATCGCTTTGCTAACTTGATCGGCAAGTTCGCGCGTGGGACATAACACTAACGCTTGTGTTTCGTATAAATTCACGTCGAGTTTTGAAAGTAATCCCAAACCAAATGCAACCGTTTTACCGCTGCCCGTTTTGGCTTTGGCAATAATATCGTCGCCATTCAAAATAAACGGCAAACTTTTCGCTTGAATTGGAGTCATTTCGCTATAACCGAGTATTTCAAGGCTTTGGCGAAGTGGTGCGGAAAGGTTGGCATTTGAAAATTTAAGATGTTGCATAATTGACTCATAAAATAAAAAAAGAGCAAAACAAACGAATTCTTGACAGGTGTTTTGCATTACGTTCACGCCATTCTAAACCATGCCGCCACTATCGTTGTACAATACCGCGCAAATCGTCATTTACTCAAAAAAACGAGGCACTATCTGTGTTAAAAAAACCACCAAGTTGTGTTGCGGCTGTTGATTTAGGTTCAAACAGTTTTCACATGATTGTTTGTAGTTTAACAGACGGCAAATTACAAACTGTTGATCGTTTAAAAGAAATGGTGCGCCTTGCATCAGGACTGGATAAGAAAAATTACCTCAACCTTGAAACCCAACAACGCGCTTTGGCGTGTTTAGAACGTTTCGGACAACGCATTGGACATTTTCCACCTGAAAGCGTTCACATTGTGGGTACAAGTACCTTGCGAACTGCAAAAAATGCGGAGGAATTTTTAAAAAAAGCCGAACTCGCGCTAAATCACCCAATACACGTTATTTCGGGAATTGAAGAAGCACGTTTGATTTATCAAGGTGTTGCAAACAGTTTGAGCAGTAACGCGAATTTGCGCCTTGTCATGGATATTGGCGGCGGCAGCACGGAATACATTATCGGCACAGGCGATACACCGCTTGATAAAGAAAGTTTGCCGATGGGTTGCGTGACAACCAGCACCGCGTTTTTCAAAGATGGCAAATTATCAAAAGCCGCGTTCAATCAAGCAGTGCTTTTCGCGCAGCAACGTTTAGAACCATTTCAACAAAAATTCCAACGTAAAAATTGGGACGAAGCGATTGGCGCGTCGGGTAGTTTGAAAGCCATTGATAAGGTGTTATTGGCTAAAAATTGGAGCAACAACGGCATCACGCGCGACGGTTTAGAACAACTGGTACAACATATTCACACTTGTCCGACGATTCATTTGCTGAATTTGCCCGATTTGGATGCAGAACGTTTGCCTGTTTTTGTCGGTGGCGTAGCCATTGTGTATGCGACGTTTAAAAGTTTAGGCATCACGCAAATGACTGTTTCAGACGGGGCGTTACGCGAAGGGTTAATTCACGATTTGCTAGGACGAATCTACGATCACGATATTCGCTCGGCAACGGTACGCCAAGTTGCAGAACGTTATCATGTCGATATGCAGCACGCTTTGCGCGTGCAAAAAACGCTTGATTATTTGTTGTCACAGTTAAAGCCTGATTTTTTTCAAATCGACATTGAAAACGCACGACAATTTTTGCATTGGGCAGCACAATTACACGAACTCGGACATGATATTGCTCACAGCCAATATCACAAGCACAGCGCGTATGTGATTGAAAACGGCGATTTCGCGGGTTTTTCGCGCCAAGAACAAATTTTACTGGCAACAATTGTTAGGGCGCATCGACGTAAATTTGCGTTAAGAAATTTTGCCGATTTGCCTGCTCCATGGAATGATGACGCGCCGAAACTCGCGCTATTGCTGCGTTTGTCGGTGTTATTACATCGTAGTCGTCAAGATTACGAAGTGCCGCAATTCAAATTTAAATCTGAAAAATCAAAAGTAAAATTACGCTTTCCACAAAATTGGCTCAATTCTGCGCCACTCACTCGCGCTGATTTATTCACAGAAGCTGAAAATTTAAAAACCGCTGGACTCAAACTCGAATTTGCATGATTCCCCAGTTTCACTTTTCTTTCGTTGCACGAATTTTTGCGTATTTTCTAGGCATTATTTTTTTGCTGTGTGTGGGCATTGTGGCAAACGGTTTGAGTTCACAAACTGACGTACCGCAATCGCCAAAATTAACACTTGAAAATATCACCCAAGCGCGAAAAATTCTCTACGAAGGCACGAAAACTAAACCCGATAATCTTGCTGCTATTACGCTCACGCAAGCGGATTTAAATTTGGCGGCGAATTATTTACTCAATCGTTATTTTCAAAGCGCGATTCAAATCGAATTAGTAAATCAAAAAGTACGTTGCAATATGTCGGTAAAGCTCCCTAAAAATGCGCTTGCCAATTATTTTAACGTCAGTTTTCGCTTAGGCAGTGAAAGCGATGAAACCTTGCCACGCATTGCAAAATTTAAAGTGGGGAAATTGTTGTTACCTGCAAAATTTGCGGGTTGGGTGCTAGATTTAGCGATTCGCTATTCGTTTTTGAACGAGTATTTTATTTTGGCAACCTCGCCGATACAGCGCGTGGAAATTTCTGATACGGCAGTAACGCTATTTTATGAAACAAATTCCCCAAATCGTTTAACCAATGTGGAAAGCCGTGAAATTTATCAGCAAAAAATTGCTGAAATTATCGCGCAACATAATCCGAAATTTCGTTTGTCGCTGGCGGATTTATTAAAACCCATTTTTGAATTAGCCTTGCAGCGTTCAACGACTGAAAATGCAATTGAAGAAAATCGCAGTGCCATTTTTGCGCTTAACGATTATGTGAATTCCATTGAAGATCCGCAGTTGAAACCTTTTTTATATAAACGCGCCGATTTAGCGCAACATTTCACAGGCGCGGCGGCGTTGACGGCTTCGATGAATAGTCGTGTTGCTAATGCCCTTGGCGAAGTAAAAGAACTCAGTGACGCGCAAACGGGCGGCAGTGGTTTTAGTTTTATTGATTTAGCGGCGGATAAAGCAGGCAGTCGGTTTGGCGAATTAGCGGTTTTATCGCCTGAATCGGCGTTACGCATTCAAAAACTCACCGCGCAAATTCATGATTATCGTGATTTTATGCCCGATCCGCGTGATTTGCCTGAACACATGAGTGAAAACGTATTTAAAAAACTTTTTGAATCAACCCAAAGTCCCACTTATTTACGACTTGCAAACTTGATTGATAAACGCATTGCGGCAATTCCGTTGTATCAAAATCCTTAAAGCTGCGGTAAATCACTTAGTAACACTGTGTCATATCACACAGTTTTTAATTTTTACATCTTTTTATTAAACTAATCGATTGAAATACAAAGGTTTATTTTATGGCATGTAGCATGCTTCATGTGGTAAACAGATTTATATTTTCTTTTTTGCGAGAGGTTTTCATCATGGCTTCACAATCAGCTAAAAAACACGACAACACTGCATTACTTCTTGGTGCTGGACTTGCTGTTACGTCAATGATTATTTTGCCCGCCTTTGCGATGCGTTTAGGTTTGGGTGCAAGTTTAACAGGCGCATTACGCATCGCGTTAATGAAAGCCTCAAATAAAGCGGCACAAGCGCAATTTATTCAAGAAAAAGCAAATTGCTAAAATGCTCTTGGATTGTGGCAAATCGTAACTTTTGCTACTATGTTGCTTAAGTTAAACAGCTAGTTAGGTAAATGTGATGAGTGAAGGAAAAAAGACTTGCGATTTGTGCAATCTGACTGTTGAGGTTTCAGGATTTACGCTGAAATTGAAAACAGGAGAAGAAAAAGTTTTTTGCTGTGAAGGTTGCAAGGGCATTTATCAGATGTTGAACGAAGATAAAGTGTTACCAGAATAGTTTTAGAGGTATTTATGGGAAAAGCCGTCAAAAATACACACAGCGGTGATTCGTTACCCAAAGAAGTTTTTAAAGGTTCAATCGCCTCAGCAATCGTTTACAGTGGGAGTAAAGTTATGAGTATCGCAGTTAAAAATCCAGTCGTAGTATTTGGTTTAGGTTTGGTTAGTGGATTTTTAATTCACAAATATCGTAAAGACATTATTGCTAGCACAACAAAAGTTGTTGATGCAGGTAAAGATTTTGTGTTGCAACAAAAAGAAAATTTAGAAGATTTAGTAGCAGAAACCAAAGAAAGCTAAGTTTTTTATATCAAATTCAATGAACGGGTTTTTCTCGCGCAGGCTGGAAAAGCCCGTTTTGTTTTTCTACTGATTTCATCGAAATTATGTCTATTCAAAAACAATGTGTATTGCGCCATAGAGCTGAAGGTCACGTCCGTTTTCAATTACCCGCACAATTATGTCAAAAAGGCGTTGCTGAAAATTTTGCCTCAAAAATAAAAGCAATTGACGGTGTTTATCGAGTCAATTTTTACACACGGCAAGGTAAGATTTCGATTCGTTTTCAAGAGATAGTATGTGATTTCACGCAACTCGTAAAACAAGTATTTGAACTAATTAGCGAGCTTGAAAAGTCAGGCGCGTTAGTGATTCACGTCGAAAAGAAACCCAGTGCAATGGCGAAATTTGGCACGAAAGTGAGTGAAAAAGCCGATAATTTTGCAA
>JAQTXN010000145.1 GCA_028688755.1 Methylococcales bacterium | reverse complement strand
TTGGCGCAACTTGTTTCGATTTCGCGCCAAAAATATCACTGATTCTTTCGCACAATGCGTCTAAATTTTTCGGTAATTCATCGGATTTATTTGAAACTGCCGCACCGCGTCGCAATTGAAATTCAACATTCCAACGTTGTTTTGGATTTTCAATGGAAACGCATTGAATTTTTAGCGTGCCGACTTCTGTTTGCATCACCGCAAGTTCCACTAAAACTTCGTTGGTCGAATCACTTTCAAATGCAACGGCAAGCGGTGGCAACGAATGAAAATCGTCGGTAATCTCAGTAATGTCGCCTGATTTGAAAATACTGTCGCCAATCGTCGAAGCTAAATGAAAACGAACAGGTGTTCCTAAGCGCAACGCAAAGCGGTGATTTTTTAAAATGATTTCTTCACCTTCTTCACTGCCGCGCGGCAAAATACAAATGCCTTGTTTTTCGGTTTCATTGGTATCGACAAGCAAGAAATAACTTCGCGCCGCGCCGCCACCGATTTTTAATTTCTTTTCGCGTCGTGCCACCGCGTAACTGACTGCACCAAAGGCAACAGCTAATTCGGGATGTTGATTTTCTAACAGAATCGGTGTTTTTTCGCGCCATGAACTAAGCAACTCAATGGCGCGTTTGGTAATCGGTTGACTGCGGAACACGCCGCCATTTAACAGCAACGCATCGGGAACAGTTGAATCGATTTGCAACGCATCTTTTGCCGCGTGTTCGTGAAGTTTTAAAAATCCTGCAATGTGTTTGCTGACCGCAGGTTCAGCGGCATACGGCAAACCAAATTCCACCACGCCACTGCGTTTTTTATCAGGTAATTCGTTGAGTTTTGAAAGAGGGAAAAAACCATCGAGTGCAATGGTACGAACTTCGTCGCGTGTCAACGTTGCGGCGCGTGTACCACCGAATAATTTTGAACCGCTTGCCAATAAAGTGACTTTGACTGATTCAGGGGCATCTTCAGCTAATAATTTTTCTTTTGCTTGGCGGCATTGTTCAAGTAATTGCGATAATTCGGCAGCAGATAAACGTTTTTCATCGCCCGTCAAACGTGATTCAAGCGTATGCGCTAAGGCTAAATCCAAATTATCACCACCCAACATCAAATGGTCGCCGACACCAATTCGGGTCAATTTTGGTTCTTTTTCGCCTGCTTCGACTTTGATTAACGTTAAATCTGTTGTCCCGCCGCCTACGTCACAAACCAACAATAAATGCACTTCGGCAAGTTTTTCATTCAACGTTCCCGCGTTGCAACGTAGCCAGTCGTAACAAACCGCTTGTGGTTCTTCGAGCAAACGAACGTTTTGCAGCCCTGCAATTTTTGCCGCTTCCAATGTCAAAGAACGTGCGCCTTCATCGAAGGAAGCAGGAACGGTAATAACAACGTCTTGATTTTCGAGTGGTGCGTTAGGATGTTGATGCAACCAAACCATGCGGACATGCGCTAAATAACTGGCACTCGCTTCAAGTGGCGAAACTTTTAAAACGTCTTCGCTTGCACCCCACGGCAAAATGGCGGCACTGGGGTCAACCGATGGATGCGAAAGCCAACTTTTCGCGCTAGTGACAAAACGCCCTTTGGTTTTTGCACCTAACACGCGAGCCGCTTCGCCTAAAATCGCATTGTCATTTGCTGTAAAAGCTAACGTGTCGTTTGCAATTTCGCTGTCTGCTGGATGATAACGAACCGATGGTAACAGTGGACGCGCAGCAACTTGCCCAACATCAACAAGTTGTTCAATCGGAAAAAGTTGAATGTTTTGCGTATTGGAAACGGGCGCATAAGCAACAACGGTATGCGTTGTGCCTAAATCGATGCCGACTAAAAATTGAGGTTGTTTTGTTTTCACTAAGATGTTGAGCCAAATAGGTTGTTTGAAACGAGAATAATAAATGAATTAAAGGCGATTGATGGTTGCGTAATGCAACGTGCCAAGCAAAACCACCTCGGGTTGCGTGCAAACATTGACGGGAAATTTTTCAAGCGTCGCTCGAAAACGTCCTTTTGCTAAAAAGCCTTCTAAAAATGCGCCTTGCTGCAAGACAGGCAAACATTTTGCGGCAATGCCGCCTGCTAAATAAACGCCGCCTGTGGGCAAACATTTCAATGCTAAATTCCCCGCCTCTGCGCCGTAAATTTTTGAGAATAATTGCATTGTCGCGACGCATAATTCATCGTTATTTTCGACTGCTGCCGCGCCAATCACGGCGGCTTTATCGCTTGTTGCATTCAATTCGGTTTCTATTTGATAGGTCAAATGATGCACATTCGATTCTTCTAAAAATTCATGAATTGCCTCGATGCCTGCACCTGAAACTAAACGTTCATAACTAACGTGTTGTGGAAAACGCGCTTGCATAAATTCAAGTAATTGCATTTGCTCTGTGTCGGTGGGTGCAAAATCACAATGCCCGCCTTCACTTGCCATCACATGATGTTTTTCGCCATCATGAAAAATAATTGCCTCCCCCAAACCTGTGCCTGCTGCTAAAACGGCGATTGTGCCAATTTGCGCTTTTGCATTTGGATTCAGCGATACAAATTCATTTTCAGGTAACGATAAAATCCCCCACGCAGCTGCCTCTAAATCGTTTAGTAATTTTACGTTTGAGCAATTCACAAGCTCGCCAATTTCACGGCAAACTAATTTCCAAGGTAAATTTGTTGTTTCACAATCACCATCAACAATTGCGCCTGCAACACCGATACAAACCGCATCGATTTTCACCGTTGGAATTAACGATAAAAACTCGCTAAGTAATTCGTGGAAAGTGGCGTAATTCGCGCTCGAAAATTTGTGTTTTGCGATGCACAAACCATCATCAAAAATGGCGAGCAACGTTTTTGTGCCGCCAATATCGCCTGCTAAAATCATGACATTATGTCTCTGGAATATATGTCTCTGGAATAAATGAAGTCAGGGCGGATTTAACCCCGCCCTGCGATAAACGAAGATTTCAAATATAAATCAGCGATGATTACACATCATCGTCTAAGTCTTCAGCTGATTTATCGTTGAAATAACTTGGCGCAACGCTAATGAGCAACGTAATTAACGTCGCCAAATAAGGGACAGCTTGCACAGCTAGAATTGCCATCCATAATTTACCGTTCAAGTTATCAAGATATTCCAAACGACTGATTTCGAAAATTCCCCAGCCAAGCAAAATCAGCAACAACAACTCTTGTTGAATGACACGCAAACCCGCAAAAACCGCGCTTTGCGATTCATACTTTGGTGTACGCATAAACGGCTTGCCCGAGGTAAATAAACCTTGAATTGTGCCGAGCGCAACGGTATGCGTTAACGCCAAACCCGACAACGCCGCACCTAGTGAATTCCAAATCGAACACGGCACACGCGCTTGATAGAGCCATAAACCACGAATAATTTTGAAAGCAAACAAGCCAACCGTCGGCATCAAAAAGACGATTGAGGGTAATTCAGGATGCTCTGCAAAACGAATTAACACCGTAATAATCAAACTCGCCATTGTGAAAACTAACGCCAACGCATCGGAAAACCACGGCAACCAACCCGCAATAAAATAGTATTTTTGTGCGGTAGTGAGCGGTGATTTTTTGGTAGGTAAAAAGCTGCGCCAATGGGCTTTGATAATTTGCATCGCGCCATAAACCCAACGGAAACGTTGTGTCATATAGCCTGAGAACGTATCAGGCATCAAACCGCGACCGAACGAATCTTTCACATAAACTGAATCGTAACCCGCTTCGTATAAACGTAAACCCAATTCACTGTCTTCACAAATGCACCATTCTGACCAACGTCCAACTTCAATTAACGCTGATTTGCGAATCATCGTCATCGTGCCATGTTGAATAATGGCGTTGTATTCGTTGCGTTGCACCATGCCGATATTGAAAAAGCCCGCATATTCCCAATACGAAAACTCTTTAAATGTACTCTGATGACGGTCGCGGTAATCTTGCGGTGATTGGATGAAACCGACTTTGGGATTATCAAAATACGGCACCATACATTTGAGCCAATCGGGCGACAACACATAATCACTATCGATGAGCGCGATAATTTCAGCATCAGGCGCAGTTTGTTCAAGCGCATGATTGATTGCACCTGCTTTATAACCTGGCCAATTTTCTAAATGGAAAAAACGAAAACGCTCACCTAAACGTTCGCAGTCTTCTTTCACAGGCATCCAAACCGCATCGTCTTTAGTGTTGTTATCCATAACTAAAACTTCAAAGTTTGGATAATCCACTTTTGCCAAGGCTTCTAACGTTTTGCGAACCATCAACGGCGGTTCGTTGTGAATTGGCAAATGCAACGAGACTTTTGGATATTTAAACTCAGGCGACGGCGTGAGCGGCTCAAAAGTACGAATGGTTTTGCGATGCCAGACCACTTCGGCAATTTCTAAACTTTCAATCAGTAAAATTGAAGTCGCTAAAATTTGCATCAATACCATTAAGCCCCACAAAACTAACGTTAATGTCGTTTGATATTGGTGTGCGCCGCTTGAAACTGTCCAAAAAATGACCGATGCCGCGAGGTTTGCCATCAAACCAAAAAAGAAAATTCCTGATAATTTCAAACTGCTGCGTGTTACGACAATTAAGCCCATGAGTAGCAAACTGAAAACAGACGCACCTGCTGCCCAATTTCCCCAATCGGGCATCGGCATGACATCACCATCCATTGGGTATTTTGCTTGGCGGTCAGCATTGAAAATACCCCAGTACGCACCTGCTGAACCTTCAATCGATTTTTTCCAAGGTTGGTCAAAGGCTTCCACGACGTAATAAGTAATTTTTTCTTTGTCGGCACGATTTAAAAAGTCGCGTAAGAACTTCGCTTGATTTGCCACTGAAGCCGTCGCATGTTTGACAGGTTGTCCATCAGAAGGCCAACCGACCTCTGTAATGATGACTGGCTTATTCGGGTAAGCTTTTTTCACATCGTTGTAGCGGTCAAACACATAATCCACGGCATCTTCAGCCGCAATGCCTTCCCAATAAGGCAGAATGTGAATCGCAATAAAATCCACTTCATCAACAAGTTTAGGGTGCTTAATCCACACGTCCCATGTTTCAGAGGTACTCACGGGACGATTGCCGCTACTTTGTTTCACATCACGAATATAACCAATCAATTCTTCTTCGGTCACATCGCCACGCAATAACACTTCGTTACCGACCATCAGGCGAATTAACTTTGGATTATATTGTTTGCTAATTTCAATCAGCGTATCGACTTGGCGACGATTTTCTTCTAAATCCACACCAATCCACGCGCCAACGGTAGAATTCAGATTATGTTTTGCCGCGAGTTCAGGAATTTTGTCTAAGCCTTTTTCTTTGGCAACGTTATACGTCCGCACCGCGAACACCCTATCTTTGAGCAAGGCAAAATCACTTTCAATTTCTTCTGCATTTGGGAATGTGTTACTGGTTTGCGTATCTTGCTTTCGCATTGGGTCGTACGTTACGCCCATCGTGGTTTTTGTCCACGGTTGCAGTTGCAGCGGGTTATTAACGTAACTCCAGATGCTGAAATTCACCGCAAGTAGTAACAATAAAGTTAATAAAATAACGAATTTTCTTATCATTGTGTGGGTCGTTTTTTTAAGGTGGAAGGTTGGACTTCAAAAATAGGTGCAAATCATACTAATAAAACGCGCGTTCGTGTTATTTCAATTTGTAGTCACAGTCGCTTCTATACATTGCAACACAAAGATTTTACAATACTTGCCAAGTTAAGCATTGCGCCTTAACTGTTCACTTTTCCTAGCCACTTATCGCGCTATTTCATGATTAAACAACTCATTGAATTTTTCCCAATTTTACTTTTTTTCATTGCATTCAAACTCTATGATATTTACGTTGCCACCGCCGTTGTTATCGTGGCGACCATTTTGCAAGTCGCCTTTGCGTGGTTTAAATATCGCAAAGTGGAAACCATGCAATGGATTACGCTCGCGTTAGTTGTGGTCATGGGCGGATTAACGCTGATTTTACATGATGAACAATTTGTAAAATGGAAACTCTCGATTATTGAATGGCTTTTCGGTGCCGCGTTTTTGGGCAGTCAATTTTTTGGTCAAAAACCGTTTATTGAACGCATGATGTCTAGCCAATTAACGTTACCGAAAAATGTTTGGAAAACCTTAAATTTGTGCTGGGCAGGCTTTTTTATCGGCGTTGGTTGTTTAAACGTTTTTGTCATGTTCAATTTCGATACTAACGATTGGGT
>JAQTXN010000144.1 GCA_028688755.1 Methylococcales bacterium | reverse complement strand
TGCGGGTTCAATCGGTGGTTTGCCGATGATTGCCGAAATCGTACGTAGCTCTGCTAACGTCAATAATGGCGCAAAAACGCAATGGGCAAACTTTTTTCACGGTTCATTTTTATTGGTCTTTGTGGTTTTCTTCCCTCACTTAATTCACAGTATTCCGTTAGCCGCGCTTGCATCACTGTTGGTTTTTACAGGTTTTCGTTTAGCGTCACCACGCGAATTTGCCAACGTCATGGGTATCGGCAAAGAACAACTCTTTATTTTCGTGGCGACCATTATCAGTGTGATTGCGACCGATTTACTTGTTGGTGTAGCGGTTGGGATTTTAGTCAAACTCACGATTCACGTCATTCACGGCGCAAAACTGAATAATTTATTCAAAATCCATTTCACTCAAACCCTACAAGCAGATGGCTCGCTTTTAATTCATATTAAAGGTGCGGCGGTTTTCTCGAATTTTCTAGCGTTAAAAGAAGCGTTGGCAAATATCGAACACGGGAAAACTCTTATTTTTGATAAACGCGAAGTAACGTTAATTGACCACACAGTAATGGAGTTTTTCCACGAATTTCAACATGACTACGAAGCACAAGGTGGACATTGTGAATTCCAAGGTTTAGATGAACACGAAACATTCTCTGACCATCCCTTAGCGGCACGTCGTCTTAGACCTGTTTAGGCACGAATATGATTTTAACTCTCGCTTACGGCGCAATTTTGCTGAGTTTAGCCTCAGCTTGTTTCGCACTTTTACAAACTCGATTCACTGCAATGGTGTTTTTATTGCTCGGTTTATCGGGCGCATTGGCAATCGCGGCAGGCATTGGCGAATTACTCGACCAAACTGTGCTTGTTGATAACTTAAAGTTAGGTTTACCTTGGCAAACATGGAAAATTCGCTTTGACGGTTTATCAGCATTTTTCTTTTTGATAATCGGCATTGCGGTATTTGCGGTCAGTTTTTACGCGCCACATTACACACATAATGAGCAAAAAAATCCTGCCAGTTTCGCTGTATTAAGTTTATTCACAGGGCTTTTTATCGCGGGAATGATGCTGGTATTACTTGCTGACGATGCCTTCATGTTCATGATTGCGTGGGAATTGATGTCAGTGGCGAGTTATTTTCTGGTGGCATTTCAACATGAAAATTCTGCTAATCGACGTGCCGCGTTTTTGTATTTACTCATGGCAGAAGTGGGCGCGTTGCTGATTATTTTGGCATTCGGCGTGGTAGCGAGTTTTGCGGATGGCTTCACGTTTGATGCGTTGCGGGCTTCGCAAATTTCAACAACATGGATGAGCATTGCGTTTGTGTTGGCGTTAATGGGTTTTGGGATGAAAGCGGGTTTAGTGCCGATTCATGTTTGGTTGCCCGAAGCGCATCCCGTTGCGCCATCACACATTTCAGCATTGATGAGCGGCGTGATGCTCAAAGTCGCGTTGTATGGATTGATTCGTTTTTGTTTTGATTTGTTACCTGAAGTGCATTGGCAATGGGGCGTAGTGTTGTTGATTGTCGGCACGGTTTCAGCGTTGAGCGGGATTTTATACGCCATGATGCAACAAAATTTAAAACGCTTACTCGCTTACAGTTCGGTTGAAAACATCGGCATCATCGTGATGGTTTTAGGTTTGAGCATGATTTTCTTAGCCAATAATCATAAAGAACTGGCGGCACTTGGTTTATTAGCCGCGTTGTTTCATGCGTTCAATCACGCGCTGTTTAAGAATTTGCTCTTTCTTGGCGCGGGCATGATTCACCATCAAACGCATGAATTAAACATTGATATGCTTGGCGGTTTGATTAAACGGATGCCTAAAACGAGCGTGATTTTTTTAATCGGTTGTATGAGCATTTCATCATTGCCGTTATTCAATGGTTTTGTTTCAGAATGGCTTGCCTTTCAAACGGCGTTGCAAGTGGGTGTATTAGATAACGGTGTGTTGCGAAGTCTGATTCCTGTTTCAGCGGCGGCATTAGCTTTAACGGCGGCACTTGCCGCAGCGTGTTTTGTAAAAGTATTTGGTTTAATTTTTTTAGGTGTGCCGCGTTCGCGTCATGCTGAAAAAGCACAAGAAATTAAAAGTTTTGGAATGCTTGCAGCCCCTGCGATGCTTGCAGGTTTGTGTTTTTTCTTCGGGATTTTTCCCAGCGTCATGCTCGATTTTCTAGGCGGCGTGACCAATCACATTCTTGATGCTGCGTTGCCTCAAACCTCCGTTTTAACACCGCTTTGGCTTGCGCCAGTTTCAATGCAACAAGCGTCGTATTCGCCACTTTTGATTTTAGTGAGTGTGTTAATTACGGCATTGATTTTATTTTTCGTGTTGCACGGCAAAGGTGCGACAAAAGCACGAATTGCACCGACTTGGGATTGCGGTTTTGGCGCGTTATCGCCACGAATGCAATACACATCAAGTGCGTTCACCATGCCATTACGCCGAATTTTTGCGACGGTGTTTTTGATTGATGAAAAAGTCGAAAAAACGATGCGTGAAAACACGAAGTTAAATGTTGCTGACGTGCGTTATTCGCTCCATATTCAAGACCACAGTTGGGTTCATGTTTATCAACCCATCGAACGCGGCGTAAATCGCGTAGCAAAACAAGTCGGGCGCATTCAAACGGGAAATATCCGAACTTATATTGGTTATTCGCTCGCAACCTTAATTCTTCTTCTTTGGGTGGTGAGCTTATGAATTGGACAATCGCTATTTTTCAAACGGTTTTATTTGTCGCCCTTGCACCATTGCTGGCGGGTTTTCTTAAATTTTGTAAATGCCGATTGCAGAATCGTCGCTCCCCATCATTTTCGCAACCGTATCGGGATTTACTCAAATTGACGCGCAAACAACCTGTCATTTCTCAAGATGCGTCATGGTTATTTTGCGTTGCGCCGTACATTATTTTTACGATGATGATTTTGGCGGCAACAGTGATTCCTTTAATCGCTGTTGACATGCCAACGTCTGAAAGTGCCGACGTAATTGTATTGGTTGGATTTTTTGCGTTTGCGCGATTCTTTTTAGCGTTGGCAGGTTTAGATATAGGTACAGCATTTGGCGGCATGGGCAGTTCGCGCGAAATGACCATTTCATCTTTGGCTGAACCTGCCATGTTGATGGCTGTTTTCACGATTACGATGACTGCATCAAACACAGATTTGTCGGGGGCAATTCATCATATTTTGAATGAAGGTGCGACATTGCATCCTTCATTTGTGTTTGCGTTGTTTGCGTTAATTTTGGTGGCAGTGGCTGAAACGGGGCGCATTCCTGTTGATAATCCGACCACGCATTTAGAACTCACCATGATTCATGAAGCGATGATTTTGGAATACAGCGGACGGCATTTGGCGTTAATCGAATGGGCAAGCCAATTGAAATTGATGCTTTACGGCGTATTGATTGCGAACCTATTTTTTCCGTGGGGAATCGCCCAAAGTTTCACGATTGGCGCATTAAGCTTTGCGTTAGTCGCGTTGGTTTTAAAACTCATCGTACTTTCCGTTTTCCTTGCTTTAGCTGAAACCGTCGTTGCCAAAATGCGTTTATTTCGCGTACAAGAATATCTCGGTTTTGCGTATTTGCTTGGCTTGCTTGGAATGTTAAGCCACATCATTTTGGAGTCCACACGATGAACATTGAAACACAGGATTTTTACACGCAAGCCATTTTGTCCATGTCTGCGTTGGTGGGATTGATGTCCTTTTTGATGCTGGGGCAAGGACGTTTGCCGCGCTTGATTTTGGTTTTTGCTATGCAAGGCATGTTACTCACATTGACCGCGATTTTGGCGGGTTACGAATTAAACAGTCCGCATTTGTATATTTCGGCATTGCTAACCTTTGCGCTGAAAGTTGTATTTATTCCTTCGATGCTGCAAAAACAAGTGTTTGCCATGAACATTCACCGCGATGTAGAAGCGTTGAAAAACAACACCGCTGTGATGCTCAGTGGTGCGAGTTTGATGGTGTTTAGTTATTACGTTCTACAACCGATTATTCATACTTCGTCGATGATTATGCTCAATGCGTTAGTGGTGAGTTTGTCGGTGGTTTTATTAGGATTACTTTTGATGATTTCTCATCGTCAAGCCGTCGCACACGTTGTGGGTTTTATGTCGATTGAAAATGGTTTGTTTTTCGCGGCGATGGTCGCAACGGATGGAATGCCAATGGTTGTGGAACTTGGCGTTGCGTTTGACGTTTTAGTGGCAGCGGTTTTATTCGGGATTTTCTTTTTTCACATTCGTACCAGCATTGATTCGCTTGATGTCGATATGATGAACAAATTACACGAGGTGGAAAAATGATTGCAGTTTATTTACTGTTAGTCCTTTCAGCGTTAGGCATTGCCTTTTTTGCCTTTACAGGGCATCACAAAGATATTGGCAAACTCAATACGCGAATCAATGCCGTGAGTTTAGGCGTTACAGTTTGGCTTGCAACGACTGTTTTTCAACATGGAACGATTTTGTCAGGTGGCAAAGCGTTTTTAATTGACTCATTCAATGTGTATTTAATTGTTCTGACAGCCTTTGTGGGTTTTACGACTTCGTTGTTTTCTGCGCCGTACATGGCACACGAAATCGAACTCGGCAAACTCACCGAAGGACGCTTAAAACTTTATTATTCGATGTATCAAGGTTTTATGCTTGCCATGTATTTGGTTTTAACAACCAACAATATGGGCATTATGTGGGTGGCAATGGAAGGTGCGACACTGGCGACCGTGTTACTCGTGAGTTTGTATCGCACACCTGAATCCATTGAAGCGGCTTGGAAGTATTTTATTTTATGTGGTGTGGGTATCGCGCAAGCCTTGTTCGGTACGATTTTGCTGTATTACGCCGCCTCACAAATCGGCGACCCTGAAAATGCGTTGTTGTGGACAGTGTTGTACGAACACGCTGCACAATTAAATCCTAAAATTTTAGATATTGCGTTTGTGTTTTTGTTAATTGGTTACGGCACTAAAATCGGTTTAGTGCCATTGCATAATTGGCTACCTGACGCGCATTCGGAAGGCCCAACGCCGATGTCAGCCGTTTTGTCTGGTTTATTGTTAAACGATGCGTTGTATGCGGTAGTGCGAAACAAAATGCTTGTCGATGGCGCGACGCAATCGCACATTGCAGGCTATTTGATGATGGGCTTTGGCTTGGTTTCATTTTTAGTTGCTGCACTCTTTTTGCATCGGCAAAAAGATATTAAACGCTTGTTTAGTTATTCCTCGATTGAACACATGGGCTTGATGACGTTTGCCTTTGGGATGGGCGGTTCGCTGGCGACTTTTGCGGCGTTACTTCACATGACCGTTCATTCACTGGTTAAATCGGCAATTTTCGTCACCGTTGGACACACCGCGCAAATTGCGGGTACGCAAAAAATGGCGCAAATCCGTGGCTTGATTAAAACACAACCTAAAGTCGGTTGGGGGTTATTGATTGGAACGGTAGCGATTGCAGGTTTTCCACCGTTCGGCGTTTTCACCAGCGAATTTTTAGTGTTACTCGCTACGATGCACAACTATCCGTGGCTCACCCCGTTGTTATTGTTAGGCATTGGAATTGCCTTTGCTGGCTTATTTCGTCACATTCAACCCATCGTCTACGGTGAAAAACCCGAAGGTCAAAGTTCGATTAAAGCGAATTTGATTCCCGTGATGGTGCATTTGGGTTTGGCGTTGTGGTTGGGTTTAGCGATTCCGAGTTTTTTAAGTGATTGGTTTAGTCAAGCGACATTGTTGATTTCAGGGAGCGCGTTATGAGTTGGCAAAATGTATTTTTAACGCAGTTAAACGAAGCGGATATTTTTGTTAAAACTGAAAGTATTTCGCCTTTTGTTGAAGTATGGGAAATCGACGATAAACATTGGCAAGATTTTGCAAAAATCGCATTTGAATTCAAATTGCGTTGGGCGGCAGGTTTTGCAGAACAAATCGATGAACAATTCCATGTTTATGCGTGTTTTGAAACAACAGGGAATTACATTTTGCTTCGCGCCACGATTAACGTTTCAAAACCAGAAATTCCCTCGCAAGCCACGGTTTATGCGGCGGCAAATCGCAGTGAACGTCACACGCACGATATGTTTGGCATCACATTTCTAAATCATCCTGACCCGCGTTGTTGGACACGTCATAAAGTTTGGAAAAAAAGCGACCATCCGTTGCGTCATGATTTTCCTGTGCAAGGTTTCCCCGCCGACATTACGCCGCCCGATACGGATTATCACTTTGTGCAAT
>JAQTXN010000020.1 GCA_028688755.1 Methylococcales bacterium | reverse complement strand
GATAAACCGCCACCGAGTGAAATGTTGTATTTATTAAATGCTGTGCCAATGACTTCACGCGCATCTTTATCTGCTGGTACAACGACCGCTGTGACGGTGTTTGAATGAAAACCGTCTTGAGCGCAAGTCGTTAAACCCCACGCTGCAACCGCGCGACGTACACCTTCGCCTAAACGGAAATGACGCGCATAAACATTATCCAAACCTTCCGCAAACAATAAATCTAATGATTTACGCAAGCCGTATAAAATTGGCAAATTCGGTGTGTAAGGTGTGTAGCCTGTTGCGTTGTTAGAAATTTGGTCTTTCAAATCTAAGAAACAACGTGGATACGTTGATGTTTCAACGGCTTTCAAGGCTTTTTGGCTGTATGCCAAAAATGCACCGCCTGCTGGCAGCATGAAGCCTTTTTGCGAACCACTGATTACGCCATCAACTTCCCATTCATCCATTTTGAATTCGATGCTGGCAATTGAACTTACGCCATCAACGAATAAAAATGATGGATGATTTGCCGCGTTCATGGCTTTACGAACGCCCGCAACGTCAGACGTTACGCCTGTTGAGGTTTCGTTATGTGTCACTAAAACCGCTTTGATTTCGTGATTCGTATCTTCTTTTAAACGTGCTTCTAATTTATCTAATGGAACGCCTTTGCCCCAAGTTTCTTCGTGTAATTCCACTTCAAAACCTAAGCGTGTCGCCATATTCGCCCATAAATGCGCGAATTGTCCAAAGCGATAAATCAAAACTTTGTCGCCTGGATTTAAAATGTTAGTGAGTGTAACTTCCCAACCTGCTGTGCCTGTAGCTGGAAAAATAAAGCATTGACCCGTTGTTGTGCCAAAAACTTTTTTCAAATCTTCTAATAATGGCGCGAACAACTTTGGGAAAATCGGTGAACGATGATCTTCCATTGGAACGTGCATTGCGTTTAAAACTTCATTTGGTACGTTTGTAGGGCCTGGGATATAAAGGTGGTTGCGACCAGCCATGATTTTCTCTCTTATATAGTTGAGGGTTAAAAAAACGTGCAATCATGACATAGCGACTTTTAATCAGCAAGATTTGCGCGTTGTGTTCGTTATTGTAAAACTTAAACAAAGAAACTAAATAAGCCGCCTAACAAGCCACCAATCACACCGCCCCAAACAACGAGCCAACCTAAATGTTCTTTGATAATGGCTTGTACCATTTCTTTTACCAGTTGTGGCGTGAGTTCGCTAAGACGTTTATCAATCACAGTTTCGATTTTGCCGACTAAATCTGTGCTAATTTTTTGCGCGTTCAAGCCGTGTTGCAACGCCGTTTTAAATTCACTTGAATCGACCATTTCAACCAAGGTCACTTTGACTTTTTCAACAAACGGTTCTTTAAGTGGAGTTAAGGCTTCTACGCCGCCCATCATCATGAGCATTGCACCAAATGACGATTCCAAAATAACTAGCACTAAACTGTCGTAAATTTTGTCGTAATCCACCGCGCTTAAAAGCGGTTCTAAATTTAAAACTTTCGAACCGCCCTGCTCTTCTGTTTCGATAAATTGTTCGATGTTTTGAGCGGTGAAAAATTGCGACATCATCAATGTTTTAATCGCGCCTTTGAATTCTTCAAAACGCTCTGGAATGACACCACTGCCGCGCAAATACGGCACTTTCTCAAACAACATATAAACGGCAAGCCAATTTGTAATCGCGCCTGAAAGTGCAAAAAATCCCACTGACGTAATAAAACCTGAACCGCTGATTAACCCTAAAAGTGTGACCATTAACGCCACAGCGTTAGTGGAATAGTTTTTATCATGAATAAGTTGGTTGAAATTCAACACGTTTAACGCTCCTTATGATTTTCGTAAAAAAATCTAATTTACGGATTTGAATTGAAATCGCAAGTGTTAGTTGCATTTAATCCTCATCGTCATAAGGCTGTGCTTTCACATTTGACGGTAATTTGTGAGAGTTTGCGCTGCGTAGCAAAATCAACAATCCGCCAATCACAAACAAAATAATCAGGATAAAAACGAGCATTCCCATTTATTTCACCACCACGCAATTACGCCCATTATGTTTTGCGCGATATAGCAAATAATCCGCCGCGACAATCATATCGTCTAAATCAGGGCATAAATCCGTCGTCACGCCAATGCTGAGTGTGATTTTAATAGATTGAGTGTCGGAGATTTTAATGCTTGTACGCGCCACCGCATCTCGAAAGGTATCAAATAATTCAAATGCTTGTTTGGTTGTGAGCGATGGTGCGAGGATACAAAATTCTTCACCACCGTAACGGGCAATAATATCGCTACGACGAAAACGCTCGTTCATCAAATCAGCCACTTTTTTCAACACAATATCACCCACATCGTGACCGTATTCATCATTGACGCGCTTGAAGAAATCAACATCAATCATCGCTACCGCTAAACAATTGTTGCGATTCGCTAGCGCAAGTAATGGTGTGCCTAAGCGTAATAATTGCCGACGATTATTTAACCCTGTTAAAAAGTCGGTCGTCGAGGCTTTTTCAAAGGTAATCATTTTCTGGTAATGAATGGCGTTAGCGAGTGCAATTGAGATTTTTGAAGTGAAAACTTCAAGCAGTTTTCTATCATGGGCATCAATTACATCTTCGCTGCAAACCAGCACAATTGCCGCATTGGTTTCGCTAGTATCTAAATAAAACGCACTGTATTTTTCACAAAATTGCGTGGCTCGCGTGACAATTGTGTTTTGAATTAACGTTGCAATGTCTTGATGTCCACACGATTCATCCAAATTACATTTCACGCAGCAGGAAAATTCTTCCGTCGCGGCAATAATTTTCATATTCCCAGGTAAGAGTGGTGGCGTAAGTTCAACGTCATTACTTTCTTCAATGCAAATAATGCCTTGCGGTTTGCAATCTAAAAACAAACTTAATTGCGTCAAAATCCCCGACGCAAATTCGTTCATCGATTGAATCTTGAACAGCGAATCAGAGCTATCCAGAATTTTTTCTAAACCAAAGCGTGTTTTATTGAGCGACATAATCGTTTCATACGAACGTAACGCCGAAATCACTGTCGTAAATAATTTTTGCGAAGTCAGTTCGTTTTTAGATTTGTAATCGTTAATGTCAAATTCAACAATCACACGCTCTTCAGGAGCTTGCCCAGGTTGTCCTGTTCGCAAAATAATTCGCACGTCGTGATTATTCAATTCTTCGCGGATAATTTTTACTAATTTCAATCCCGCGTCTTCAGTTTCCATCACAACATCGAGCAAAATGACGGCGATATTTTTTTCTTGAAGCAAAATGTCACGCGCTTGCACGGCAGAATGCGCGTAAAGCAATTAAATAGCACGATGTTTAAAAACAACTTTGCTCAAAATTAAACGTGAAACGGCGTGAACATCTGCGTCATCATCGACAATTAAAACACGCCACGGAATATGTGAGTTTTTGCTCGATGGTAAGGTAATTGACGCGGGAGCTTTTAAATTAAGAGGTTTTTTTTCAGTCATGATTTAGAGTTAATTTTTAAGATTCTTTAGGAAAATGGATGGTAAACGTCGTACCTTCGCCTTCGACGCTGTGAACTTGCACTAAGCCTTTTAAGGTTTGATGCACGATGTTATAAACCAAATTCAACCCTAAACCGCTGCCACCATTGCCGCGTTGCGTGGTAAAAAATGGGTCGAAAATTTTGCTTTGAATTTCACTCGGTATGCCTTTGCCATCATCGCTGTAACGGAATTCAATTTTATTTTCAGGCAAATCTGAAATATGCAATTTGATAATTCCTTGCTGATTTTTGTCGTAACCGTGAGTGAGTGAATTCATAATAAAATTCGTCACGATTTGTGAAATTGCTCCAGGAAATCCCAAAATCATCAAATCGTCAGGACAATCTAATTCAACTCGAATGTCACGATTTTTAAGCGCGGGACGTAAACTCACTAGCACTTCTTCCAAATAACTTTTTAAATTAAATTCACGTTGATTATCGCTGGTTTGATCAACGGCGACTTGTTTGAAACTTTGAATTAAGTCTGCCGCTCGATGACAATTCATGGTCATCAATTCGGTCGATTGTTTTGCGTTATCAAAATAGGCTTCTAATTCGTCGCCACCTAATTCACCTTGCTGATAAAGCGACATGACTTTACTTGTTTCTTCGCTTAGAAAGGATGCTGACGTGAGTGTAATGCCGATTGGCGTGTTAATTTCGTGGGCAACGCCTGCCACTAAACCGCCCAACGCCGCCATTTTTTCAGCTTGCACCAAACTTTCTTGGGTTTCTTGCAACAATGTCAGCGATTGTTCAGCTTCATTTTTGGCAATTAAAAGCTGCTCGGTACGTTTTTGCACTTTATGTTCGAGTTGAGTGCGATGCGCGTTCAATTCATCAAACGCAAGTTTTAATCGCTCCGTCATGAGATTAAACGCATTCGCCAGTGCAGCAATTTCGCTATCGCCCGATACCACCGCAGAAATCGCGTAATTACCGTTAATGATTTGATGCGTCACAGCACACAGTTTATCAATCGGTTTAACAATGTTTTTACCGACCATCAACGCAATCATTAGAGCAAAAATCACCAACCCAATCGTTATCCAAATTACGCGCCACTGCAACGCATTCAGTGTGGCAAAGGCTTCAGCTTGGTCTAAATGCGCCATGATGCAACCGCCGCCAACTTCAGGGACAAAACGGAAACTGTGAATAATTTCAACGCCGCGTCTGTCAATATCAAGCATTTCTGCATTCCCCATCATGAGGCAATGCTGCATCGCGTGATCATTTTTTGCTTCACTTAAATGCGCGGCATGTTGCTCAAGCGTTTCGTTTGAATGGTCTTGCGATTCAAGTAAATGTGGATAAGTAATGAAAAAACCTTGCGAATCCATGATAAACACATCGCCCGATTCACCTAAACTCGGATCGCTGACAAAAATTTGTTGGATGGCTGAAATCGGAAATGTGACCGTTAATCGCTCGCCTTGCTCATTTTCTTTTACGATGTAATAGAGCCGTTGCACGCTTTTCTCAGGCGCACTAAATCCAACTAACTGCCCCGTTTGAAATGGTGTAATGTCTGGCACAAACGTATTACCAACATGGATGTTTAATCCGTTTGCATCAGAAAGAGTCGCACTGATGGCTTGTTCATTATTGATAAAAATTTGCAGAGCTTGTTTGAAACAATCGTTGACTTTGGCTTTGTCACGTTTTTCACATTGCTGCGGCAAATGCTGTAAGAAATGTTCAGCACGATCATTGGTATTTTTGAGCATGATATTTAATTGCTCATGCCGCGCATCGGCGATGTGTCCGACAGCTCGGATGTTGCTGGCTTTAATCGTGTCGTAAAGATAATCGTAACCGAGATAACCCAAAATGCCTGTTGGCAAAAGTAAAAATAATAATGTCAAAACAACAAGTCTGGCTTTAAGCGAATGATGGGGGTAATAGGTTGAAATTTTTTTCATCGAACAACGTAATTAAAATGTGACGGGTTGTGTATCATAGTAACGGTGTCTGCGTGACAATAAAATGAGACAAATTGTCGCAGCAAAAGCGAATTCATCTACTTTATCGTTAAAAAAATGGACATGCTGAAAGGCTGGCGGATAGCTTTAATCATTATTAACAAAATCTTAGGAATTCAATGACCGCTCTCATTAAATGGAAAAATCACCGTATTGAAGATGTAGAAGTCAATTTATTGCTGCAAGCACTCAATGAGCGTTACGGTTATGATTTTACTGGTTATGCCAGAGCGTCTTTAAAACGCCGATTACGCGAGTTAATGGTGTATTTCGAGTTGGAACATTTAACACAACTCATCCCAACATTGCTCTATAACGAAGCAGTTGCCCAAACTGTCATTAACAGTATTTCAGTACCCACTTCAGAGTTTTTTCGTGATCCCTTTGTGTGGGCATATTTGCGCGAAAATGTGATGCCATTATTAGCAAGTTTTCCGCGCATTAACATCTGGCAAGCAGGCTGTGGTTTTGGGCAAGAAGCCTACAGTTTATCGATTTTATTGCACGAAGCTGGACTGGAAAACCGTAGTCATATCTTTTGCACTGACATCAATCCCGAATTTTTAAATGAAGCCAAAAAAGGCTGTTGGGCTGCCCGAAATTTCAAACTTTGGCAGGAAAATTATCAAAAATCAGGCGGCACAGGTGACTTTAGCGATTACTTTATTGAACAAAAAAATACTGTTGCGATTCGTGCAAATTACAAACAACACGTCGAGTTTATTCAGCACAATTTAGTCAATGATGACGTGTTTAAAGAAGTGCAATTTGTCCTTTGTCGCAACGTTTTACTGTATTTTGGCGAGGAATTGCAAAATCATGTCATCGGTTTATTTACACGCAGTTTAGAACGTGGCGGATATTTGTTATTAGGTAGTGGTGAAAATATCTTCGATTTGCAAGAACTGCATCCGCGTTTAGAATCACTCGAATATTCTGTGCAACTTTATCGAAAAACCTCTCATGTATAAAATGCTAGTCATCGGTTTATCCGCTGGTGGAATGCCGCTGGTAAAACAATTATTAACCGCCTTGCCAAGCGATTATTCGTTGCCGATTGCGCTGGTTGCCCATTTACCGCAAGACTTTCAAAGTCATTTCGACAAAGTGTTAGATTGCTCGACGAATTTGCCTGTGAGTATTGTGCGTGACAAAGACCCCATCAAAGCGGGGCATATTTACATTGCGCCAGCGGGTTATCATCTTTTGATTGAACAAAATCATCGCTTTGCGTTGTCGGCCGATAAAGCGGTCAAAGCAGTGCGCCCAAGTATTGATGTGTTATTTTCTAGCGCGGCAGAAGTTTACGAAAATGATTTAATTGCCGTCATTTTAAGCGGCGCAAATTCAGATGGAGCAGATGGCATGGCAATAGTGAAACAATTAGGCGGTTTGTGCATTGTGCTAAATCCTGCGGATACCGAATTTAATACCATGCCAAATGCCGTCATTAACGCTGTTGATGTGGATTACATTGTCAGCATCGAAGAAATGATTAGCTTATTAGTTTGTGTGGACGAAAAATAATCATGCAAAAAGCTAAAATTTTGATTGTTGATGATAATCCCAATAATCGCCTTGCAATTCGCACTATTTTGAAAGGTGTTGAAGCGGAATTGCATGAAGCCGATAACGGTTTTGATGCGTTATCAATGTCTTTAGAATTTAATTACGCCTTGATTTTGCTTGATATTCAAATGCCCGAAATGGACGGCTACGAAGTATGTGAACAACTTCGTGCTGATGAAAGAACAAGTGAAGTCCCCGTCATCTTTTTAACCGCTGCCTTCAAAGAAAATAGTGACAAAATGCGCGGCTACAAAGCGGGGGCAACCGATTATTTAACTAAACCTATCGACGACCACATTTTAAAAGCCAAAGTTCACGTCTTTTTACGAATTTACCAGCAGCATCAACAATTACAAGAAAATAACGCCGCGTTGCAACTTGCCGCGTCTGTGTTTGAATCGCAGCAAGGCATGATTATTACCGACGCTGAAAATAAAATCATTCGAGTCAATAAAGCCTTTAGCGAAATTACGCTTTACAGTGCCGAAGAAATACTGGGAAAAGATCCCAGTTTTCTGAAATCGGGTCGGCAAGATGAAAGTTTTTATTGCACGATGTGGCAAGGCATTAACGAAACGGGATTTTGGAGCGGTGAAATTTGGAATCGTCGTAAAAATGGGGAAATTTATCCCGAATGGTTAAATATCACCTCGGTAAAAATCAATGGCGTGTTAAGTCATTACATTGGCACGATGAGCGATATTACCGAACATAAAACTGCCGAAGCACAAATTCATCGTCTCGCCTTTTATGACCCGCTAACAGGTTTGCCAAATCGCCGTTTATTACAAGAACGTTTGCAGCATGCGATTGAACGAAGTGTGCGTGATAACGAGTTAATGGCGTTGCTCATGCTTGATTTGGATCATTTCAAACCCGTCAACGACAGTTTAGGACATTTAGCGGGCGACCAACTATTACAACAAGTGGCACAACGGTTATCTCATCGCCTCCGAAATTCCGATATGACAGCGCGTTTAGGTGGTGATGAATTTACGGTATTACTCGAAAATATCACCCACATAGATGATGCTTCTGATGTCGCTCAAGAAATTATTACCAGTTTAGGTGAACCGTTTTATTTGGATCTTGAAAATAAAATAGAACATAAAGAAGTTCACATTGGTGTCAGTATTGGAATCAGTGTTTTTAATCATCAAATCGAGTCAAGCATAACGCCGCAAGTATTGATGGATAACGCTGACATTGCGTTATACAAAGCCAAAGCGAGTGGGCGAAATTGCTTTGCCTATTTTTCTGAAGAATTAACACTTGCCGCAAAAAAACATATTGAACTTGAATCTACTTTGCGAAGCATTTTAAATCGCAACGAATTACTCGTGAATTATCAGCCATTAGTGGATATGAAAACCGATAAAATTATCGGTGCAGAAGCCTTAATTCGTTGGTTGCCCCTCATTCCAGGTTTTGCAACACCTTGGCATTTTATTAAGTTTGCCGAAGAAACAGGATTTATTATTGCCATTGGTGAATGGATATTGCTTGAAACGTGTCGGCAAGGAAAACGCTGGCTCGATGCTGGATTGCCGAGCTTAACGCTCGCGGTGAACGTGTCGCCCTATCAATTTTGTCATAGCGATATGGTGGAGTCCGTTAAAAATGCCCTTAAACAAACGCAATTTCCAGCGAGTTCGTTAGAACTGGAATTAACAGAAAATGGACTGATGGAAAATAACGAAAGAACGTGTGCAATGCTGAAAGATTTACGGCAATTAGGCGTACATATTTCCATTGATGATTTTGGCACGGGCTATTCTTCACTTTCCTATTTAAAGTATTTTCCTGTTAGCACATTGAAAATCGATAAAAGTTTTATCAGTGAAATTCCCATGAAATCAGATGACATGGTGATTGCGGAAACCATTATTTCGATGGGACACACGCTCGGTTTTACGGTGCTAGCCGAAGGCGTTGAAAACCAAGCACAATTCGACTTTTTGCGTGAAAAAGGCTGTGATAAATATCAAGGCTTTTTGAAAAGTAAGCCGCTACCTGCCGCTGAATTTGAACAATTATTACGCAACACGCAAAAATGAAAAAAACACTTCTCTTTTTGAGTTTCATTTTTTTAATCGTTGGCGGTCTTTTTTTTAGCTCTAATCAAACCGTACCGAATGTTGATTTCACAACGCTTAAAGGCGAAAAATTGTCGCTTGAAAAACTGCGTGGCAAACCCGTTGTTGTGACATTTTGGGCAACAGATTGTGAAAATTGCTTAAAAGAAATTCCGCTTTTTATCGATTTACACGAACATTATCACGCACAAGGTTTGGAAATTCTGGGGGTTTCAATGTATTACGATCCTCCAAATCATGTGATTGAATTCAATAAATTACGCCCCCTGCCCTACTTTGTGACGCTTGATATTGAAGCAAAATTTTCGCAAGCATTTGGTAATGTCAAAGTCACGCCAACGACATTTTTACTCGATTCAAAAGGCAAAATTGTTTGGCAAAAAGTCGGACTGATTGAACGTTCAGAATTACAGCCGTTAATCGAAAAACTCTTACAGGAAAACTAATGCTCTGGTTAAAAGCTCTACATTTAATTTCGATGGTTTGTTGGTTTGCAGGACTATTTTATTTGCCGCGTTTGTTTGTTTATCACGCGATGAGCGACGATGCGATTAGTGATGAACGCTTTAAAATCATGGAACGAAAACTGTTGTTTGGCATTATGACCCCGTCGATGATTGCCACGTTTGTGTTTGGCATTTGGCTGTTAATGTCTGGTGCGTGGGAAATGTATGCAAATGCGGGTTGGCTGCACGCAAAATTTTTGTGTTTGCTGTGTTTGCTGATTTATCACTATTTTTGCTGGCAGTGGTTTAAAGATTTTCGTGCAAATCAAAACAAACGTGACCACGTTTTTTATCGCTGGATGAATGAAATTCCTGTGATTTTCTTACTGGCAATTATTATTTTGGCGGTCGTCAAACCGTTTTAAACCATGTCTCAAACAACAAAAATACGCTAAAAATGCTATGATTTAGCCCATCGAACAACTTTTACTCAAAAATTATCATGTCTCATCAATCCGATTTAATTAGCTCTGATATTAACGCTTATTTAGCACAACACGAACGCAAAGAATTATTACGATTCTTAACCTGTGGCAACGTCGATGACGGCAAAAGCACGCTTATTGGGCGACTTTTACACGATTCAAAAATGATTTACGAAGACCAACTCGCTGCCGTGCAAGCCGATAGCGCGAAATCTGGCACAACGGGCGCAGGAAAAATCGATTTAGCGTTGCTTGTTGATGGCTTGCAAGCAGAGCGCGAACAAGGCATCACGATTGACGTGGCATACCGTTATTTTTCAACTTCAACGCGCAAATTCATCATTGCCGATACACCAGGGCATGAGCAATACACGCGCAATATGGCAACAGGCGCATCGACGTGTGACCTTGCGATTATTTTGGTTGACGCGCGTTACGGCGTACAAACACAGACAAAACGTCACAGTTTCATTGCCTCATTACTCGGCATTAACCACATCATCGTCGCCATTAACAAAATGGATTTGGTTGAATACAGCGAAAGTAAATTTGAGCAAATCAAAGCGGATTATTTAGATTTTGTGAAAACGCTCGATTTGCACGATATTTTGTTTATTCCGATGTCAGCACTTGACGGCGATAATGTCGTAAATCCTAGCGAAAACATGAGTTGGTACAAAGGTAAGCCGCTAATGGAAGCCTTAAATACGATTGAAATTGCGAATGACAGAAATTTCACCGACGCGCGTTTTCCTGTGCAATATGTGAATCGTCCCAATTTAGATTTTCGTGGATTCTGTGGCACAGTTGCCGCGGGAATTTTCAAAAAAGGCGACAAAATCACGGCGTTGCCTTCAGGTAAAAGCAGCACGATTAAATCTATCGTCACCTACGACGGCGAAATCGAACAAGCCTTTGCACCGATGGCAGTTACACTGACTTTGGAGGACGAAATTGATATTAGTCGTGGCGATATGATTATTGGCAAACAAGAATTTGCACCTGTTGTGGCGGATAAATTCAAAGCGCATATCGTGTGGATGGCAGAACAACCGCTAGGAATTGGCAAACAGTATTCAATTAAATTGGCAACGCGCACGGTTTCAGGTTCGGTTTCTTTGATTCACCATCGCATCGATGTGAATACGCTAGAACACCATGACGCAAATGGCTTGCAACTCAATGAAATTGGTTTATGCACCGTTTCTGTGAATGCCCCTGTTGTGTTTGATAATTACAAAACACACAAAGGCACAGGTTCATTTATTGTTATTGACCGTTTGACGAATAGCACCGTGGCAGCAGGTATGATTGTTGGTACGGGCGAAACTGAAAATCTGCAACCTGTTAGCGTTGAAGAACGTGCGGCGCGATTCAGTCAAGTTCCAACAGCCATTACATTAACGGGTGAAAACAGCGTTGAAGTGGCTTACCAATTGGAGCGTCGTTTATTTGATAACGGACATGCTTGCACGATTTTAGAAACCGCAAATAACGTTCTTATTCAAGCTATCAATAACGCAGGGTTGCTTGCAATTTGCGTCAATACGAATGAAGGTTTTACACCAATTCTTTTTGATGCCGATAACCTGACAACCGATGACATTTACGCCGCGTTAAAAACGCAAAAAGTTATTTACTAACCGTTGAGGAGTAACCATGGCAGATAGCACAGCTTCAATCCCCGTTGAATTATTAGCGCAATTAACTACCCAAGAATTGAAAAGTTTAACAACTGCTCAAGTGGCAACTTTTACCGCTGATAGTTTAGAGGTGCTAAACGCAGACAGTTTTGCTGCACTGAAAAATTTGTTGCCAAGCATTCCAAGTGCTGCTTTTTCAGGGGTTACTCCAAAAACCGTTGCAACTTGGGATTTGAAAAATCTCAGTACCGATCAGTTTGGTGCCTTAACCAGTGACCAAACAGCAGCGTTAACCTCAAAGCAAATTGCGTCGTTAGATGCCTCGCAAATTGCCGCAATGAGTGCTGAAGATGTGGCAGCATTGAATAAAAAAGCCCTTGCAGGATTGAATAAGAAAAATATCGTCGGTTTGAATATCGGCGCATTAAGCGGTGACGGGCAATTTGCGGCACTCAAAAAAGATCAACTTGCTGCCCTTACCTCTGCTCAAACTGCTGGTTTTTCAGGCGAACAAATTGCAGCGTTAACGACCACACAAATCACCAGTTTGTCAGCCAATGGTTTTGCGGGATTACCGACAGAGGTTCTTTCAACACTCAATACAAAAACATTACTTAAATTACCGACGGCAACTTTTGCAGGTTTAACCACTGATCAAATTGTAGCACTCACCACTGATCAAGCCGCCGCACTCACTTCAGCGCAAATTAACGCGTTGAGTTCGGGGCAAGTCGCGGCAATTGAACCTGAGGATTTAGCGGTATTAAACGTAAAATCGTTGGCTGGATTCAATAAAGCTAACACGCCTGGTTTGGTTTTAGATAATGTCAGTGAATCGCAACTTTTAGCGTTAAAACCTTCACAGTTCGGATTTTTTACTACTGAACAAATTGCGGCAATCACCGAGTCTACGTTATTTACATCAGGCGCAATTGCAGCAATGAATGCCGCGCAACTCAAAGCTATTAGTGCAGACGTTTTCAGTGCAATTGATCCATCCGCAATGAAAGGCATTACAGCAACAAACATTAGCGGTATTGATACAGCCGCTTTAACGCCAGACAAAGTTGAACAATTACCCGCCGCTGCGATAGCTGTATTAAGTGCAGAGCAAATCGGCGCATTACCCGTCGAAAGTTTTGTAGTCCTTCCCCCCGCAGTTGTTGCCGCAATTTCTCCCGCTGCGTTTCAAGCCTTATCTATCGATGATTTTTCAGGCATCACACCTGAACAATTAGGCGCATTAAAACCAGCTCAAATCAGTGTATTAACCAGCGATTTCATTGCAACCATTACACCCGAAAAAGCGGCAGCGTTAAATCAAAGTCAAACCAGCGTTCTCACCTCAACGCAATTGGCAAGTTTAACACCTGAAAGTTTTGCACAATTAACACCTAAAGCTGTTTCAGGTATTAACAAAACGGCATTCCCTGTTGTGAATGCTGACGTAATTGCTTTGTTGAATGCCGATCAAATCGGGGCATTAAATTCTGATGCGGCTAAAGCCTTAACAACAGAACAAATTGCCGCATTCACCTCTGAAAATGCAACAGGCTTGAGTGCAACAAGCATTGCAAAATGGTCGGCTGAGCAGGCAACCAGTTTAACGCCCGAGGCAATTAGTGTATTAAATGCAGCCGTTATCAAAGGGTTAAATATCACCAGTTTTGACACAACCGATATTGCAGCACTTTTACCCGAACAAATCGTCGCATTAACCACTTCAAAAACACAACTTGGCGGATTGAGCAGCGAGCAAATCAGCGCATTTACCAGTGATCAACTCGCTGCGATTAAACCTGCGATATTAAAAAGTTTAACAACAGCCACATTGCCTGCGTTAAACAGTGAAGCAATTATCGGGTTAACTATTGAGCATTTTGCTGCATTAAAACCTGCACAATTAGAAGCCTTCACGCAAGCGCAAGTCGCAGGGCTTGATTCCTCCGTGTTGGATTGGCTTCATAGTTCGAAAGGCTACATTACATCAACAGGTGGCACGCCAACGGATTCGGGGATTAAAGCTGGCTACGTTCTCACCGCAACCTCTGCTTCAAATATCATTGCAGGCAAATCTGCTGTCACCATTACAGGTAGCGTAGGTAATGACACAATTACTGGCAGTCTTGCCAACGATTCTATCGATGGTGGTGCTGGCAATGATTCTATTTTTGCAGATGCAGGCAACGATACGATTAAATTTTCTGATGCGAGTGATTCTATAAATGGCGGGGATGGCAACGATACATTAGTCGTATCAAAAGATTTAGCAGGCATTTTGGACGCAAATCTTTCTGACCTTGAAAATGTCTCTGTTTCTGGAAATACGGCTTTAAAAGTAGATTTAACAGGACAAAGTGAAGGCTTTGTGATTAACGCAAGCGGTACAAATGGACATTCGATAACAGGCGGCTCTGGCGCAGATAAAATCACAGGAACCGATGCCGCCGATAGTCTTAACGGTGGAGCGGGAGCTGACACAATTCTTGGCGGTTTAGGTATTGATACCTTAACAGGCGGTGATGGTCGTGACGCATTTGTGTTCAATTCGCCTGAATTATCGACAACGGCAGGCGCAATTACCGATTCCATCACTGATTTTTTAACAGGCAACGACACGCTTATTTTAGGATTTAATGGCATTGAAAATACAGCGACAACAAAAGGTAATTATGTTGAAGACACAACAGCCTTTTCGGGGTTAGCTGCTTTATTAACGGCGGCGGATTTGGCACTTGATGGTTCGGTTACGGTTTTTGTCGGCGTAGCAGACGGTAAAACGCATGTGGTTACAGATAAAGATGGTAATGGTTATACCAATGTTATCGAACTTACAGGCATAAGTGATTTAGCGGGCATTGCCGCTGGTGATATTGTGAAGGTTGCAGGTTAATTTATATGTGAAGAGACGCGACAATTCGCGTCTCTTACCAATCTTTTAACTTTCGCTTTCTTCCTTTTCATCATCGCTGAGTTCTGAAATTTCTTTCAAACGGCAAATCGCTTTGTAATTTACGCTGTTTTCCACCACATTTCCCTCTGCATCAAGAATTCCTACAACTTCACCTGTAAGTAATTCCAAGGCTTCATCAACGGTATTCACCGCGTAAATCGAAAATAATTCAGCTTCCACGGCATCTAAAATCTCTTGCTTGAGCATTAAATTCCGTTTGTTTGCCGCTGGAATAATCACGCCGTGCGAACCATTTAAACCTCGCGCTTTGCATCATCTAAAAAAGCCTTCGATTTTTTCATTCGCACCCCCGATGGCTTGCACTTCGCCGTATTGGTTAATTGAACCTGTGACCGCAAAATTTTGTTTGATTTTTGTGCGTGTGAGTGCCGAAATCAAACTGCATAATTCCGCGAGTGACGCGCTATCACCGTCGATATGACCGTAAGATTGTTCCATCGCAATGCTAGCAGAAATGGCGAGCGGAAATTGTTGCGCGTAACAATGCCCTAAATAGCCCGTTAAAATCATCACGCCTTTAGAATGCAACGCCTGCCCCAATTCAACTTCGCGTTCAATATCTACAACGCCGCGCGAACCTGGGTGAACGGTTGTCGTGATTCGCGCCGGCATGCCAAAACTACTGCCGCCCATATCCAAAACGGTCAGCCCGTTAATTTTGCCAATCGCTGCACCATCGGTATCAATCAAAATCGTGCCATCGAGCATTTCTTCTAAAATCGTTTGTGACATTCGACCGTTGCGATATTCACGCGCATTTAACGCTTGTTCGATATGAAGGCGGTCGAGTTTTTCAGCTTTCGTTTTTGTCGCAAATAATTGAGCCTCACCGATAATTTCCAACGCATCGTTAATGCACGCTGAAAAATACGCCTGACTTTCTGCCAATCGACAACTGTGTTCAATCAAACTTTCGATTGCCGCTTGGGTTAAAGGTTGTGTTTTCGCGTCTGTGGCTTGTTTAATCATCAACTGCGCGAAATGTTTCATCGTCTCAGGCGTGCGTGGAATTCGATAATCAAAATCGGCTAAAACGCGAAACGATTCATTAAATTCATCATCCATCGCTTCAAGCAAATAAAAAATATCAGCATTACCCACCAAAATGATTTTCACATTTAACGGGATGACTTCAGGTTTGAGGGTAATTGTATTGATGCTTTGCTCGGTAAATGGCGATTCAATTTCGATATAACCCGATTTTAACGAACGTTTCAAACCGTCCCACACAAACGGATAATGCAGCACTTTCTCCGCATCTAAAATCAAATAACCACCATTTGCTTTATGCAACGCGCCAGCGCAAATACGACGATAATGCGGGACAAGCGTTCCTTGGTCGTTGCTATATTCAACACGCCCAAACAAATTTTGATACGTTGGATGCGTTTCATAAATCACAGGCGCACCGCTGTCTTGTTTGTAATCAATCAAAATGTTGGGCGCGTATTGCTCCAAAATCAGCTTTTTTAAAATATGGTCACGTTCAATCGGTTCATTGCTCGAAACAGGCATCAAATAGTCGTTAATGGTTTGACGAAGATTTTGTTTCACTTCCGCTAAATACGTCACCACATCTTCAACTTCGGCATAACGTGTATTGAGTTCGTCAAACAATGGTTCAATCGCGGCATCAATCGTATCGTTATTGAGTTGTGTCATGGAGGCGGCAAGTTCTCTGCGCCATTGCGGCAATTCGAGTAAAGCCTCGCTCAAACAATCTTCAAGTTCTTCAATTCGCTGTTTATAAAGCTCGCGTTCTTCGGTTGATAACGCAGACAAATCTTCGTCGCGCATTGGTTTATTTTCACAAAGCGGCAAAAAATTAAACGTGTCATTTTCCGAAAATAAACCAATGTTGATTTCCCGTGCTTGCGCGTCAACGTATTCGGTTGCGTCGCGGTAAGTGTGAACAAATTGCCGTTCAACTGCCGTTTTTTTCTGTTGATAACTCGGATTTTCAAACGTAGCGGGAAAGGTTGCCAACACATTGGTGATTAAATTTTCAATGGCTTTTAAAAAATCTTGCCCGTGTTCAGCTGGTAATTTAATCGCAATGGGTTCGCGTGCGTTTTCAAAATTATCTACATACGCATAAGACGGCGGCGCAGGTTTGCTCGGTGCAAGTGCTTGCAAATACTGCATAATCATGGACAACCGCCCACTGCCTGTTTCACCCATCACAAAAATGTTGTAGCCAGAATTTGGCATTGCAATTCCAAATTCAAGCGCGGATTGAGCGCGTTCTTGCCCTAAAATTGTTGATTGCGAATTGAGCGAATCGTTGAACTCAATGTCACTTAAATCAATTTTGGCTTTTAAAGCGGCGAGCGGGAGTTTTAAAGAATTTGTCATGAATTATTTAACGATGAGGCTATTGTTGACGGCTTTTACACCTTTAATGGTTCGTGCTAATTGCACGGCTCTGTCAGCTTCTGCTTGAGTATCAACAAAGCCGCTAAGTTGCACAATACCTTTATACGTTTTGACGTTAATGTCATTGGCTTTTAAACGTGAATCACCGATGAATGTCGATTTAATTTTCGTGGTTAAAACGGCATCATCGAAATATTCGCCAGTGCTTTCACGTTTGGTATTTTCGGTGCAAGCAGGCATTGCAGAGAGCAATAAAAGACTGAGAAAAAGGCTTTTGATAATTTTTTTAGCATTCATAATCTAAGACTCCAAAGTTGTAGATAAAGTTGGCATATCATAACGGTTTAGAGCCGTTGTAGGCTATAAACGTGCAAAACATAACTTCCTATACGAAAACATCACTGTTAATCAACTTGAGAAGGAAAAGTAGACGAGTAAAGCTGGAAACTTGGCGAAATAATCTAATCGGAGTTGATGCGGTCATTTTGAATATGGCGTGACAATAAAGACCGCTTCTTGCGTGTTGCAAACGTTGATGACAGCGGCGAGGCGTTGAAAAAATGCCGCCTCACTTACGATAATCGTTTGGGGTCTCCAGTTAAAAATTAAAACTCACTGCAATGCAAAAGATAAAAACGCATCGATTGGCATGGGCTTCGCGTAAAAATAGCCTTGGATATATTCGCAACCTGCCGCTGCAAGTAAATCGCGTTGTCCTCGTGTTTCCACACCTTCAACGATAATTTTTAAACCTAACCGATGAGCCATGACCACAATTGCTTCTGTGATGGCTCGGTCGTTTTCATCGGTTTCTAAATCGATAACAAATGAACGGTCGATTTTTAAATAATCGATGTTAAATTTTTTCAAATATGCAATTGCCGAATATCCCGTCCCAAAATCATCTAACGAAATCTCAATGCCTGCTGCTTGTAATCGGTCGAGTTGTTCCATGATAGTTGGGCTGTCATCAAGCAATAAGCCCTCGGTAATTTCAATTACAACGTAACTAGGATTTATTTCAGCCTCGCGTAAATAATCGATAGCAATTTGTTCACCGTTACCTCGAATGAGTTGTCGTGGAGACATATTGATACTAATTTTTCGTGACCTGTCGTCATCGGTCAGCAAATTCCAATGTTTTGCCGTTTCCGCCGCCCGTTGAAAAACCCAAGTGCCAATCTCGTGAATTAAATTTGATTCTTCGGCAAGCGGAATAAAGATGGCGGGTGACACCATACCCAAAGATGGATGCTTCCAACGCAATAAGGCTTCTGCTTTAAATACTCTGCCCGTTTCAACGTCAACGATAGGTTGGTAATGTACTTCTAATTCATTATTTTCAATCGCTGTTCGCAAACAGTTAATCAACTGTAAACGTTGATGCGCGTGTTCTTGCATACTGCGAGTGAAAAAATTGAAATTATTGCGCCCTGATTCTTTTGCAAAATACATCGCTTGGTCAGCACAACTCATGAGCGTTTCAGCGTTGTTGGCATCTTGCGGATAAACGGCAATTCCCACGCTCGCAGAAACATAAGCGGTATATTCGCCAAAATAAAAGGGCTTCACCATCGTACTGATAATTGCGCCTGCTACTCTTTCCAACGGTGGTACTTGTCCTGCTTCGGGCAAAATTATCACAAATTCATCTCCACCCAATCGCGCCACGGTATCCGATTCACGCACGCAATGTTGAATACGTTTTGCTGCATCGATAAGCAATTTATCGCCTATTTCATGTCCCAATGTGTCATTGACTTCTTTGAAATGGTCTAAATCAATAAACAATACCGCAATTTGCGCGCCACTGCGTTCTGCACGGAGAATTTCCATTCGCAAGCGATTATTAAACAATCGACGATTTGGCAATGCCGTCAGCGCATCGTAACTGGCTTGATAAGACATTTGTTGTTCAATGCGTCTGCGCTCGATTGCAATGGCACTCAAATGGCTCGCTTGCAGTAATAATGCCGAATCCGTTTCATTTGGCGCGCCTGCTTGATTGAGATAGATGACAACCACACCGAGTAATTGACCTGATGCAGAAATAATTGGCTCAGCCCAAGAAGCGACAGCACCAATTTCTTGAATAAATGACGAGCAAAGCCCGTAGCATGAATGCGTGCGGACATCTTCGATAATCATGTGTTCTCTGGCTAACGCGGAAGATAACCAGCCATAACAACGATTGTTCTGTAATTCCAAAATCGAGATGTCATGTTTAGCAAGATAAGACGATGGAAACGAAGGTGCTGCCACAATTTGCAAAAAACTGTGAGTTTCATCAAACAATAAAATCGCGCAATATCGCCCCGTGTTTGACGATTCCACATACAAAGCAACTTGCGCCAAAATTATTTCAAGCGGATTGTTATGCGCCATTTTTTCAAACACGAGCTGACGATTATTTTCAACGATTTGCTGTCTGTGATGCTCTGTAGAATCAAATCCCAAAACCAAAACGCTTTGCACCCGCCCATCGATGTCATATTCAGGCACTATTTTCACTTCTAAATAAAGCAACTTTCCCTGTGCATTCGGACATTCTAGTATGAGTTCTGCGTTATCACCTGTTTGCACAACATTCGCTAATATAGCAAGGCATTCTTCCGCCGACATGTTAGTGCATCGCCATGTTTCAGCAATGGATAGATTGAAGAATTCGGTTGCGGTAATGCCTGTCATTTGCAGATAGGCGTGATTCGCATAGATACATTTAAGGTCACAGTTGTAACGCAAAACGATTGTTGGCAAATTATCAACGAGCGTTCTAAATTCTTGCTCACGTTGAAAAAGTAGATTTTCTGCTTGTTTGCGTTCGGTGATGTCATTGGCAACTAAAACAACGCTTCTTGGATTACCGTCTGCATCTAATTCAGGGGCATAACGATTGTGAAAATTGTGAATTTCTCCATCTGCAAAAATATAATCCACTTCATTTTCAGCTGCTTGCCCCGTTTCTAAAACACGCCGCAATATCTGTTTTAATTCTTCTTCGCCGTATTTGTTAAGAATCGAACCATCTGACGGGATATATTCCAATAATTCAGCCGCAGTTCGTCCCATCATTTTTTCTACGGCGGGATTAACGTAAATGAGACGACCTTCTTTGTCATAACGAGAAATAGGAGACGGTGATGTTTCGACTAAAACGCGAAATTCCTGTTCACGTTGATGAACGATTTCCTCCATCTGTTTTCGTTCAGTAATATCTCGACCCACCCCCAAAATACCAAGGATTTTTCCATCTGCATCAAACAGTTGTATTCTGCGAATTTCGAGTAAAACAGGGCAATTATTTTCTTTGCGCGTCACCCATTCTTCGCTAATGACAACATCTCGCACAGCCATTGCGACACTATCTTTTTGACGAAAATGCTCTGCAAGCTCTGAATTTAAAAAGTCATAATCCGTTTTTCCAACGATGTCACACTCTTTTGCATCGAGAAATCGCTCAAAAGCGTGATTGCAAGCAAGATAACACCCTTGCTTGTCTTTCAACCAAACATAGTCTGGGATGGCTTGCAAAATGTTCAACAATAAGTCGAAACGGAGGGAGGAATTCCAACTAGATGCTGCGCTCATGAATAATAAGGGTTCTGAAAGTTCGGGTGACAAATTATACCCAAATCGTTACAGATTGCGTGATATTTGAATTTAAAAAACACAGTGTGATCCAGCAACAAAAATCAGCATTAGTATTTCCCCATTATTCAATCGGCAAAATTAAATAATCCGTCCATTTTCTTTCGCCAGTTGCTTCTTCGGGTGTGGGTAATAATTTCTCATTCCACCCACCGCCTAAGGCTTTTATCAATAAAACAGAAGCCATAAGTTGTTCGCCTTTCAACAACACCGCCGTTTGCCGATTGGATAACGTAGCGGTTTGTGCGGTCATGACATTCAAATAACTGATTGTTCCCGCTTGATATTGATTCGTTGTCAACGCCAACGCCTGATTTGCCGCGTCAACCGCTTTATTTTGCGTTTCAATTTCTTCTTTTAGAATTCGCAATGACGCTAAATTGTCTTCCACTTCTTGAAAACCCGTTAAAACCGTTTGTCGATACGCCGCCACACTGGCATCAAAACCGTCGATGGCTTGTTTGTATTGAGCATTTTTTGCACCGCCATCAAACAACGTCATCGCCGCTCCCGCAGGGCCTAATGCCCAATAACGCCGCGCCATTGTGAATAACGTACTTATATCGGTAGTTTGAAAACCATTACTTGCTGCTAAATTTAACGTCGGATAATAAGCCGCTTTCGCTACGCCAATTTGAGCATTTGCCGCCGCAATTTTACGTTCAGCTGCTGCAATATCGGGGCGACGTTCTAATAATTCCGAAGGTAAAACAACAGGAATTGCAGGCGGTTTTATGTCTAAAGATGATGGATTTAAGGATAATTCTGCGGGCGTTTTGCCAATTAAAACCGCAATCGCGTGTTCTAGTTTCGCGCGAGTAATGTCTAAATTTATCGATTGCGCTCGAATAGATTCAAGTTGCGTTTGCGCTTGCATCACATCGCTTTTTGCAACCATCCCGACGGCGTAGCGATTTTTAATAATTTCTAAGGTTTTACTGTAAGCAAGCGCGGTTTCATCGAGTAATGTTTTTTGAGAATCCAATACTTTGATTTGAAAATAGTTTTGCGCCAACATCGCTTGCGTAGAAAGTTGCAATGCTTGCAACGTGGCGGCACTGGCTTGAGCATTTCCCGTATTCGCTTCAACTTGCCTTGCCACACTTCCCCATAAATCAGGTTCCCATGCGATGCTCGCTGCTGTGCCAAATAAATTTCGAATACCCGATACCGCCACATTTTGACCTGTCGCCGCTTGAAACCGACTAGTTGTTCCCGTCATTGTCAAAATCGGTAAAAATGAAGATTGCGCGGCTTGCACTAAATGTTGCGCTTGATGGTATTGCGCTTGCGCTTGAATAATCGATTGATTCGCGATTGCCACTTGTTCTTCTAATTCATTCAGTCGCGCATCATCAAAAATTTCCCACCATTTACTTCGCAACGCTGTGTCACGCGGTTGCGCTTGTTTCCAACCTTTTAATTCTTTGAATTCATTGGAAATGATGGCTTCTGGTTTAACGTAATCCTTTCCAACTACACAACCTGTTAATTGCGTGATAAACAACGTGCAAATAAATCCTTTTTTAGTGTGAAAATTCATAAAACCTTAAACAGTACGGTTAAAAAACAGGCGAAAACGGTCAAGATAAAGATAAACCACAGGCGTTGTGTAGAGCGTGAGCATTTGGCTAAAAATCAAACCGCCGACAATCGAAATGCCTAACGGTTGACGTAATTCTGCGCCGTAACCTGTTCCAAAAGCCAACGGCAACGCACCAAATAACGCAGCTAATGTGGTCATCAAAATCGGTCTAAAACGCATCGAACAGGCTTTGAAAATCGCTTCGTCAGAAGATAAACCTTGTTTGCGTTCAGCTTCGAGTGCGAAATCAATCATCATAATGGCATTTTTTTTCACAATACCGATTAACAAAATAATCCCGATGATGCCAATAATGCCGAGTTCGCCACCTGTGACCATTAACGCCACTAACGCACCAACGCCAGCCGAAGGCAACGTCGATAAAATTGTTAGCGGATGAATATAACTCTCATACAAAACACCCAACACAATATAGATACTCGCCAACGCGCCTAAAATTAGCCACGGCTGATTTTTCAACGATTCTCGAAAGGCTTTTGCTGAACCTTGAAAACTGCCTTGAATTTCAATCGGTACGCCAATTTCACGCAGGGTTTTTTCAATCAATTGTGTTGCGCTAGAAAGTGATGTGCCTTCTTTGAGATTAAACGAAATCGTTGCCGCCGCAAATTGCCCTTGATGATTCACCGTTAATGCGGTGTTCGTCGCAGTGAAATTTGCCACACTCGACAACGGCACTTGTGCATCGCCAATTTGTCCAACAGTTGCAGGTGGTACGCTGATATAAAGTTGTTTTAAGGCTTCAGGACTTTGCCAGTATTCAGGCGCGAGTTCCAGCACAACGCGATATTGATTCAGCGGATTATAAATAACCGAAACCTGCCGTTGTCCAAACGCATCGTTCAAACTGCTATCAATCATGCCTTGATTGATTCCATATCGCGCCGCCATTTCTCGATTTACAACCAGACTAATCTGTTGTCCTTTGTCTTGCTGATTGGTATTTACGTCTTTTAATTCGGGTAATTTCGATAACGCGGCAAGCACTTTCGGTGTCCATTCGCGTAATAAATTCAAATCATCCGATTGCAAACTAAAATCATACATTGCTGATGAAGGTCGTCCTCCGATGCGTAATTCTTGTGAAGGTTGCAGAAAAATTTTAGCTCCCGCAATGCGACTTAAATTTTCACGCAAACGCGACATGACTTTTTCAATCGAATCACGTTCTTCATGCGGTTTTAAGGCGACAAAAACCATTGCATTATTCGCATCGTTCCCCGCAATGCCCACTACATTACTGACGGCTGGATCTTTACGAATTAACTCGGTGAACTCAAATAATTTTTTTTGTAACGCCCAAAAAGAGGTGCTTTGATCTGCTTGAATGCCACCATTTAATCGTCCACCATCTTGGGTAGGAAAAAAACCTTTATCAATAACGCCATACAAATAGAAATTTAAACCAATCGTGCTAAATAAAATCAGTATTGTGATTCGGCTATGACGTAATGCCCAATGCAATGAATGTTCATAACCTGTTTGCACAACATCAAAAAAATGTCCAATGCCTAAATAAACACGCCCATGATTTGGTGTTTCTTTATGTAACCAACGAGCGCAAAGCATTGGTGCGGTTGTTAAAGAAATAATTAACGACACCAAAACGGCGGCGGATAGTGTCACAGCAAATTCCCGAAATAAACGCCCAACAATCCCGCCCATCAGCAAAATCGGAATAAATACTGCGACCAATGACACGCTCATGGCTAAAACAGTAAAACCGACTTCTTTTGTTGCCAGCAACGCGGCTTTAAATGGTGACACGCCGTTTTCAACATGACGGCTGGTGTTTTCCAGAACCACAATCGTGTCATCCACCACAAATCCCGTCGCAATCGTTAACGCCATCACCGATAGATTGTTTAAACTGTAATGGAAAAAATACATTACTGTGCAAGCACCAATCAGCGACACAGGCACCGTGATAATTGGCACAAGTGCTGAACGAAAATTGCGTAAAAATACCAATACCACCAAAATCACCAGCGCAATTGAAATCAACAAACTGTGTTCAACCTCATCAATCGATGTACGAATTGTTAGCGACCTATCAACGGCTATCGAAATATCAATTTCATCATTCATTGCCGCTCGCGCTTCAGGCAATAAGGCTTTGATTTGATTTACCGTTTCAATGACATTTGCGTTAGGTTGTTTTCGGATAATCAATAACACCGAGGGTTTACCATCTTTTAAACCTGTGTTACGCAAATCTTCAACCGAGTCTTCGACTTTCCCTAAATCTGAAATTCTGACCGCCGCGCCATTGCGATAACTCACAATTATCGGCGAATAATCTGCCGCTGTTCGTGCTTGGTCATTGGCTTGAACTTGCCAACGTTGTTGATTATTTTCAATCACGCCTTTGGGACGATTAACATTCGTTTGGGTAATCGCAATTCGAACTTCTTCAAGACTAATACCGTATTTACTGAGCGTATTCGGATTTAATTCAACACGCACTGCTGGCAGCGTTGCACCGCCAATCTGAACCTGTCCCACACCAGAAACTTGCGATATTTTTTGCATCAAAATCGTTGAGGCTTTGTCGTACATTTGCCCGCGATTAAGTTTGTCTGATGTTAATGCCAAAATCATAATCGGCGAATCGGCAGGATTATCACGGCGATAACTGGGGCGATTTGGCATCGTGGGCAATAAACTGGTTGCGGCATTGATAGCGGCTTGCACATCACGCGATGCACCGTTAATGTCGCGCTCTAAGTCAAATTGCAAAGTGATTCGCGTTGAACCTGCATTGCTAGTCGATGTCATTTCAGCCACACCAGCAATGCGACCTAATGCGCGTTCTAATGGTGTGGCAACGGTTGCTGCCATCGTTTCCGCACTTGCCCCAGGTAATTGGGCTTGCACGGTAATCGTTGGGAAATCTACTTGCGGCAATGACGCAACAGGCAAATTCAAAAACGCTAAAATACCACTCAAGGCAATTGCTAACGTCAATAAACTCGTCGCAACAGGACGGTAAATAAAAAGTGCCGATAAATTCATGGGTTAGCGTTCACTTTCAAAAGGTTCAGGTGGATTCAAATTTAATCCACGACTGACTTTTTTGGCGAAACTGTCCATCCACAAATAAATCACAGGCGTGGTGTAAAGCGTTAGTAATTGACTAAGCAATAAGCCGCCCACCATCGTAATTCCTAATGGATGACGCAATTCTGAACCCACACCGCTGCCGAGCATCAATGGCAATGCGCCTAATAATGCCGCTAACGTGGTCATTAAAATCGGACGAAAACGTAATAAACACGCTTGAAAAATCGCCTCCGCTGGCAACATGCCTTGTTTCCGTTCAGCTTCCAGCGCGAAATCAATCATCATAATGGCGTTTTTCTTAACGATACCGATTAACAAAATAATGCCGATAATACCGATGATGCCTAAGTCATTATTCGAAACCATCAACGCGAGCAATGCCCCAACACCCGCTGACGGCAATGTTGAAAGAATTGTAATCGGATGAATGTAACTTTCGTACAAAATGCCCAAAACAATATAAACCGTGACAATCGCCGCCAAAATCAACCACAACGTATTGCCCAGCGATGCTTTAAAAGCTAATGCCGCACCTTGATAATTGGTACGAATACTTAACGGCAAATCAATTTCTTGTTTTACACGCTCAATCGCCGCTACCGCATCACCTAAGGACGCATTCGGAGCTAAATTAAACGACAACGTTGCGACAGGAAATTGGTCGAGATGATTGATAGAAAGCGGCGTGGCGCGTTCGGATAATTCTGCAATTGTAGATAACGAAACTTGCGTGCCGTTACTCGATGGAATCCGCAAATCATTAAGCGATTCGGGACGAATTTGCGCCGCAGGGTCAATTTCAAGCACGACACGATATTGATTCGATTGCGTGAAAATCGTCGAAACCAAACGTTGACCATAGCACTATAAAGCGCGTTATCAATTGCAGCGGTTGTAACACCGAGCCGACTTGCGGTGCTACGGTCGATGTTCACATAAACTTGTTGCCCTTTGTCTTGCACATCGCTGGTCACTTCGCTTAATTCGGGTTGATTCGATAATTCATCAACTAATTTATGCGTCCAACGATTCAATTCTGCTACATCCGCTGTTTCTAAAGTGAATTGATATTGCGTGCGACTGACGCTGGTTTCCATCGTCAAATCTTGCACAGGTTGCAAATACAGTTTTATGCCTGTCAATTCGGCTAATTTGGGTTTAAGTCGTTCAATCACTTCGCTTGCTGTCACGTTACGTTCAGCTTGTGGTTTTAAATTGATAAGAAAACGTCCCGCATTCGGTGTGGTGTTAATACCGTCTACGCCAATAAATGATGACAAACTTTCTACCGCAGAATCCTCCAAAATTTCTTTAGCGAGTTTTTGTTGATAATCGCTCATCGAGGAAAAAGACACATTTTGCGGGGCTTCGGAAAAACCTTGAATGATGCCCGTATCTTGCGTGGGGAAAAAACCTTTTGGAATGAAAATATACAACATAACAGTCAACGCAACGGTTGCTGAAAACACCAGCATCGTGAGAACTTGATGATGTAAAACCCATTCCAGCGTTCGTCCGTAACTCGCAATAACACCATCAAACCAATCTTTTTGTGGTTCAACAGAATTATGTGAACGCAATAATTTAGCGCACATCATTGGCGTGAGCGTCAACGAAACGATTGCCGAAATCAGAATTGCCACGGCTAACGTAATCGCAAATTCGCGGAATAATCGCCCGACCACATCGCTCATAAATAGCAAGGGAATCAACACCGCAATCAACGAAAAAGTGAGCGAAATAATCGTAAAACCGATTTGCTTTGAACCTTTTAACGCGGCGTTTAACGGCGATTCGCCTTTTTCGATATAGCGCGAAATGTTTTCAATCACGACAATCGCATCGTCCACTACAAATCCCGTGGCAATCGTCAATGCCATTAGCGTTAAATTGTTGATACTAAAATCGAGCGTGTACATGACGGCAAACGTGCCAATTAACGACAACGGTACGGCGACAGCGGGAATAATCGTGGCAGGAATGTTTCGTAAGAATAGAAGAATCACCATTACTACCAGTGCAACAGACAACAACAACTCAAATTGCACATCGTGTATTGATGCGCGAATCGTGACGGTTCGGTCGGTCAGCGGCAAAACTTCGATATTGACAGGCAACGCCGCTTGTAATTTTGGCAGCAATTCTTTGATGCGATTAACCACTTCAATCACATTTGCACCTGGTTGACGTTGGATATTGATAATGACGGCGGATTTTTCGTTTGCCCACGCGGCAAGTCGTTTATTTTCCACGTCATCAATCACATTGGCGACTTCAGATAATTTGACGGGCGCACCGTTGCGATATGTCACAACCAAATCGCGGTATTCGCTTGCCGAACGTAATTGGTCGTTGCTATCGATAATGGCTGAACGTAATGCGCCATTAAACATTCCTTTCGGTTGATTGACATTTGCCGCCGCAATCGCCGTGCGTACATTTTCTAAACTTAATCCGTAAGCGGCTAAGGCATTATGATTGGCTTGAATTCGCACGGCGGGACGTTGTCCACCGCTAATACTGACCATGCCCACGCCAGATAATTGCGCGATTTTTTGCGCCACGCGGGTATCAACTAAATCTTCAACTTTGAATAAGGGCAACGATTCTGAGCTAACAGCTAACGTCATAATCGGCGTATCGGCGGGATTCAC
>JAQTXN010000019.1 GCA_028688755.1 Methylococcales bacterium | reverse complement strand
AATTACGGGACAAAATACCGTTTGAAAGTAGGCGGTTTTAAAACGAGAGCTGAAGCAAGTGCTTATGCAAAATCAAAAGGTTTAAACGATGCCTGGGTGAGTAATTAAATTTCAGCCCACAAAAAAACCCGCTTTTGAGCGGGTTTTTTATTTTCTACCATTCTAAAATTTGCCACATATTCACTTCCGCACCGCGATCTAATTCATTAGAACGCACATCCATTTTTCCATCCCCATCGGTATCACGCAGATAATAAGCTGGGCCAACATCAGGTACGATTTTGACCATATATAACTTGCCATTACGGCGATATTCTTGAATTGTTTTTTTATCTTTACGAACAATCGTAATATCGGGTTCTAACGTTTCGCTACTTTTGACTTGTTTTGGCGCGTCTGGAACATCGGGAACTTGTTCTAAACGTGGTGGTTCTTCATCAGCGGCGTGTGTGGTAAAGGGAAGGGCAAGTAAAGCAAGTAACAGTAAGCGGCGCATAGTATTTCTCTTGTTGGTTTCAATGAAATTGGTTATTCAATCGAATTTTCTGCGCTAAGTAAATGCGCCATTTTGATAACTTTAGTATTTAAATAACTTGCGTTATCGTTGTTTGCTTGGATTTCAAGCGGCAAACGCGAAATCACGTTGATGCCTAAATTTTTGAGTGCTGAAATTTTAGCAGGATTATTGGTGAGTAATTTTATCGATTGCACGTTTAAATGATTCAAAATGGCAGCAGCGACATCATATTCACGTTCATCGGCTAAATGTCCTAATGCCAAATTTGCATCAACAGTATCCAGTCCTTGATCTTGCAAATTATAGGCTTTAAGTTTTTCAAATAGACCAATGCCACGTCCTTCCTGACGTAAATAAAGCAGAATGCCACAACCTTCACGTTCAATAAATTGCATGGCACTGTCTAATTGTTCGCCACAATCGCAACGCCGTGAACCAAAAACATCGCCTGTTAAACATTCTGAATGCACACGAACAGGCACATTTTCTGTTCCAAAAACATTGCCTTTGACTAAGGCTAAATGTTCTTTTTCATCTTGATTGGTTTGATAACAATGCAACACAAAATCACCATTTTGCGTGGGCAATCGCGTTTGCACAGTATTGGTTAATGTTAATTTCACGTTGATTAAGTTACCTATATTTTGCATGGAGTTCATATTGTAGCGATTACTGATTCGTTTGTGGTATCAAGTTTAAGCACAGCGTGTATTTTACACATTCAGCAAGCGGTGTTTCACGATACAATGCCTGTAATTTTTTACTTTCACTGATTTTCAAATGCGCTTAAAAACACTTTTTCGCTTAGTTCATATTCATTGGGTTTTTCTTCGTCACGGGCTTGACGAATTGGTTTTGCAAACACCTTTTATGCGTCCAATTCGCTATTTGGTGATTTTTTCACCTTACGCACGGTTTAAAAACGATGCCGACACACGCGGCGTAAGAATTCGCAAAACTCTTGAAGATTTAGGCGCAATTTACGTCAAATTTGGGCAAGCTCTTTCAACACGCAAAGATTTATTACCCGATGACATTGCGGATGAACTCGTAAAATTACAAGATCGCGTGCCGCCATTTAGCTCGGATTTAGCGATTAGCATCATTGAAAAAGCGTTAAAAATGCCAATTTCACAAGCCTTTGCGACATTTGACCCAGAACCGCTTGCAAGTGCCTCGGTCGCGCAAGTTCACAGAGCAACGTTGCACAGCGGCGAAGAAGTTGTGGTTAAAGTTTTACGTCCTAATATCGCACCGCGTATTGCTTCAGACATTGGTTTGCTCTACGAATTAGCGAAATTAGCGGAACGTTTTTGGGTGGACGGAAAACGATTACGCGCTGTTGAAGTAGTGCAGGAATTTGAAAAAACAACGCTCGATGAACTCGATTTAATGCGCGAAGGTGCAAATGCGGCGAAATTGCGGCGTAATTTTGAAAATTCTAACATTTTGTATGTGCCGCAAATTTATTGGGATTTCACCCGAAAAAACGTGCTGGTTATGGAGCGCATTCACGGTGTTCCTGTCGGCGAAATTGAACAATTAAAAGCGGCTGGAGCTGATTTCAAAACACTGGCTGAACGAGGCGTTGAAATTTTTTTCACGCAAGTTTTCCGAGATAACTTTTTTCACGCCGACATGCACCCAGGTAACATTTTTGTCGAATTACCTGATAAATATATTGCGATTGATTTTGGGATTGTCGGCAGTTTATCTGCGTCCGATCAGCGTTATTTAGCTGAAAACTTTTTAGCATTTTTCAATCAAGATTATCGTCGTGTTGCTGAAATGCACATCGAATCAGGTTGGGTTCCAGCAGGGACACGCGTTGAAGAGTTTGAATCGGCAATTCGCAGTGTGTGTGAACCGATTTTTGAAAAACCGCTCAAAGAAATTTCGTTTGCTCAAGTGCTTCTTGGATTGTTTCAAACCGCGCGGCGTTTTGATATGCAAGTGCAACCGCAGCTCGTGTTATTGCAAAAAACGTTGCTCAATATCGAAGGTTTAGGACGGCAGCTTTATCCTGATTTAGATTTGTGGCAAACGGCGAAACCGTTTTTAGAAAATTGGTTTCAAGAGCGTTTAAGCCCAAAAGCGAAAATCAAAAAATTGATGCGACAATTGCCTGATTTTGCTGATCAATTTCCTGAAGTACCGAGTTTGATTTATAAAGCTCTGGATAATGCGGCAAGTGCAGAACATCGAGCGCAGTTGCAACAGCGTGAATTTGCGCTGTTGCGAAAAGAAATGCGAAAACAACAACATAGCCAATGGCTAGCGATTTTGACGGGCGCAGCGATGATTTGCGCTGCAATTTGGTTTCGATAATTAAGCGGCTAATAGTTCTTCAAATTGATTCACAAAAATTAAGAAAAATTTTTAAACTGGATAGATGGTTGGTTTCATTTACTCGTTTTTTTAATTCATCTAAATAGTAGCTCTCGCCAACTTCTCTTTGATCAGATTTAGAATACCTTATATTTTTTTCTGCCAACATTTTTCTCAAGTAAACTTCATGATAAATCGAAGTAGAACCATTAAATTGATTTGGTTTAAGCATGGATTCGGGGTTGTTTTTCGACACATCGTAAAAGTTTTTATGGTTATAAAAATCACTTTGATTGCCAGGATTTTTCGTATAAACCTTTCTGTTTCCTAAAAACCAAGTTTCTATGCAACATTTTTGAGCTACGATGTGAAGATGGCAACTGTCATTCAAAATTATGCCGTTATCTGCCATAAATTTTTCAACTTCTTCTATTTTTTCTTGCTCACTGACATTGTCAGTATCGATGACAAGAACAAGGTGATTGTAATTACCTAATTCGATAATTTCTGTCACCGAATTGGCAAGTTCTTCAGTAAGGAGACGCGGTGATCCCTTGCCACTCAAAAGATAATAATTATTTTCTTTCGCCTCTCTTGCAAATTTCACTTGGAGCAATTCAGGAATCAGATAACGTAGCCATTGAGGATAAACTTTAGGCTCGGTTTTTGCGCCTTCAACAAGAAAGTAGATATTCAACTTTCAATACCTTCCGAGTATTCTGCTAAATTGGCGAGTTGTGTAAATGCTTGATGTTTTGAATTACCAATTCCTAATAATTCAGCATCAGTAGCTGTCACCACACCACCTTTTCTGGTTACGATTTTCCAATGAGAAAAACCTATATCGTTAATGATGTAAGGATGATGACTAGTAAGGATAAATTGTAAATTACGCTCCGAAGTAAGTATGCTGCGAGTTATTTGATTTAAACAGTTAATTCCCAAACTATTTTCAAATTCATCAATTAAAATAACACTTTCGTCAGCACATAAATGCAATTCCGCAATATGTAATAACGTTCTAAGCATACCTGACGACATTTTAAATTCGTCTATCCAATGTGATACGGTTTTTTCTTTAATTTGAATAATTGGTAAGTCACGAAAAATGGGATGAACTTTTTTATGTTCATCGCTGATAGGTTCTACTCGAACGTCCTCAATGTATGGAAATATGTCAGTAAAATCATCTGCTATTTTTTTAAATGAATCTTTTTGATTTTTATACAACAGACAAAGTTTCGTTTTAATACTTTCATTGCTATTTCTAATAGCTTTCAAATTTTTATATTTTTGAGATTTTGATTTTATTTCGCCATTGAATATAAAATTTTCAAGTCCAGAACTGTTGCCAGCATTATTATCAAAAAGAATTTTTTTAAAATCTTCGTGAATATCCTTTATTTGTACTTCCTCTTTTAATAAAGAAATGACACTTTCCTGTTGCGATAATTTTACTGTTTTAACATTTCTAAAAGTAATCCCATCCTTGTTTCTATCAATAACTAGTTTGCCATCAATAAACAACTGTTCATTATCTATGCAGAATTTGTTTCTTTCATTTTCATCATCAACTAGCTGAAATATAAACTCTGGGATAAATCCTTTGTTTTCAAAAGCACCACACCATGTACACTCTAATCCCGTACTAGTTCTAAATTCAATGTTCCATGACAAACCGTTTAAAGATTTTCCACGCGAAATCTCTTTTAGACTAAGCAATGCTTTTAGTATTCGAGTTTTACCAACACCAGAAACACCCACTAACAACGTCAGTGGTTTAAATTCTATCTTTTCCAGTTTCCAATCTGTAGATTGGTCTTCATAACTCAACGATTTGATATACATAAAATTTCACTTATTCAAAATGGTTGAGCATCATTGCTCTGCTAGTATTCGCTCAAACTGCGTCAATAATTCGCTAATCACGGAATTTTTCATTTTCATCGAGGCTTTATTGACCACCAAACGCGAGCTGATATTCATGATTAACTCGCGTGGTTCTAAATTATTAGCGCGAAGCGTGTTGCCCGTATCAACTAAATCGACGATACAATCGGCTAAACCAACTAGCGGTGCAAGTTCCATAGAGCCGTAAAGTTTAATAATTTCTGCTTGAATTCCTAAACTTGCAAAATACGATTGTGCAATCGTGACGTATTTCGTCGCCACGCGCACACGTCCTGAAATAGCAGGTGCATCTTTGTGAGCGGCAGTCATCAATTTGCAACGGGCGATATTTAAATCCAGCGGCTCGTACAAATTTTCTGCACCGTGTTCGATTAAAACGTCTTTGCCCGCAATGCCCATATCCGCTGCTCCATATTCGACAAATGTCGGCACATCGGTTGCACGAATAATCACGAGTTGAACATCGTCACGCGTCGTTGGCAAAATCAATTTGCGGCTGGTTTCGGGGTCATCAATCGGTCGAATGCCCATTTTTGCAAGTAGCGGCAACGCTTCTTCGTAAATGCGTCCTTTTGAAACGGCTATTGTAATCATCACAAACCGCCTTATTTCGGTACACGACGAATCGTCGCGCCAAGTTGAGCTAATTTTTCTTCGATATGATCGTAACCACGGTCAATGTGATAAATACGATCCACTTTTGTGTCGCCTTCTGCAACTAACGCGGCAATAACTAAACTTGCCGAGGCGCGTAAATCGGTTGCCATCACAGGCGCACCTTTTAATTTTGCAACGCCTGTACAAATTGCAGTATTAGACTCAAGGCGAATATCTGCGCCCATGCGTTGTAATTCATGAATGTGCATAAAACGATTTTCAAAAACGGTTTCTGTCACCACCCCAACGCCTTCTGCAACAGCATTCATCGCGCAAAATTGCGCTTGCATGTCAGTTGGAAAAGCAGGGTAGGGTAATGTGCGAACTGAAACGGCTTTCGGGCGTTTGCCGTGCATATCAAGTTCAATCCAATCTTCACCTGTTTTAATTTCTGCGCCCGCTTCCACTAATTTTGCTAACACGGCATCGAGCAAATCAGGGCGCGTGTCTTTGAGTTTCACTCGTCCACCTGTAATTGCCGCTGCACAAAGATATGTTCCTGTTTCAATGCGATCGGGCAAAATATCGTAATGAATGGTGGTTTCGCCTAATTTTTCTACGCCTTCAATCGTCAAAACGTCTGTGCCGATGCCAGTAATTTTCGCGCCCATTTTGTTTAAAAAATGCGCTAAATCGGTCACTTCGGGTTCTTTGGCGGCATTTTCCATAATGGTTGTGCCTTCGGCTAAAACCGCTGCCATCAACAAATTTTCTGTACCTGTGACCGTAATTTGTTCTAAAACAAGGCGGCAACCTTTCAAACGTTTCGCTTTGGCGTGAATAAAACCGCCATCAAGGGTAATTTCTGCGCCCATTTGAGCTAAACCACTTAAATGAATATCAACAGGACGTGAGCCAATCGCACAACCACCAGGTAAAGAAACGTGTGCTTCACCAAATCGTGCTAACAAAGGCCCTAGAACCAAAATCGACGCTCGCATTGTTCGCACTAATTCATACGGCGCAACAAAACTGTTAATCGTGCTGGTATCGACTTGAATGTTCATTTTTTCGTCAATGGTTAAACCCACACCCATGCGACCAAGTAATTCCATTGTGGTCGTAATATCGTGTAAATGCGGAACATTTCCCACACTCACAGGCGCGTGCGAAAGCAGTGTTGCGGCTAAAATTGGCAACGCGGCATTTTTTGCCCCAGAAATTCGCAGTTCGCCGTCAAGTCGCGCCCCGCCTGTAATAATCAATTTATCCATGTGTGTTCAATTGTTTTTTTTGAGTTGTGTGAAAAATAATGCGTTTTATCAAGTCCGCTAAGTTTTGCTAAATTTAGCAACTGCTTTGGCACATTTCTAAAATGTAATTGTGTGCGCTGATGACGTGAGAGTTTTATCCACTCAATCATGAGCGCAAGTCCTGCGCTGTCGGTACTTGTGACTTGCGAGAAATCTAAAATAATATCTCTGCCTGCGCGTAAAAATGGCGGTGATTCAATGAATTTGCCTTGAATACTCGCAAAGGTCAGTTCACCGTGAATTAACCATTGTCCGTTGCCTTTTGAGGCGATACTAAGTTTGCTCATTTTTTAGGATTATTTTTTTTGTCGCCGCTGCCTTTATTTTCTTCGGCAGATTTGAACAGGAATTGTCCGATGGCTTTTTCTAAAATTAACGAAGAATTCGTGATTTCAATTTTGCTACCATTTTTCAAATAATCATCCGAACCGCCACCGTCTAAGCTAACGTATTGTTCGCCGAGTAAGCCTGCCGTATAAACGCTTGCTGTCACATCATCGGGTAACGTGTTGTATTGCGCGTCGATGTCCATTTTGACAATAGATTCAAAGGTTTTCGGGTCAAACGTAATGGATTTGACACTACCAATTTTTACGCCAGCTGCTGAGACTGCCGCTTTCGCTTTTAAGCCGCCCGAATTTGAAAATCTCGCTACAACTTCGTAAGTATTGCCTTTGGTAAAGGAGCTTAAATTACTGACTTGCAATGCCAAAAAAAACAAACTCGCAATGCCAGCGGCAACAAATAAACCCACCAACGTGTCTTGTGTTTTGTTATGTGGCATACCTTAATTATCTCCAAACATAAGTGCAGTTAAAATAAAATCTAATCCTAAAATACTAAACGCTGAATTGACGACCGTTCGGGTTGTGGCACGACTTACGCCTTCTGCTGTTGGCACTGCGTCATAACCTTCAAACAGTGCAATCCATGTTGTAATAAAACCAAAAACAAGACTTTTGATTACGCCATTGATAATGTCTTTTTGAAAATCTATCGCGGCATTCATTTGCGACCAATATGCACCGTCGTCAACGCCGAGTAATCCACAACCCACGATTTGCCCACCCATAATTCCAACTGCGCTAAACAGTGCTGCAAGCAGTGGCATTGACAAAAAACCTGCTAAAAATCGGGGCGAAATAATGCGTTTAATCGGGTCAATCGCCATCATTTCCATGCCAGATAGCTGCTCGGTTGCTTTCATCAAACCAATTTCAGCCGTTAATGCTGATCCAGCTCGTCCTGCAAATAATAATGCCGAAACGACAGGCCCTAATTCACGAACCAGCGAAGCCGCAACCATCACACCTAGTGTTTCTTCAGCACCAAAGCGCGACAAAATATAAAAGCCTTGCAAGCCTAACACCATGCCGACGAATAGCCCTGAAATGAAAATAATCAAAAACGACAGCACGCCGACGGAGTGCATTTGTTTTAGAATCAAATGCGGGCGAACTAGTACGCTCGAAATGCCTGCCAGCATCCCTATTAAAAAATAACTACCACGCCCAAGTTTGGTGAAACTTTCGCGAGTATTTGCGCCTAAATATCTAAAAAATTCCATTACGAATACCGTCTACGTTTGGCGGGTTTTTCACCAAATAAGCGTTTGCGTGAAAATAGGGATTTATCGCAGTGCAGTAAATCATCCATATATTTTTCTTTTGCTGGATAGTGAAAATGCACTGGGCCATCGGCTGCACCGTTCATAAATTGTTGCACCCATTCCGACGATGATTCTTTGATTTCTTGTGGCGTTCCTTGTCCAACGACTTTACCTTCTGACAAAACATAAATGTAATCTGCAATGGCAGCCGTTTCATAAACATCGTGCGAAACGATAATACTGGTCAAACCTAACGTCGTATTAAGCGACTTAATCAAAAGCACCAACGCGCCCATTGAAATGGGATCTTGTCCCGTAAAAGGCTCATCGTACATGATCATCATCGGATCAAGCGCAATGGCTCTTGCTAAGGCAACGCGGCGTGCCATACCACCTGATAATTCATTGGGCATCAAATCGCGTGCGCCGCGCAAACCAACGGCTTCTAATTTCATCAAAACTAACGAACGAATCATTGATTCAGGCAAATGTGTGTGTTCGCGTAACGGAAAGGCAACGTTATCGTACACATTCATGCCTGTTAGCAATGCACCACTTTGAAATAACATGCCCATGCGTTTTCGCAAGGTATAAAGCTCGTCCCGTTTCAAATGATGCACATCGCGCCCGTTCACCATGATGTTGCCATTTTCTGGGAAGAGTTGCCCGCCGATAAGTTTGAGTAACGTGGTTTTACCCGTGCCGCTAGGACCCATGATTGCGGTAATTTTTCCACGTTCAAATTCGAGTGAAATGTTGTCAAAAATTTTCTTTTCGCCGCGCGAAAACGTCAAATTATGAACGCTCACTAAACTATTTTGATTTGGATGATGACCGCGATTATCCATGCGTGTTTGATTTAAAAAATGAAATTAAAAGCAATAAATTGAATGTGCTAAGTCTAACATTGCAGGCGAAAGGTGTAAAAGGAATCGCAGAAATGGCTTTATTTTGAGGATACTGGAGGATGATTATGTCATTTTTCAAACATAAAACTAATAAATTGTCAGATTTCCCACCTAAATCCACACAAACTATTCAAACGAACAACTGTCTAATGGTATATTGCCCGCGATAAAAACAAGAAAAATGCAGTAACTAACAGGAGAGTTTTATGATTGACGAAACCGTTGATAAGTCAAAACGGCAGTTTCTCACCACGGCATTAACGGTCGTAGGCGCAGTCGGCACGGGTTATTTAGCCGTGCCTTTTTTGTCGCAAATGCAACCAAGCGTAAAAGCGATGGCAGCAGGTGCACCCGTTGAAGTCGATATTAGCAAAATAGAAGAAGGACAACTCATTCGTGTTGCATGGCGCGGGAAGCCTGTTTGGGTTTTGCAACGTTCGCCTGAAACGTTAGAAACCTTGAAAACCTTAGATGGACAATTACGCGACCCGCAATCAAATGAATCAGAGCAACCAGCTTCAAGCAAAAATCCTGCGCGCTCGATGAAGCCAGAAATTTTTGTGGCTGTCGGTTTATGTACGCATTTGGGTTGCTCACCAACGTTTCGTCCCGAAGTTGCCCCACACGATTTAGGTGCGGATTGGAAAGGAGGCTTTTTCTGTCCTTGTCACGGTTCATGGTTTGATTTAGCTGGACGTGTTTATAAAGGCGTTCCTGCGCCAACTAATTTAGAAGTTCCCCCTTATCGCTATGTCACTGACTCGTTAATTATTGTTGGTGAAGAGGAGAAAACAGCATGAACCTAAAACCGACTCGTTTAAGAATGTGCGGCAATTGGGTTTTAGACCGCTTTCCGCTCGCACAAGTTTGGAATGAACACATGGCGCATTATTACGCGCCAAAAAACTTTAACTTTTGGTATTTCTTCGGCTCGCTTGCGCTATTGGTTTTAGTAAATCAATTTATCACGGGCATTTTGCTGACGATGAATTACAAACCCGATGCAAAATTCGCGTTTGATTCGGTTGAATACATTATGCGCGACGTAAATTGGGGCTGGTTAGTGCGTTATATGCACTCAACAGGCGCATCCGCATTTTTCATTGTGATTTATATGCACATGTTCCGAGGCTTGCTTTACGGTTCATTTAAACAACCGCGCGAGTTGATTTGGATTTTCGGGATGTTGTTATTTGTCGCGTTGATGGCAGAAGCCTTCATGGGGTATTTATTGCCTTGGGGACAAATGTCTTATTGGGGCGCACAAGTTATCATTTCGCTATTCAGCGCGATTCCTGTTGTGGGCGACGATTTAGCGTTATGGATTCGCGGCGATTACGTTATTTCGGATGCGACCTTGAACCGCTTTTTTGCATTTCACGTTATCGCTGTACCATTGGTTTTAGTTTTATTGGTGTTTATGCACATTGTTGCGTTGCACGAAGTTGGCTCAAATAACCCTGATGGCGTAGATATTAAAAAATCAAAAGATCCTTGGGGACATCCAACAGACGGAATCCCATTCCACCCTTACTACACAGTTAAAGATGTCGTGGGTGTGGCAGTATTTTTGATTTTCTTTGCGACAGTCATTTTTTATATGCCAGAAATGGGCGGTTACTTTTTAGAACACGCCAATTTTATTCCTGCTGATCCGATGAAAACCCCTGAACACATTGCACCTGTTTGGTATTTCACGCCGTTCTATTCAATTTTACGCGCGATTCCTGACAAATTTGCGGGCGTAATTGGCATGGGTGGCGCGATTGTGGTGTTGTTTTTATTACCTTGGCTCGATCGTGGCAAAGTGAAATCGATTCGTTATCGCGGTGGTATTTACAAAAAAGCGTTGATGTTATTCGTGGTGAGCTTCATTGCATTAGGTTATTTAGGCACACAACCTGTCACACCTTTAGCCACCGTAATGGCGCGTATTTTTACAGCATATTATTTTGGTTTCTTTTTGTTGATGCCTATCTACACACGTTGGGAAAAACTCAAACCTGTGCCAAATCACATCACGATGGAACCAACTTTGGAAGAGCGTATTCCTGAAATGAAAGCGGTATTTGATGAAGTCACGCTTGTAACGGATGGTGAAAATTCAAAACGCGGATTCAATCCAACGGGCGCGAAAAATGTCTTAATTCGCACGGCTAAAAATTTGAAAGAGAGCCTAGACTAATGAAAAAATTACTTTCACTTCTTTTACTTTCACTCTCGCTAAATGTTTTTGCCTCAGGTGGTGCAGAGTTACAAGATGCAGACATTGATTTGACCGATAAAATGTCACTGCAACGTGGTGCGAAACATTTTGTGACCTATTGCCTTGGTTGTCACAGCGCGAAACAAATTCGTTATTTACGAATTGCCAATGATTTGGGCATAGACGAAAAACACGTTTTAGCCGACATTGCACCAGAAGGCGCAGGTATTTATGACCAATTACACACCGCGATGAATAAACATGACGCGGAAAAATGGTTTGGAACTCAACCACCTGATTTGTCGTTAATTGCCCGTTCACGCGGCGCAGATTGGCTTTATAGCTATTTGAAAGGTTTTTATACTGACAAAAGTCGTCCATTTGGTGTGAACAATGCCATTTTTGAGGATGTGGGGATGCCTAATCCACTTTGGCAATTACAAGGTGAGCAAAAACCTGTTTTTGAAACTGAAGGTGAAAAAAAGGTGCTAACAAAGTTGATAAAAGGCAGCGAAGGCACCATGTCTGAAAAAGAATTTGATACGGCGGTGAATGATTTAGTCAATTTCCTTGTTTATGTTGGTGAGCCTGTGCAACTTGAGCGTCAACAAATGGGAAAATATGTATTGTTCTTCTTGTTAATTTTCTTAGTGATTTCGTATTTGCTGAAAAAAGAATACTGGAAAGACGTGCATTAAAATTTTAAATGACTGAAAAACAAGGTGTTTTTCAGTCATTTCCCCCGCTTCAAATTCAATCATGTTATGATACGACCTCATTTTTCCTCATTATGAGGTTTTGTTTGTGTCCAACTTAGTTACCCGTAAATCCGTTATGATTCTATATTCTTCTCCTACTTGTGTTTTGAGCCATTGCGCTCGTTTTGTTTTGCAAGAAAAAGGCATCGCTGCTGATGTTGAATTCTATGACCCAGAAAAACCACCTAAAGAATTACTTGCCGACAATCCTCAGTGTGCAGCGACCGCTGATAATCCGCGCGGTGTTTCACCTACGTTGGTTGAGCGAGATTTAGTGCTTTATGATTCGCGTATCATCATGGAATATCTTGATGAGCGTTTTCCGCACCCGCCATTGCATCAAATGGATCCTGTTTCGCGTGCGACGGCGCGAATGCTCATTAAACGTATTGACCAAGATTGGTATCAATTACTCGATGACGTGCTTTATACAGGCGAAAAAAAATCGGCTAAAGCGAAAAAAACGTTGCGTGAAAGTTTGCTTAATGCCGCGCCAATTTTTGAAGCCCGTCCGTATTTTATGAGCGATGAATTTTCGTTGGTGGATTGCGTGATTGCACCGTTGCTTTGGAGAATGCCGAGCATCGGAATTGATTTGAGTGCAGCGCACGACGATGCAATTAACAAATACGCACAACGTATTTTTAGACGTTCAGCGTTTGCACGCAGTTTAAGTGATGCTGAAAAAGATATGGCGGAACTACCCAAATGACACCATTAAAACCGTATCTCATTCGTGCTATTTACGATTGGATTTTAGATAATCAGCTCACGCCACATTTGCTGGTTGATGCCGAAAATCCACATGCTGTTTTGCCGATGCAATTTGTGCAAGATGGGCGCATTATTTTAAACATTCGTCCACAAGCCGTTGAAGCACTTGATTTGGGAAATACGGCGATTGAATTCAACACGCGCTTTAGCGGAAAATCGACTTATGTCAAAGCACCAATTAGTGCGGTTTTAGCTATTTATGCGAAAGAAAATGGTAAAGGTATGGTGTTTGAGGCTGAAGAGCCGCAAGACGAAGTGCCACCGCCACCACCATCTGAACCGCCTAAGAAAGCAAAACCTGCGTTGCGTGTTTTGAAATAAAGCGTGTTTTGGTGGCAAATAAAAAAGGTCGATTGCGTTTGCAATCGACCTTTTTTGTTGTTACCAATAACGGCGTGAATGCTGATGTGAATGAAAACGAGGGTGGTCTTCATAATATTCATAATGGCGAATACGCGGCGCAGGAGCTGGCGTGTAATAACGCGGTGCTTCATAACGAGGATAAACAGGTGTTGGTGTAACAACCGTGTAGCGCGAATACCCATAAGGCGACGCATGCGAATAAACGCAACCAGTTAAAAACAACGTACTTAAACTCACTAGTAAAACTTCTTTCATTTCACACCTCGTTTTGACGTTAAATTATTTCTCTACTTTTTCATCACTGCTGGCAACAAATGTTTCTAAGCACCCTAACTGACTCTCAATGTAGTTACTGCGAGCGGCGGTTAATTCTTGCACAGAACCAAATTCGTTACGCAACTCTTCCATTGTTTTTTTCGGATCAGGCGATTCAGTGAGTGTGAGCATTTTGGTGTAATTGCGATAAGCCATTAAACGATCGGGATCAAACTCAAACAAACCGTGCATATTTTGGGCAGAGGTTTTCACAATGCAAGCTGCCATTTTTTCAGGATCAACTTTGTAATCTTTTGGATCTTTGCTTTCTTCACGTTTTAAATCAGCAAGTACGGCGGCTTCATAATTATTTTTATCCGAGCAACCTGAAAGGAATAAGGCGGGAAGGGCGAGTAATAAGAGTTTTTTCATTGTTAAAGTGTTTTAAAAGTTAAAAGATTACAACGTAATGGCGATTTCAGTTGCCTGTTTATTTTCGATTTGAAAGGCGCGTAATTCTAAAATGCCTTTGACGTTTAACGAAATAATAAAGTACAGCGCGTTTTCATAATTCGCCATTTCTAAATCTAAAAGCGAAGGACACGCAGGCGCACTAGGATGAGAATGATAAATGGCAAAAAGTTCTTCACCATTTTCACGCATGGTTTTTAACGCGCTAATGTGTTGTTTATCATCGAGCTGAAAACGATTTTGTGGTTGGGGCGAAACATTATCAATCGGATAGCAACGATACGGTGCATTATTTTTACTGCTTACCAAACCACAAATTTCAACATCAGGTGATTGTTGAGCATCATGTAAAAGTTGGCTGGCGAGTTTGCGAGAAAATGTAATTTTAAGAGTCATGAATTATCCTCACTGTGAAACTGCGTATTATGAACGATTCTCGTCAATTGTCATTTTGCCACGCAGAAAGGTTGTTTATACTATTTTTTTCTTAAGGCACAATTCAATGGAGTTCTCATGCTGTCTAAACATCTAAAATGCGATATTCCAGCGGGTATTGCGATTTTTTTTGTAGCGGTTCCTTTATCACTTGGCGTTGCATTAGCATCAGGCGCACCGTTATTTGCAGGGTTAATTGCAAGCATCATCGGTGGGTTAGTGGTTGCGCCACTGAGTGGTTCGGCATTAGGTGTTAGTGGTGCAGCAGCAGGGCTTGTTGTAATTATGCTAAGTGATATTGGGCAGCTGGGTTTTGCAAGCTTTTTATCTGTGGTGATTCTGGCTGGGCTGATTCAAGTCATCATGGGCGTGGCTCGCATGGGGTCAATTGCCCATTATTTCCCTAGCTCGGTTATTAAAGGGATGCTTTCAGGCATCGGGATTATTATCTTTCTTAAACAAATTCCGCACGCCATTGGTTATGACAGTGATTACGAAGGCGATTTGTCTTTTTTTCAAAATGACAATTATTCGACCTTTTCAGAACTCACTCACATGATACAATTCTCGTCACTCACGGCGATTGGCATTACCGTTGTATCACTTGCTATTTTGATTTTTTGGGAACGTCCGAAAATGAAAAAAAGCAGTTTTTTTCAAGTGTTGCATGGCACGTTAATTACCATTTTAGTTGGCGTTGCCATTAACACGTTGTTACAACATTTTTCACCTGACATTGCACTGAAAGAATCACATTTAGTTTCTATTCCTGTGGCACAAAACGTTGGTGATTTGTTGTTGCAAATGCACAGCCCCGATTTTTCACAATTTTTAAATCCCGCTATTTATACAAGTGCGTTAATGCTTGCCTTTTTAGCAAGTTTAGAATCGCTTCTTTCAATTGAAGCGGTAGATAAATTAGATCCGTTTAAGCGAGTGACACCGCCAAATCGAGAGTTGATTGCTCAAGGAATAGGTAATATCACATCAGGATTACTCGGCGGATTACCGATGACACAAGTAATTATTCGCAGTTCCATCAACATTCAATCAGGCGCAAAAACAAAAGCATCAGGATTCATTTCAGGTGGTTTGCTGTTTATCACGGTTTTATTTATTCCCGAATGGTTAAATAAAATCCCGCTTGCTAGCCTTGCGAGTATTTTGTTGGTGGTGAGTTATAAATTGATGCGCCCTCGAACCTTCAAAAAAATGTATCACGCAGGAATGTACCATTTCATTCCCTTCATTTTCACGATTTTAGGATTGATTTTTACCAATTTAGTTATTGGTGTTGTGATTGGTCTAGCCTGTGCGTTGCTTTCAATTGTGTTAGAAAATTACAAAGCGGCGTTTAATTTTCGGGAAACTCGCATCGGCAATAAAATTTTCTTTCGTTTGAATGAACATGTTTCTTTTTTAAGTAAGGCTGCGCTCAAACAAACTTTCGATCAACTGCCTGCAAACAGTGAAATTGTGATTGATGCAACGCGCTCGAAATATCTGGATTACGATGTATTTGAAGTGATTCGAGATTTCAAAAAAGAAGCACCACTCAAACAAATTCAATTAACGCTGCAAAACGTGCGCGGTTTTGGGATTTTAAAACCTGTTGAAAATGTGAGCGCACACACTTACGAAACGCAGCAAGCACTAACCCCGCCGCAGGTTTTACAAATTTTAAAAGAAGGCAATGCGAATTTCGTGAATAACCTCGAATCGAATCGTAATTTTCTTGAGCAAGTCAACGACACCAGCGACGGGCAATTTCCGATTGCGATTATTCTCAGTTGCATGGATTCGCGTACTTCCGTTGAGTTGATTTTTGATCAAGGTTTAGGCGACGTATTTAGTGCGCGTGTTGCGGGGAATGTTGTCAATGACGACATTTTAGGCAGCATGGAATATGCGTGTGCGGTAGCAGGTTCAAAATTGATTGTGGTGTTAGGACACACGCATTGTGGCGCGATTAAAGGAGCTTGTGCGGGCGTTAAACTGGATCATTTAACGGGATTGCTCGATAAAATCCAACCTGCGGTTAATGATGTTTGTACAGTGCATCACGTTCATGAAATTGGACATGATGAACAGCTAATTCAAGAAGTTTCGGAAAAAAATGTGCGGTTAATGGTCGAGCAAATTAAACAGCGCAGCGTTGTACTCACGAATTTATTGCAAGCGGAGAAAATTGATATTGTTGGTGGCATGTACGACATTGAAACAGGCAAAGTGTCGTTTTACTAACCCGCAGTAAGGGCGAATTATCGATTTCATACGATTTTTTAAAGTTTTTTTCTAACTTGCGACTATAATTCGCGCTCGCTTTTAGGTGTCCGTTCCAAACGGAGTAAACGGGAATTTGGTTAAAGTCCAAAACTGCCCCCGCAACTGTAAATTAAGTGAAGCGTTCTTTCTTATGTCACTGTGAATTCATGGGAAGACAAAGAACGTCTGGTTGTAAAACCGCTTAATAAGTCAGGAGACCGACCTAAAAGTGTTTATTTCAGGGCAGCGGCGGGCTGTATTTGAAAGAAATTCACACACTCAAACGCCAGTTACGTTGTGGTTTTCTTTTGCCTTTTGCTGCCCATTTCTTCATTTACATTTTGTGCGGGCGGCACAAAAAAGGACAAACAACCATGCAAAAAATCCTATTTCCCACGCTGTTATTAGCGAGTTTTACCTCGTTACACGCGCAAGAATCACTTCCCGAAAGTTTACCTGAAATGGTGGTTACGGCAACGCGCTCGGGCGACGAAGCGAAAAATCAACTTGCTACAGCAGCAACAATTTACACGCGAGCTGATATTGAACGCTTGCAAGTTCGTACTTTGCCTGAATTACTGCGCGGCACAACAGGCGTGGATGTGGTGCAAAATGGCGGCTACGGCAAATCAACAGGCGTTTTTATTCGCGGCACAAACGCGGATCACATTTTGGTGTTAATTGATGGCATTAAAATGGGTTCAGTGACGACAGGCACCGCTGCATTTGAAAACATTCCGATGGAACAAGTTGAACGGGTCGAAATTATTCGTGGTTCACAATCGAGTTTATATGGCTCCGAAGCAATTGGCGGCGTGATTCAAATTTTCACCCGAAAAGGTGGCGATAGCGAAACGCCAAAATTCACGTTGGATGCAGGTGGCGGTTCATACTACACTCATCGCAGCGCAGGAACCGCAAGTGGAAAATACAAAAATGCGTGGTACAGCGTTGGTGCGTCACATTTAGGAAGTGAAGGTTTTTCAGCGCAACGCGCTCCAGCAGACCAAGATAAAGATGGTTATCAAAACACCGCTGTGAATGCGCGAGCTGGATACAAATTCGACAATAACGCCGATGTCGAAGCGAGTTTTATGCGAGCGCAAGGAACGAATGAATTTGACGGTTTCAATACAAAATCAGAAAACAATAGCGAATTTGTGAACCAAGTCATTGCGCTATCAGGCAACATGGATTTCACAAAAAATTGGCGTTCAACACTACGTTTAGGTCAAACGAATGATGAAGGTAAAAATTTTACGCCTGTGGGGAAATTTACCAGTTTGTTTGAAAGTACGCGCTGGAATGCAAGTTGGTTAAATCAATTTCACGTTACCGACCAGCATCAATTGATTGTCGGTTCAGATTATCGTTTTGACGAAGTGAATAGCACCACGATTTATCAGCAAAAATCACGTTATGATGTCGGCGTTTTTGGCGAATTGCACAGCCAATTTTTTACTGACCATTTTGTGAATGCCTCGGTACGCTTTGATAATAATGAAACATTTGGAAATTATGTAACAGGCAGTGTCGGTTGGCGTTTCAATTGGCAACACGGTATTAGCATGTTGGCAAATTTTGGCAATGCGTTCAAAGCCCCAACATTCAATCAACTTTATTGGCCTAATTCGGGGTTTGGTGGTGGCAATCCCAATTTGTTGCCCGAAGAATCGAAATCGTATGAAGCGGGTTTGGTTGGCGACCATCATTGGGGACAATGGGAATTGCGGGCATATCATATTGACGTGGATAATTTAATTGCGAGTTGGCCGCCGCAAAATATCGGCAAAGCGCAAATTGAAGGCATTGAAGCTGAAATTGGCACTGAAGTTTATGGTTTTCGTCCAAAATTAACCATGAATTTGCTCAATCCTGAAAACAAATTAACGGGACAACGTTTGCCACGTCGAGCCGATAAAACCTTAGCGTTTGATTTATCTAAATCGTTTACTGATATTGATTTAGGTGCAGCGGTGATTGCACAAGGTAATCGTTTTGATGACGTAGCAAATAAAACGCCTGTTGGTGGTTTTGTGACAGTCGATTTGCGCTCGGCATATCATTTCAATAAAAATTGGATGTTGAGCGCGAAACTGAACAATTTGCTCGATAAAAATTATCAAACCGTAAATACTTACAATTCGCCAGATCGAAACTTTTTTGTCTCAATTCATTACAACAATTAACCGAGAAATTTTATGAACACAAAACAAATTTACCGTTATTTACCTTTGGTCGCTTTGATGGGGGCAACACGAATGCACCATTTTGGCAGTGCATTTTCTCTACCTGATGCGTCACTTGCAGTGTTTTTCTTAGCAGGTTTATTTTTCAGCTCACGCACTTTTTTTATTGCGTTATTGCTTGAAGCAGGTTTGCTTGATTACGTTGCAATTTCGCATTTGGGTGTGAGCGATTTTTGCGTTTCACCTGCTTACGTTTTCTTGATTCCAACCTATTTTGCCATGTGGTTTGGTGGACGTTTAGCCGCCCATTTCAAATCGATGCAAGGGACTGAAGTGACGCTTTCTATTCCTGCAATGGCAACGTTATTAGCATCGACAACCACCGCATTTTTATTATCAAACGGTAGTTTTTATTGGTTATCAGGTCGTCATTCGAATGGCACAATGACAGAATATGTGGAACGTGCATTGAATTACTATCCAACTTACGCGGGTTATGCAGTGATGTACGTTGTTTTAGGATTTGCCGCAGTGAAAGTAATCAAAATGTTGCCTGATTTTAAAACATCAAAAACAGCGTAGTTTTTCAAAAATTAGCGGTTTGCAAATTTTGTAAGCCGCTTTTCAATTTTCTAATAAATATGACTTTTCACGGCGGTAACATTTACGCTTTTGCAGAGAAATTGGGCTGCAATGCAAACGAAATTATCGATTTTTCGTCCAACATTCATTTTGAACAAGCCGTTGATTGGCGAGAATTGCCGCTTAATCTCCAGCCTTACGCTGACCCGAATTACACCGATTTAAAACACGCTATCAAACAGCGTCACACTTTGGCAGAAAATGTTGAAATCGAAGTTTTTAATGGCGCAAGTGCGGCAATTTTTGCATTGCTTCGGTTTTTAAAACCTAAAAATTTGGTGCTTTATGCGCCGATATTTAGTGATTATGGGCGTGTTGCCGAATCGTTAAATTGCCATTTGCACATTATCAATCGTCTTGACGATGATTTATTTGCACCCGTTCCTGAAAACAGCACGATTATTTTCGTAAATCCGTCTACACCTGATGGCAAACTTTATGATTTGGCGGCTTTATTTGCTCATTGGAAAGCGACAAATTGCACGATTATTGTCGATGAATCGTTTTTAGATTTTTGCGATGCACCGTCGATGATGCAATTTCTGGGTGAATACAAAAAACTTTTTGTCGTGAAATCGCTGTGTAAATTTTATGGTTGTGCGGGCGTCCGAGTGGGTTTTATCGCAGGTTGTAACGAATGGATGAGTGCGTTTAATCATCATGAATCGTCATGGCGAATTTCAACGTTTGATAATTTTTATATGCAATCCGCATTGCAAAATACCGTGTTCATTGATCAAACACGAACTGAGACAAAACGTCTTCGTGAAAAATTGGAACAGGTTTTAATCAATTCTGATTTATTTGAAAAAATTTACGAAGGCTCTGCAAATTTCGTTTTAGTGCGAATCAAAAACGAAAATTTACAATTTCAAAAAGAACTAGCGCAATTCAAAATTTTGATTCGAGAATGCGACAGTTTTGATTTTTTAGATGCGCGTGACATTCGTTTTGCGGTGAAATCGCAAACCGACATTGAAAAACTCGCTCACGCTTTGGCATCGATTCATGTTTGAACTTGCGCTCGCTGCCTATTTAATTGACAAATTGTTTGGTGAATTACCGTGCAAACATCCCGTGATGTTTATGGGTGATTTTGTTCAGGCATTCGAAAAACGTTTTTACCAAGACAGTATTTTTCGTGGCGCGTTGTTGGTTTTGAGTTTGCTTTTAGTGACGTGGTTGGTGAGTTTTGCGGTGATTCAACTCAGCGCATTGTTACCAGAAAATTTGCAGTTTTTGGTATTAGCGATTTGTGCATCTACAGGTTTAGCGATGAATATGTTGTATTCAAGCGTGAAAAATGTGGCAGAAAGTGACCAACCACAAAATGCGGTTAGTCATTTAGTCAGTCGTGATACAGAAAATATGACTGAAAATGACGCTTACAAAGCGGCATTGGAAACATGGGCAGAAAATTTAAGCGATGGTGTGATTGCGCCGTTGTTTTATTTAATGCTATTTGGATTATCGGGAATTGCGATTTATAAAGCGATTAACACAATGGATTCAATGATTGGTTATCGCACGGTACGTTATGAAAAATTTGGCAAAGTGGCGGCGCGTTTAGATGATGTCGCAAATTATATTCCTGCACGTTTGACTGCCATGTTAATTGCCTTGTTGATGTCAAATAAAAAACACAGTCTGCAAATTTTGTGGCGTGATGGACATAAATTAGACAGCCCAAACGCAGGTTATCCGATAGCCGCATTAGCGGGAAGTTTGCAGATTTCGCTCGGTGGCGCAGCGCACTATCACGGAAAATTAAAACTCAAACCTACATTAGGCAACGCGCTTCAATCTATTTCACAAACGACAATTCAACAGGCGTTAGCATTACGTTGGCGGCTTGATCTCGCGATTTTCGTATTTTTTAGCATTGCCATTTCAAATCACTTTTAATTCAAAATAAGCGTCAATAATGACTACAAAATGTCCCGCTCTTTTTATCACCGCGCCTGCTTCGGGTCATGGTAAAACCTCTATCACCGCTGCTTTAGCACGCTATTTCACACGCAACGGTTTGCGTGTACGGTGTTTTAAAACGGGCGCAGATTTTATCGATCCCACGATTCTTTCAATGGCATCGGGGCAAGCTGTTTATAACGTAGACACATGGATGATGGGCGACGCGCATTGTCAGCAATTACTTTATGACGCGGCTGAAAACTCCGATTTATTGCTCATTGAAGGTGCGATGGGGTTATTTGATGGCAACCCAAGTAGCGCGGATTTAGCCAAACGATTTGGTGTGCCGTTACTTGCCGTTATTGACGCGAGTGCTATGGCACAAACATTTGCCGCTGTTTTACACGGACTTGCGACATTTTGCCCTGAATTGGTTTTAAAAAATGCCGTCGCCAATCGTGTTGCTTCGCCTTATCACGCCGAATTAGTGAAATCTGCTGTCCCCAAATCTATTCGCGTTGCGGCGATTTCTCGTAATGATGATTTTTCTTTTCCCGAGCGACATTTGGGATTGCAAATGGCAAACGAATTTTCTGATTTAGAAAAAAGATTAGATTTGCTCGCCGATGAAATTGAAAAATCGGATTTACGCGAATTGCCACAACCTGTCATTTTCGAAGAACCCGTGCAACAACAAAAAATTTCAGCCGACTTTGCAGGTAAAACAATTGCGATTGCACGCGATGAAGCGTTTTGTTTTTTGTACGAAAAAAATGTGGCATGTTTGCGCGAATTGGGGGCAGAAATTTGTTTTTTTTCACCCTTAAAAGACAGCATATTGCCTGAAGCGGATGCAGTATATTTGGTCGGTGGTTATCCCGAATTACACGCGGCAACATTGAGTGCTAATCACGCAATGCGAGCAGCGTTAAGAAATCATGTTGAACAAAACAAACCGTTATTTGCTGAATGTGGTGGAATGTTGTACTTGAGCGAGAGGTTAATTGACCTAGATGGTGTAGAACATGAAATGCTCGGTGTTTTGTCTGGCGTTGTGACGATGCAGAAAAAATTATCGGCTCTTGGATTGCAAGAAGTGACGTTTAATCAACACACTTTTCGCGGTCATACATTTCATTATTCAACGTTTCAAACATCGCTCACACCGATTGCTAATGCCACAAGCCCTGATGGACGAATGGGAGAGGGCGTTTATCAGCAAGGCAGTGTTGTTGCCTCGTATGTGCATTTCTATTTTCATTTTAATCCGCTTGGCGTAAGCGCGTTATTTCCAAATTTAGCGAATCCAAAATCAGCAAATTCTTTTTCAAAATCAGAACAGACCGCTATTTACAAAGCCATTTATGAACGCCGCGATATGCGTCATTTTTTACCGCACTCGATTTCGAGTGATATTCTAAAACGATTATTTCAAGCTGCACATCACGCGCCTAGCGTTGGATTTATGCAGCCGTGGCGATTTATTCGCATCCGTTCACAGGAATTAAAAGCGCAAATTTACGCGCTTGTTGAGCAAGAACGCATCTTGACCGCGCAAGCCTTAGATGAACGTAGCGACGAATTTATGAAACTAAAAGTTGAAGGCATTTTAGAGTGTGGCGAGGTGATTGTGGCGGCTCTTTGTGAGCAGCGTGAAAAACATATTTTTGGACGACGTACATTGCCCGAAATGGATATAGCCTCGCTTTCTTGCGCGATTCAAAATATGTGGCTTGCCGCGAGAGCCGAAGGAATTGGCATGGGGTGGGTGTCGATGTTTGACCCCGAAGCCTTAAAAACGCTTTTACAAATGCCAGCCGACAGCAAACCATTAGCGATTTTATGTTTAGGTTATGTGGAAGAATTTTATGAGAAACCGATGTTAGAACAAGAAAATTGGGCAATGCGAGCTAACGTGGCAGATTTTATTTTTGAAAATACTTGGGGCGAATCATGACGTTAAATTTTTCTATTTCGCCGTTGAACGACGCTAAAAAAGCCGCGTTGCAGAGCAAAATCAACCATAAAACAAAACCGCTTGGCGCATTGGGACAACTCGAATCGCTCGCGCTGCAAATTGGTTTAATTCAAGATTCGCTTTCACCTGTTTTGCAAAAACCGTGCATCGTGGTGTTTGCAGGCGATCACGGTATTGCTACGGAAGGTGTAAGTGCCTATCCGCAATGTGTCACCGCGCAAATGGTGACGAATTTTTTAACGGGCGGCGCGGCGGTAAGCGTTTTTTCAAAACAAAACGGTTTAGATTTAGTCGTCGTCGATTCAGGTATTAACGCGGATTTATCGCCGCATCCACAATTACACAACGCTAAAATTGCCAAAGGTACGCGCAACTTTCTAATTGAAACTGCCATGACACAGGCACAATGTTTGGACGCGATAAACAGCGGTGCGGCGATTGTTTTGGCTCGTTATCAAGATGGTTGCAATTGCATCGGTTTTGGTGAAATGGGCATTGGTAATACCTCGTCAGCATCACTTTTAATGCACGCTTTCACGGAAATTTCTTTGCAAGATTGCATTGGACGCGGCACAGGACTCGATGACGCGCAATTAGAAAATAAACATCGCATTTTGCAACAAGCGGCACAATTTCATGCAAACGCAAAAACACCGTTGCAAATTCTTGAGGCGTTTGGTGGTTTTGAAATTGCTATGATGGTTGGCGCGTATTTGCAAGCCGCGCAATTAAAAATGCTGATTATGGTGGACGGTTTTATTGCCTCAAGCGCGTTGCTTGTGGCAGCAAAACTGTTTCCAAATGTGCTGGATTATTGCGTTTTCAGTCATGTGTCTGATGAAAATGCCCACGCGGCGTTGCTCAAAACATTCAATGCGAAACCGCTGTTAAATTTAAATTTGCGATTAGGTGAAGGTTCGGCGGTCGCGTTGGCTTTTCCGTTAATTCAATCCGCCGTCACTTTTTTAAATGACATGGCAACTTTTGAAAATGCAGGCGTGAGCAGTGTTCTCGCGTGAATTATTTTTGCTCGCCGTGAGTTTTTACACCCGCATTCGTATTTCTACGCCGCTTGATTATCAAAAATTAGCGCAAGCGATTATTTATTTGCCGCTTGTTGGCTGGATAGTTGGCATCTTTTCAGGCGTAACATTTTTTATCACGCAAATCTTTTTGCCACAAATCACTGCCATTTTACTTGCCATTACAGCAGGGATTTTCGTGACAGGTGCGTTGCATGAAGATGGTTTGGCGGATGTTTGCGACGGATTTGGTGGTGGTTTTGACAAAACGCAAATTCTAACCATCATGAAAGACACGCATATCGGCGTGTTTGGTGTGTTGGGATTATTGCTTTCATTGGCGTTAAAAGTGACGACGTTGAATGAATTTTCAACGCATGAAATTACATTTATTCTTTTTGCAGGGCAGAGCATTAGTCGTCTTGCACCGTTGCAACTCATGTTTTGTTACGACTATGCTCGCATTGAAAATAGCAAAATGGGCGCGGCAACCAAAAAATTAACATGGCGCGAACTTTTATTTGCCACGAGTTTTGCTTTTGCACCGTTGTTTTTTTTGCCGCTACAAAGTGTATGGCTCATTTTTCCCTTAATTGGGACGACTGCGTTATTAGGACGATATTTTTTCAAAAAAATTGGTGGTTACACAGGCGATTGTTTAGGCGCAAGTCAGCAATTTTCAGAAGTTCTTTTTTATATTTTGCTTAGTGCGATATGGAAATTTATTTAATTCGCCACACAAAAACCGTCGCGCAAACGGGACTTTGTTATGGTCGAACGGATTTAGAGGTTGGCGACGATTTTTTAGCAGAAGCTAAAAAAATCAAAACAAAATTGCCCGAATTTGAAAACAGCTGTGTGATTTACAGTAGTCCGTTGCAGCGTTGCCAAAAACTCGCCTCCTATTTTGGCAACGCTAATTTGATTGATGAACGGCTGCAAGAATTGGATTTTGGTGATTGGGAAAATTGTTTATTTGACGATTTACCCTCTGAAGACGTGGCGAATTGGACTGAAAATTTTGTGACTTGTTCGCCGCCAAATGGGGAAAGTTTCTCGAATTTGGTTCAGCGTGTTGACGAATTTTGGCAAATGTTACTTTCGCAAAATACTCAAACCGTTTTTATTGTCACGCATGCAGGTGTGATTCGGGCATTGCTAGCAATTATTTTGCAATTACCGTTAAAAAACGCCTTTCAATTCCAAGTCGATTACGGCTCTGTTCATAAATTACGTTATGTGGATGGTTATACTTATGTGGCGTATTTGAATCACTAAAAAACCCACCAGCCACCGCACCGATATTTTCAGCGTGCGAGGTTTCAACTAATACGATTTTAAAAAGTACGTTTAGCAAAAGATTTGTTACACGGGCGCGAGTAAATTCGCTTTAATTGCCTCACCGTCAGAAACGGTGGCAATGTCTAGGCATTCCAATAACAGGGAATTGGCTCGGTAATAGTCCATTTTCAGTTGACTCCTTAAGTTCCATTTATGAGCAATATTACGTTGCCTCTGTAAAACTTGTTGCCATGCGTTGGCAAAGTATTTCCATTGTTCTTGCGAGGCATTGTTATCAGGGAAAGTAGCCATTAAATGAGTTAATTGTTCTGCTAACGCTTTGAAATTCCATTTATAAATTTGTTGTATGCTGTCATTTAGGAATGTGATTGTTATATCGTAGTTTTTAACATTACTAGTCATAACAGGGACATTTACTACAAATAGGTTTATCTCTAGTAAATAATCAATAGCTAATTCTTTAGAATCAAATGAAGAAGCTAAATCGAAGGTGAGGTTGAGTTCGTCGAGATCTAGTTCGAGAGTCAAGTCTAAGGCACTAGCTTGGGCGATAGTGCTGACGTGGGCGATGATGCGATCGAAGGTGAGGTCGTGGGCTAGGTTGTGAGCTATAGCGAAGGCACTTCGGTGGTAGCCTATGAGACAAATATAAAAACTTCGACAAGTCGATTTTTTATAAGCAGCGGCACTTTGACCAGCTTTTTTATCTGCCCATTGCAACAATTTAACGAATTCTTCATCAGCTCTTACCAAATCATCAATGGCATGGCGAAACTGTACGAAAAAATCATCGGCATCTGGCAATAAACTCGTGGTCAACAAAATGACCTCACGCCAACGCGGGTCGGTAATATGTGTGAGCAATTGTTTTTGATAATCGGACTTGCTGACAATGTGACTCGCCGCAAAATATTCTTGAAACGTTAAATGGGCAAAGGAATAAATTTTTTGCGCTCGTTCAACAAAAATACCGTGCTGGGCTTCAATGGCTTTTAATACAAGTTCACCGTCTGGCGCGGTGTCAGTTTGCGGTAATTTTTTTAAGCCTAGCTCTAAATAACCACTGAGTTTTTTTTCAGGGAGTAAATAGTGATTATCGGTAAATGTTTTATGAGCAATTGCCGCAAATAATTGTTTTTTTAAGTTGTGGCTTAAATTTTTATAAATTTCATCACGCTGAATTGAGCGCGAGGTATCCCACTTACGCAGTAGCGCGTCTATGGCATCTTCATACAATTCGGCGCGGCGGCTAGGGAATTCCATCGTATCGGCAAATGCCAAACATAACATGCCTAGCAATAACGGACTTTGAGCTAATTCACACAGTCCACGATGTTGTGCTTTTTTCAATTCTTGTGAAAATAATTCGCCTTTTTCAGGTTCAGCTTTAAACCATTTGCTAACAAAAACCTCGATTTGTTCGGGCGTGAAATCCGCTACTGCGACATAATGAAAACCGTCAAAAGAATAATCGGTGGCAGCAACGCGGCAAGTAATCAAGCATTGGCTTTTGTCATAACGATTACAAAAATCTTTGATTGCTGTGAGAATGCGCTGGTTGTGTTCTTTATTGACTTCGTCCAAACCGTCAAATAACACAATGGCGTTGCCTTGCTCTAGTAAATACTCAATAAATAATGCCGCGTCAGGAAAACCACAAATGGCAAACTACTCGGTAATGAATTCCATCAATGATTTCTTGGTGTCTGTCCATTCGCGCAAGGTAATAAAAATAGGTGTTTTTTCAATCATTCCTTGTGCGGCTTGCAGATTGATATATTTCAGAAAGGTCGTTTTACCAGCACCTGGTTTGCCCAGAATGAATAAACGATGACTTGTTTCTTCTTTAACCAACGCAACACCATTATGACGTTCTTGCTCTTTGCCGTGTAATTTGTGGTTATCGGCTTCATGCAATTGGTCAATGCTGTAATGCCGCAACGCCAGTGGTTTATTGAGAATGTATAAATCGGTGAAAATGCCTTCTAATTCCGTAGGCTCTGGATTACCCAACACACGAGTTGTGCCGTAGAGTTTGAAAGATTTTTCTTTGTAACGTTGCTCGGCTTGTTGCCATTGGAATTTTTCCCAATGCTCTTTGGCGAATTCTAAGCCTTTTTCTTTGGCTTTGTTTTGCGTCCATTTGGCAATTTTATCGCCGTATTTGTCCCAAAGCCACACCGCACCAACGCCTAGTTCAATCATGATATTTCTCGAATGAAATTAAAAACACACCAAGTTTAACAAAAGATTTGTGAAACATGACTTACCACAAAAAAAAGGCTCATCCAAAAATTTGAATGAGCCTTTTTTGTTTTTAACGGTTGTAGATATACATCGTCACTTCAAAGCCAAAACGTAAATCTGTGTAACGTGGTGTTTCCCATTTCATAAATTGACAACTCCAAAAATGTTAAAACCGCCAAACTTGCTAACCAAGAAATTAGTTCAATTTATCAATGTGCTACGGCGAATAAGGAAT